>JBBPYD010000200.1:0-37365 GCA_038200305.1 Bryobacterales bacterium
AAGATCAACTGCGAGATTCAATCGCGGCTTTTGCGCAAAAGCACAATCAGAACCCAAAACCGTTCCGCTGGCGCAAGCGCGAGGTCAAAGGGAGTCAGCTGCGGAATACGATTATCAACTTATGCAACTAAGCACTAGGACCGGGACATGTAGAAATGCACCGCCGGCGTGATGACCAGCGAGAGCAGCATGGATGCCAGAATGCCACCGATGACGGCGATGGCGAGCGGTTGCAGCATCTGCGAGCCCGCGCCGAGTCCGAGCGCGAGCGGTATCATTCCTGCAACCGTGGCGAGCGCGGTCATCAGAATGGGCCGGAGCCGCCGCTCACCTGCCTGGATCATGGCGTCACGCGGAGCGCAGCCTTCGGAGCGGAATTTCTGATCCGCGTCGAGCAGCAGGATGCCGTTTTTCGCCACAATCCCGATCACCATGATCAGCCCCATGAACGACGAAATGTTGAAACTGGTTCCCGTGATTAGAAGAGCCAAAAACACGCCCGATGTGGAAAGCAGCGCGGATGCCACGATGGCCACCGGAGCGGCGATGCCGCGGAACTCAAAGAGTAGTACGGTGAAAACCAGCACCACGGCAAGAGCTAGCACGACGACCAGATCGTGGAACGAGCGCTGCTGTTCCTGGTAGGTGCCGCCGTACTCGACGCGGATCGACGAGGGTATATGGAGGTCCGCAACAACTTTCTGCACCGCCGCAACCCCGGCGCCCAGACTCAGACCTTCCAGACGCCCGGTAACCGCCACGTCGCGCTGTAAATTCTCACGGCGAATCTCGGTCTGCCCGGTCTCTTCGCGAATAGTGGCGAGTGACCCGAGCGTGGCGGTTCTTCCGGTTGCGCTTGTGAGGAGTGTGTTGCGCATTGCCTCCAGAGACTGGCGCGTCTCCTCTGGAAACCGGATTCGCAACGTATAAGCACGATCGTTCACGATCACCGGCGTGGGCACGGGTTCGCCTTGCAGGATGGCGCTGGCGTCCAACTCGATCTCTTGCGGAGTGAAACCGGAGCGTGCCGCAACCACAGGGTCCACATCGAAGACAATTGCCGGACCGCTGATGGTGTTCTCAATCCCGTTCTTGACGTCTTTCACGCCGGGAATCGCCTTAATTGCATCGCCCACTTTTGGGGCCCAGGTTCGTAACAGATCGGCGTTCGAAGAGAACATTTTGATCTCAATCGGCTCGGGCGAACTGGTCAGGTCGCCAATCATGTCTTGTAAGAGCTGGATGAATTCGGTGTCGAGCTGTGGAAATTTCTTGTTTACCTGACCCCGGACATCGGCAATGATCTCCTCCACTCCCCGGCTGCGGCCGCGTTTGAGCTTTACGCTGATGTCGCCGGTGTTGGCTTCAGTCACAGGCGAAAAGCCCAACTGAAGGCCGGTGCGGCGGGAAGTACTCTCCACTTCCGGAACGGAGTGGAGCAGTTTCTCGACAGAGGAAATCACTCGATTGGTGTCGGCAAGAGAGGAACCGGCGGGCATCAGGTAATCCAGAATAAAACCGCCTTCATCCATGCTCGGCAGCAGATCCGTTCCAAGGGCACGGTAGCAGAAGAATGAGCCTGCGATCAGCAGTCCGCACGCCAGCACCAGGCCAAGGGGGAAAGCGAGAACCGCCTTCAGCAAAGATTCATAAGCTCGCATCACGCGGCTCATCAATGGTCCATTCTGGTGGCTCTGTGTCTCGACGGCCCGCTTCCGGTCGCCGAGCAGGAAGTGGCTAAGAGTTGGCGTCCACGTCAGTGCCAGTGCAAGAGACGTCAGCAGCGCGATGCCGACCGTCAACGCAAGCGCGCGAAAGAACGTACCTGTAACTCCGGTGATGCTGATGAGAGGCAGAAAAACCACAATCGGCGCGATGGTGGAACCGACCAACGGAATGCGGATCTCCCGGATGGCGCTGCGGATTGCCTCGGCACGGCTCTGGCCACTATCGCGGTGAAGCACGATATTTTCCACAACAACGATGGCATCGTCGATAATTAGACCCACTGCGGCCGCCAGTCCGCCGAGAGTCATCAGGTTGAAGCTTTGACCTAATGCCCGCAGGGCGATCATGGTGATGGCAATGGTTGCCGGGATCACAAGACCCGCCACCAGAGAACTGCCCCAATCGCGAAGGAACAGCACCAGGATGATGGAGGCCAGCACCAGCCCTATAAGGATAGCGTCGCGCACGCTCTTAATGGAATCCTGCACGAGTTCGGATTGATCGTAGAACGGATGCAGTTCAATGCCTTGCGGTAAGGATTTTCGAATAGATTCGATCTCACTGTGTACGGAAGCGGCGACGGCGACTGTGTTGCTGTCGGGCTGCCGGTAGATATTCAGAAGCACCGCCGGCTTGCCGTTGGCCGTCACTACTGTGTAAACGGGACGCACGGATGCGGACACGGTAGCGACATCGCCGATACGCACCGGAACGCCGGCAGGGGTGGTCTTCACCACGATATTCGCAATCTCTTCCGGAGTGTGCGCCTGGCCGGTCACCAGTGTGAGCGCAAGCTGGTGATTGCGTTCCAGCAGCCCAGGCGAATCAATTAAGTTGCTTTTTGAAACCGCGTCCAGCAGGCCGGGAACCGTGCTTTGCGCTTGCAGAAGCTTGGCTGGACTTGGGCGAATTTCAAACTCAGGCTCCTGACCGCCCTGAACTACTATGGTCGAAACGCCATGAAGCCGGTTCAGCCTCGGCTTCATGGTATAGCTTGCCAGTTCCCAGAGACGCGTTTGCGGGATGGTAGCGGAGGTGAGGCTGTACCCGATGATGGGGAATGTCCCGAACGTGAGACGGTTGGCGGTGACTTTCGCGGTGGGCGGCAGGGTGGACTGAATACGCGCAATAGCGGAGTTGACCAATTGAAGCGTCTGAAACATATCGACGTTCCAGTTGAAATAGAGATTGATCTCTGCCGATCCCCGGCTGGTGACGGAACGTACATGATCGAGACCGGGCACGCTGTTCACGGCCTCTTCAATGGGCCGGGTGACGATCACCTGCATCTGATCGATGGGGGCGACGCCATTGTCCACTGCGACCACAATGCGGGGGAAATCGGTGGACGGAAACACGGAGACCGGGATAGTGAAAGTGAGATAGACGCCCACCGCCACCAGTGTCAGAATGACGAAAATGATGGGGCTGGAGTAGCGGGCGCTCCAGTGTTCGGCTTCCGTGGCGATAGCGGGAGGATTTGCGATTCCACGCTCACTCATGGCCCAGCCTTCTCCGCTCCCTTTTCGTCCGGCTTGGGTGTCTCAATTACAACCTTCGCCTTATCTTCAAGTCCCAGGCCGCCCACTGTAATCACGCGATCGCCGGGCCGCACGCCTTTCTCAATTTGCACTTTGTCCTGCTCGCGCACTCCGATTTCGACCTTGTGCTCATGCGCCAGCGAATCCGGGCCAACAACCATCACCTTTTCGCCGCCTTCCTCAGAGGTAAGCAGCGCGGCCGCAGGCACAATCACGGCGTTTTGGATGGTTTCCGCCTGGATGGCAACGCGAACCGTAGTGCCGGGTTTCAGCCGCTCCCCTGGATTTTGGGCCTGTACCCAGACTTCAATGGTGGTTGTATTGGGATCGACCGCGGGACTGACCACGGTCACCTTTCCCTTCGCCTCGGTCCCATCCGGCGCCGTGATGGTGGCGGGTTTACCGGCCAGAATTCCAGCCGCCTCCTTGATGGGGACATGTGCTCTCGCGACCACCTGGGAAATGTCCATGATAGAGACAATTGGACTTCCGCTTGCGGCCGTTTCACCAACGTAAAGCGGCCGGTCGGCAACCACACCGGCAATTGGGCTGCGAATTTCCGAATAATCGAGTTGCGCCTCGGCACTCTGGTATCGGGCCTTGGCGGAATCCACTTGCGCCTGTAAGCCTTTCACCTGTTCGCCGCGGCTTACGTTCTGGAGAGATTGCAGGTGGCGTTCCGTGGTTTCGTACTGGCTCTGGGCCGCTACCAACGCAACTTGCGCATCGTCCACCAACTTTTGGGCGAGCGCGCCCTCCTTCTGCAACTTAAGGCGATTCTCATACAGCTTGCGCGCCGCGTCCAGCGTTTGACGGGCGGTTTGAACATCGGTCTGCGCCTTAGTAAGTTCGTCCGGCATGGTTCCCGCAGTGGTGGTGCGATACGCCGATGAGACCTGGTTGTAATTTCCTTTTGCTTCCGCCACACCGGCAGCAAGATCGCCATTTTCGAGAATTGCGAGTAGTTGTCCCTGTTTGACGTGATCGCCCCGGTTGACGAGGAATTTCTTCACCGGCGCGGTGATCTTAGAAGTCACATTGGCCTGGCTTACCGGGTAAAGAATCGCTTCCGCGTTCACCACGCGCTCAATGGAATCGCGGGTGGCAGAGACGGCTTGCACGGGTGTCGCGGCCTGTTCCGGGGGAACCGCCGTTCCTGTTTTATCGCCACCTTTAGATCCACAGCCGGCGAGCATCAGGCAGATGGCTGGCAAAGCGATCCTGTATTTCATCAGAAGGTTCCCATGAGAGCTTGCACGTTTGCGGCGGCGAGGCGGTAACGTACTTGTCCATCGTCATATGCGGAACGCGCTTGTGCAAGCGTGTTCTGCGCATCCACTACTTCGAGCGCGGTAGCTTCGCCGGCTTCATAGCGGAGCACCGTAAGGTGCAAGCTTTCGGCGGACAGGTCCGACGAACTACGAAGGGACTCAAGCTGAGCCTGCGCTGTCTGCGCTTCTTGATAAGAAGATGCAATGTTGGCTTGCAGTTGGCGTTCGGTCAGCGAAAGATCCAGCCGGGCCTGCTGCTCCCTGAGGCTGGCCTGGCGGACTTTGCTACGGATCGCTCCCCAGTTCCAGACGGGAATATTCAGTGTGAGTTGCGCCGAGTACCCTAAATTCTGGCGATTAGGCACCAGATAGTTCGGAAGAGTGCTGCGCCCCGTATCCTGCGTTGGATAGTTGGTGCGCGCCGCGAACTGGTTGGCGTTGATGCCGTAAAAGAGGTCGGCCGCAAATGATGGAAGATATGCGTATCGGGCCAAGGACGTGCTATATCCGGCTTCCTGCAAGCTGAAACGCGCAGCACGAATATCTGGGCTGGTAGCTGTAGCCTTGGCTTCCACTTCAGCCGCTGGCGCTAACAATGCGATGTTCTGAAGGTCATCCACCACATTGTAATTTTGCTGGAGAATCGGAAAGATCAATACAGCGAGAGTGATCTTCGATTTGTCTATCGCCAGACGGGCCTCCTGAACATCGCGTTCCCGCTGCTGGGCCTGTATTTGCGACTTGATTACATCGGCGTGCGCCACCTCACCGCCTGCTTCCTGCTTGCGGGTAATGTCGAGGAAACTTCGCGCTTCGGTGAGACTGCGCTGCGCGTTGGCCAACCTGCGCGCAGCACCCACAATGGCGTAATAGTCCTGCACCACGGTCACATTGAGACCGCGCGCCGCTACGTCGATCCTGGCCTTGGCCACGGCTTCCGCCGCCTGCGCGCGCCGCAAGTCGGCCCTGCGTGTAACAGACAACAATTCCTGGTGTACCTGTGCCTGTTCGTTGTAAATATGTACGCCGTCGTTTGCGACAAAGACGCCAGACGGCGTCCCGTTACCCTCTGTGTAAATGAACTGATTGAAAGCGGTGACGGATGGCAGCAGTCCGGCCCTCGCCTGCACGCGATCTTCTTTTGCCAGCGCGGACGCGATGTTCGCGCCCTCGATCTGCAACCCATACTGCCGTGCCCTGGAAAGGGCATCCTGCAAGGTGATTTCGGTTGGAACTTGGCTAGGGGTGACCTGGCCAAACACCTGGATACAGCTTAGAGCAATGCCTGCCAGTAGGCGGCGAATTTTCATCGGTCCTGTCCGAAAACCACATTGAAGTTCACCGGGTCTCACGCAATCTCCTCTCAGTGGAACATAGTAACCTGAAGAATAGCTGAGAATGACGAAACTGTTCCCCTTAGGCATTCTGATTATTGGAATGACATCGGCCCAAACACGTCCAGCGGTAAATTCTGCGGCGGATCTGAAGCGAAGCTGCGTGCGGTGCCACAGTCTCGAAGTAGTGCGTGCTCAGCGGCTCTCTCGGGAAGAATGGGAGCAAGAGTTGAATAAGATGGTGAGCATGGGCGCTAGGGTGAACAATCGCGCTGCCCTGCTGAATTATTTAACGCAGAAGTATGGACCCGAAGACACGGCGGGATCGACGAAGCGATAATCGACGAGCCCACCCGCACCGCCGTAGCCTATACCTCGCTCGCCAATAATTCAACACCCTGTCCCTGTGTCTCCGCTACGAGTCCACTTTCCGCCGCAGCTTTGACCGCGCCCTCAGCAACCTCCTGCGCCTCCGGGCGCCGCCCCGCACCCGTTCCCAAAATCATCCGAACGCCCCAATCCAAATCCTGGGCTCGCGGTAATCGGCGCCAAGGCAACTCACCATCCTCCCTGTTCCGCCGCCTGTTCCGCCGCCTGTTCCGCCGCCGGCGAACTTTTTACAGTCCCAACAATTATCGCGCTATTTTTGACGCCGTTTCAGCTATTTACCAGAAATTCTGCGGTAACCCCGCACGCCTGCCTCTAATCTGAAACCGGAAAGACAGGTCTGAACAAGCTGTCAAAGGGGTGTTATGAATGAAGAATTTCCGTCTGTACCCATGCCGTTGCCGCTGCAATCCTTAGTCGCGGCCTACATTGTGGCGCTGAATGTGGCGCTGCTCACAATACTGGTCAAAGTGTGGCCAGTTCCCCTCACCACTGCCGGCCCAAGCTATTTTTCCCCCGAAGGCCGCTACCTGATCACAGCCGCTGCGGCGGGAGCTCTCGGAAGTTATCTCCACTTGGCCACATCTTTCGTCGACTACGCCGGAAACCGCAGCCTCGTCCAGAGTTGGGCCTGGTGGTACTTCCTGCGCCCCGGTATCGGAGCCTCCCTCGCGGTTGTCGTATACTTCGTCCTCCGCGCCGGGCTCATAACCGGTGCCGGCGACTCCGCAACAGCCAACCTCAACCCCTACGGTGTCGCGTCCGTCTCCGCTCTCTCCGGCATGTTCTCCAAACAGGCCACCGAGAAATTGCGGGAAGTTTTCGAACACATCTGCGCTACTAAAGAAGAGCAGATTAACAAGGGTTCATAATCGGCGCAACTATATGAGGAACAAACACGTCCCCAACATGGGATACAGTATTTGAGAAGGTGTATGCTGGCTACGAATTGGCTGCGTTTCGTACAGAACCCCTTCGCGCCACTTAACCACCATGTCCAGCATCTTTCGTGACCATCTATTAAAGGATAAAGTTGCCTTGCTCACCGGCGGTGGCAGTGGTATTACCCTCCGGATCGCCGAACGTTTCGCCGGGCACGGCGCCCGCGTCATGCTCATCGGCCGAAAACAGGAAAAGCTCGACGCGGCAACTGCCGGAATCCGGTCTGCCGGAGGCACAGCCGACAGCTTTTCGGCCGACGTCCGTGACTACGAAGCCCTCCAGACCGGCTTCCAGAAAACCCGCGATCTTTGGGGAGAAATCGACATCCTGGTCTGCGGCGCTGCCGGTAATTTCCCCGCACCCGTACTCGGCATGTCCGCAAACGGTTTCAAAAGCGTCATCGATATCGATCTGCTGGGCACCTTTAACACCTGCCGTGGCGGATACGAATATCTCCGCAAACCCGGCGCGTCTATCATCTGTATTTCAGCTACCCACGCCTTCAATCCCATCTCATTCCAGGCCCACGTTTGCGCCGGCAAAGCCGGAGTAGACATGCTCTCGAAAGTCCTCGCTGTCGAATGGGGACCAGCCGGCGTCCGCGTAAACGTGATCTCTCCGGGGCCAGTCGACGATACCGAAGGCATGCGCCGTCTGGCGCCCACTGACGAGGCACGCGCCAATGTCGCCGGCAAAGTTCCGCTCCGCCGTTTCGCCTCAAAGAACGAGATCGCAGATCTCGCCCTGTTCCTTTCCTCTGATGCCGCCACCTACATCACTGGATCCATCATGGTTTGTGATGGTGGCCAGAGCCTTGCAGGATATTCGCTCGGCTTAACATGATCGGTCATGTCAAGTCCGCGTCCACCCTGGTCAGGCAGATCGGCGTCACCACGGCCACCGCCCTTGTCGTTTCCAACATGGTTGGCACCGGAGCTTTTACCGCCGGCGGCTTCCTGGCCGGACAGCTCGGCGATCCTAAATATGTACTACTGGTCTGGGTAATCGGCGCCATCTGCGCGCTGGCCGGTTCATTCTGCTACTCAGAACTTGGAATCAACTTCCCCAGCTCCGGTGGCGAATACGTCTATCTCACTCGCGCCTACGGGCCTACCTGGGGCTTCATGACCGGATGGGTCTCCTTCTTCGCCGGCTTCTCCGCTCCCATAGCCGCGGCCGCGCTCGCATTCGCCGGCTACATTGGTTACTTCTCTCCGGCTTTCAAGGCACACGCGCAACTCACGGCAGCCCTGCTCATCGCGGTCTTCACGCTGATCAATTGCCTCGGACTGAAACGTGTCGGGCGTATTCAGAACGCACTCACCGGAACCAGCGTCGCCATCATAGTGGCTTTTATCGTCGCCGGATTCGTCTCGGGAACCGGGGATTGGAGCCATTTCTCCACGCCGGCCAGCCGCACCTCGGCCGCGCCGCTCGCCGAACAATTTGTCGTGAGTCTCTTCTTTATCTACGTCAGCTACAGCGGGTGGAATGCCGCCACTTACGTAGCGGAAGAACTGAAACGGCCGGCCCGTACGTTGCCCATCGCCCTGACCCTGGGTACCGTGATCGTTGCCTGTCTGTATGTCGGATTAAACGCAGTCTTCATCTACGCCGCCCCGCTGGAGGAGATGAAAGGCGTGCTGGCGGTCGGCTCCCTCGCGGCATCGTTGCTGTTCGGTCCCGGAGTCGCCGGCCTTTTCAGCGGGCTCATGGCCCTGTCGCTTGTCTCCACTGTCAGCGCAATGATCACCATCGGCCCTCGTCTTTACTACGCCATGGCGAAGAACGGCGCATTCTTCTCAGTAGCGGCGAAAGTCGATCCGCGCCGCCATACTCCCATCGTTGCCATCTTGTGCCAGGGCGCCTGCGCCATGCTGATGACGCTCACCCCATTCCCCGAACTGTTCCTGTACATCGGATTCACCCTCAACTTCTTCGCGGTGCTCTCGGTTGCCTCCATCTTCATCTTCCGCCGGAGGCCGAACTGGCAAAAGCTCCGCGTCGTCAGTTTCGCCTTCCCTCTGGTCCCGGCCATTTTCCTGTCCGTCGGCATCGGCATCACACTCTACGGCATCGCGATTCGCCCGCTGATTTCACTCGCGGCAGTAGCCACCATCGCCACAGGCGCGGCCGTCTACCATCTACGGTTGAGGCAATATGCGCGAAGCTGAAATCCTCAATCGCAAGTTCTACACACGATCCACCATTGAAGTCGCCAAGGCTTTGCTAGGGAAACTCCTTGTGCACGGGGAAACCGCAGGCATCATCGTCGAGACCGAAGCCTACCTCGGCGGCGACGACCTCGCATCCCATTCCGCTCACGGGATCACCGATCGCACCCGCGTGATCTTTGGCCCCGCTGGGCACGCTTACATTTACCTGATCTACGGCATGTACCAGTGCCTGAATCTGGTGGCCGAGCCCGAAGGCCGCCCGGGATGCGTGTTGGTTCGCGCCATCGAACCCAAGCGCGGGATCGATATTATGAAGCAGCGCCGCCCCGCCGCGAAACGGCCCGAAGCTCTGGCATCCGGACCCGGGAAGCTCACGTTGGCGCTAGGCATCACCCGTTCCTTGAACGGCGTCGATGTCACGAAAGGCCCGTTGCTCGTGCAACAGCAGACATCCGCGCCGGATTTCAAGATCAAGACCACACCGCGTATCGGAATTACGAAATGCGCGGAATTGCCTTTGCGATTCATCATCGACGGGAATCCGTTTGTCAGTCGCGGCTGATACTGCTACCTTCAAATTTATGCTTAAACCGACCATCTTTCGCGAATACGATATTCGCGGCATTGCCGGCGCCGACCTGCTCAGTCCTGACATTCAGGTGCTCGGCCACGCCATCGGCACCTATCTTGTCCGCAAGGTGGGCAAGAACATCCATCTTGGCCGTGATTGCCGTCTCAGTTCCCCTCGGCTTCATGAGGCGTTGTTGCAGGGATTGCTGGCTGCTGGATGCAATATAACGGACGTTGGAGTTATCCCCACGCCCTTGCTCTACTACTCGGTATTTCATTTGAAGGCCGATGGCGGCGTCATGATCACTGGCAGTCACAATCCGGCCGAGTACAACGGCTTCAAAGTGATGGCCGGAAAAAGCACCATCTACGGGGATGAAATTCAGGAGATTTTGCGCATCGCCACCACCCAGGATTTTGAAACAGGCCCGGGCAGCCACAAAGCATATGACATCGTCACTCCCTACGTGGCTGAGATCGCCTCGAAGTTTGATTTCAAACGGCGGGTCAAGGTCGTATTCGATGCCGGTAACGGAACCGGCGGTCCCCCGGTACATCGGCTCTTACAGAAACTCAATGTAGATGCGGTCGAGCTGTTCTTCGACATGGATGGCCGATTTCCGAACCACCACCCCGATCCAACAGTCGAGAAAAACCTTGCCTATCTGCAAAAGGCAGTGCAGGACCACGGCGCGGAACTCGGCATTGCCTTCGATGGCGATGCCGACCGCATCGGCGCGGTGGATGAGAACGGCACGATAATCTGGGGCGATTATCTCCTGCTCATTTACGCTCGCGAGATCCTCACCCGCAAGCCAGGGTCTACCTTCATCGGGGAAGTGAAGTGCTCCCAGGTTCTTTATAACGGTATCGAGCAACTGGGCGGCAACGCCATTATGTATAAAACCGGCCACTCGCTCATCAAGGCCAAGATGAAGGAGGAGCATGCCGAACTTGCCGGTGAGATGAGTGGGCACATCTTCTTTGCCGACCAATACTATGGCTTCGACGATGCCCTGTACGCGGCGTGCCGCTTGATCGATATCGTGTCGAACTCCGGCAAACCCCTGTCAGCTCAAACCGCCCATCTACCCAAATTGGTGTCCACCCCCGAGATTCGCGTGGATACTCCCGATGAGATCAAGTTTGAAGTGGTGGCGAAGGTCGCCGCGCATTTCCGGAAAACCCATAAGATATTCGATATTGACGGCGCGAGAGTACTGTTTCCAAAAGGATGGGGACTCGTGCGCGCCTCAAATACGCAACCGGTGTTGGTGATGCGCTTTGAAGCGGAAACGCCGGAATTGCTGGCAGCTTATCAAAAGCAGGTGGACGACGCGGTCGCCCATGCCCTGGCAGCAACAAAAACGGCTGGCTCGTAAGAGCCAGCCGCCTGCGGGCACAGACTGAGAAGTGACCTCCGAGTTCCAAACCCCAGCCAAATAAAGAATGCCACGGGCGGGTTTAATATGTGCCGGTCATTTGTTCGATATTGTACTAATCGGGTACCCGGTACGGAGGATACCGGGGATATCCTGCAAGGACTAGTTCCGTGCGCCGAAGCTCTCGGTCCTGCCGGCCAACGGCTTCACAATCGAGCCTCCGCACACCCCGACGCCAATGTTCAACAACGCATTTAACAGGTTGTAAAGCACGGCGTAAATCATCTGCTCGGTTACGGGTTGCTTCCCAGGCAGGCGGAAGGTGACGGGCAATTCCTTGATGATTTGCAGGCGTATAGAATTGGCGAGCGTGTGACCGGATCGATCCTTCAGGTTGGCCACCGAGATCGGGGTTTGCAGTACCGCTCCGCTGTTCCCGTCCACATAGAATTGGCATCGCGAGAACCACCCAAGATTACCAGGGTCAGCGGCGTCGAACAGCAGCAAAGGAGCTTGCCTGTCGAGCGCCGTCAGCTCAAGGGTGAGACTTCGGGCGCCTTCCTTTAGCTTGAATTCAAACCCGGCCTGCTTGGCGATGTTGCTGACGAAATCCAGATCGAGCTCAAGCAGCAAGAGCTTGTGCGAACCGGCTTGTAAAACCTGCATCTTACGCTATTCTAGCGCGCTTCGCTTTATATTAAAGGGGATGCTTCCCTTGAACGCGCTGGTGCTGTTCGATATTGATGGAACGCTGATCCGAAAGGCGGGCCCGCATCATAGGGAAGCCCTTGTGGCTGCTGTCCAGTGGGTGACCGGGATTGCAACCACACTTGACCAAATCCCCTTGCAAGGAATGCTCGATTGTGACATTCTTGCCATCATGCTCCGGAATGCCGGGGCTTCTCGCGCCCTCATCCGCCGGCAGATGCCGGAGATTGTGAGGCATGCGCAGAATTTTTATGCGCAGTTCTGCCCGAACCTTGAGAGCAAGGTATGCCCAGGGGTCCGGGCGTTGCTATCGCGGCTTCACCGCCGTAAGGTCTCGATGGGCTTGGTGACTGGTAATCTGACCCGTATCGGCTGGAAAAAGATGGAGCACGCCGGCCTCAAGGACTTTTTCCAGTTCGGTGCTTTCGCCGAAATGGCTTCGAGCCGTACAGGTCTCGTCCGGATTGCTTTGCAGCATGCCCGGCGCGCGGGCTTGCTGGATCGCGGCACTCAGGTTTCGTTGATCGGCGACCACCCCAACGACATCGAAGCGGCCAAAAGGAACGGAGTTCGATCCATCGCGGTGGCCACGGGCGTAGTCTCCGCTGAAGAGCTACAACTCTGCAATCCGGATCTGCTTTTGACGGATCTACGCGACTTGCGCTTGCCAACGCTGTTATGATAATGGGTGGAAGTTCAGGTGCAAGATTAACGGTGTTTCATCTTAGTTTCGCAACATAGGGTCCGGATCAACAGCTTAAGCTGGAGGATTTCCACAAATGCTACCGACCGCGAAAAAATTGCATACCAAAGTGCCTCTTCTGGAAAAAATTTCAATTCTCATCGTCAGTCCGCAGATTGACGATTACTTGTCAGTTCGGCAGATACTCCGGAACGAATGCTGGGATATCAACCATGCTTCGAATCTGGATGAGGCTGCTAGTTACTACAAAGATTTAAACCTCTCTGTGATCATTTGTGAGCGGGATCTTCCGGATGGCGGTTGGAAAGATTTGCTCAACAGCGTCCGGGAGCTTCCGGCGGCGCCGTCGTTTTTGGTAGTTTCACGCCATGCCGATGAAAATCTGTGGGCTGATGTACTGAATTTCGGCGGCTACGACGTATTGCCCAAGCCTTTCGAACGGAGAGAAATGGTCAGGATCGTGAGCATGGCGTGGCGGCACTCTCACGGAAAGCTTTCTCGCAAATCATCGTCTTCCGAAAAAGGCGCTACATCTCACCTTGCACGCGCCACCGTAGGGTAACCCCAAAGGTTACTGCGTAAGCTTCTCCACAATCAGAGACAACGGCCGTTCATCGGTCGAGGTAGCCGGACCGCACGCTTTTATCCGGACCTGCCAGATCGCTTGGGTCAGCGCCAATTTCTCTTCGGCGAGCTCATTTGTAGCTCGCGCGGGTGCCTTGCCAGAAACGGCTTGCTCCGCTTCGGCAAGCAGACGCTGAGCCTGCTCCGGGGAACCGGCTGCGGGCTGCTGCGCGATACATCGTTCGAGATCGCGCCGGGTAAGATCCAGCAGATGCAGACCTCGGCGATACTTCTCCATGGACGTTAGCTGGCGCGGAGTGGGGTCCAACGCGCTCATCGTGCTGGACAGTTCGATCTGCCGGCGGATCGTGCTATCCCCCGGCTTGTCGCGGAAGGCCGCCAGAAATGCCGACTGCGCCGCGCGATATCGTCCACGTTCCAGCTCGGCTTCGCCCAGGCCCGAGTAGGCCTCCGCATCTTTCGGGTCTTGCTGAATCAGAGTCTGATAAGTTTCGACGGCACGCGTTGCCGAGCCCGCGATGAGGAACAAATGCGCCAGCCGTTTTCGAACGACCGGATCACTCCCGGCTTCCTGTTCGAGCGGAAGCAGCTCGGCGAGAAGGTCCTTCTTTCTGCCACTTTTTGCGAGAAGTTGAACGAGTTCCATCCGGGCTGACACGCGATTCTGAGCGGCATTGCCGGACCACGCGCCGTAGATCGCCCGATGATAGTAGGACTCCGCGTCCGCAATGTTGCCCTTCGTTATCATCAATCGCGCGGCACTCAAATTTGCGCGGCCATTATTGGGGTCGCGCTGGAGAATATCGTCCAGCAGAGGCTCAGCTTCCGCTATCTTCCCGGCGGTCATGAGCGCATGCACCAGCCCTAGTTGGTAATCGCGATTATTACGCGCGAGAGCATGCGCTTTACGGAGCAGGTCCACGGCCCGATCTGGTTTTCCGTCCGTCAGGAGCCGGGAACCTTCCAGATAAAATCCGTGGGCCTCACTCTGTAATTCCAAATGTTGCGTATTCTCCAGAAACCAATCGAGCGTAGCCAAAGCCGCAATCACCAGGGCGACAATGGTCACCAGCGCAGCTGTCCGCCGCTTGGTTCGTCCCACGGTGTTCATTGTGTTTCTCCGGCGATTCCGTACGCCGAAAGGATATCCGCAAGCGTCACGATGCCGTACATCTGATGAATATTGGCACGGCTCACCACAGAGATAACATCCACGCCGGCCGCTCCCATGCGTTCCAGCGCGTAGCTCAAGGGATGATCGGAATGGACATAAGGATAATTGCCGCTCGCCTTGACCAGAGCACCCGCCGTACTCAGCGGAGTTTCCGTCGTCTCGATCTCGCGGGCGCTGATCACGCCTTGAAGGTGGTTGCGATCACCCACCGGCCAGGATGCTCGCTTCTCCCGGTCCAAATGCAGTTTGGCCGTCTTCAGATCCGCATCGGCGGAGAGCGGTTCCGCCTCTGTGTGCATCACTTCGCTCACCCGGATACCGGCAAGCGCCTCGCGCGATTCCGCGGTCGGGAGATAAACGCCCTCCTGGAGGGCGAGCGCCTCGTAAATCGGTTCGCGCTGAAGTTGCTGGGAAATGAAAAAGCTGATCAGATTGGAGATCATCAGCGGCACGATGATCGAGTAATCCCGTGTCATTTCGAAAATCATAATTACCGACGTGAGCGGCGTACGCACAATTCCTGCAAATGCCGTCCCCATTCCGACCAGCGCGTATGCTCCAGGATTGGCCGTGACGCCTGGAAACAACGTATGCGCCACACTTCCGACCGTGCCGCCGATCATCGCGCCAATAAACAGGCTGGGTCCGAAGATACCACCGGCGTTCCCCGACGAATAGCAGACGGGAGTTGCAATCACCTTGAGCAGCGCAAGCAACGCTACAGTTTTGAGCGGGAAGTCTCCGCCAAGTACGATGTCCACATAGTCATAGCCAACTCCGAGCACCTCAGGCATAAACCAGCCGAGTAAGCCGACCAGCAGACCTCCAGCCACCGGTTGCAGCCATATGGTGGATTTCGGGAGCCGCTTGAACCAGATCCGCAATTGTAAAAGCAGCTTCACGAAACAGACCGACCCCAGTCCACCGACGACGCCGAGAATTGCATATATTCCGAATTCAAGCGGGTTTACAAGTTGGTAAGCGGGGACGTGGAAAAGTGGTTCATCGCCCAGAATCAGGTGCAACACGATCCAGGAAGTTGCCGAACTGATGACGACCGCGCCGAGGACAGGTGCGTGGAGATCTCCGAGCACTTCTTCGAGTGAAAACAGCACGGCCGCAATCGGTGTATTGAATGCGGCAGCCAAAGCCGCCGAGCATCCCACCGGAACCAGCGATTTCACGTTCGCGGCGCTAAGCCCGAAGCGCCGGCCGAGCACGGAAGCAATGCCGGCGCCGATCTGAACCGAGGGGCCTTCACGGCCAAGCGCGATGCCGCTCGCCAGCGATACCGAGCAACACAGAAATTTGCCGAGCACCGTTCGGAGTGAAATATATCCGTCCTGGATGAATAGCGCGAACTTTGTTTGCGGTATTCCGCTTCCACGGGCGTTCGGAAAATACCGGAACAGGAGAAATCCAGTTAGCAGGGAACCCGCGGTGGGGATAAATACTCGGCGCCACGCCGCCGTTCCCGCGGGATACATACGCGCGGCCATTCGGCCAGTAAGAAGGATGAAGGCGACAACCGTGAGCCCAACTACGACGCCGATAACAAGGCTGAGGACGATGGAGAGTTGATCTTCGCGGTTACGAAATCCTGTCCAGTTCCATAACTTATTGCGCAGCGGGAGTTTCGCCATTAAAACCATCTTCCCAGCAGCAGCACTGGAACGCGAAATCAGACTCTGCCCCGGCCCATCCACCGATCAGCCGCTCCTTCCATGCCGGCTAATCGAGCCCGGCACGGGCCGGCTTTTTCGCGGAGCGCTAACAAGGGCCATAATATACTTCGCGTATCAAGTACGTATCTACTCTTACTCCTACGATTCGATATCGGCTATTGAGGCTTTTTGCCAACGTTAATTAGTATTGCTTTTGGGTTCTTACCAGTCAGTCCATCGTTGGTATGCGGTGCGCAAAATAGGCCCTCCTTGGTGAAGGCCGACCCAAGGCCAACAATGCCGGCTTGGAGTTTCCATCGTCGGGTGCAATGAGCGCGTCTACTCCGCTGTCATATGCTGTTCCTGCTGTCGAGCCTGACGCCTCCACCGTAAGGGCACCCATCTGCGATGGCACTCTTTCCCAACTGGCGGATTTCAGTAGCGCATCTATGACGCGTAAGAGCGCCAATGGTTCTGGATCGGGATATACGCTAAAGCTAAACTTTTGTCCGGGGAATTTCCTTAATGCAGCAATAACGCGGTCTTGCTGTTCGGGGAGCAGGTTTCGAGGGTCCCGTAACCTTGCCAATTCGAGGTTTGCTTCCGCCGCGTGTTGTTCGGCTTTGGCGGCGCGTTCGCTTGAAGTCGCTATATCAAGTCGCAACGCCTCGGCGCGTTCGATGGCGGCACCGGCATCCCTGCGGGCGATTCCGGCTTCTTTGTTGGCATTTCCAGCCTGTTGGTTTAGTTGCGATCTTTCGGCCTGCTGTTGCACATCTTCGATGTGCTGTAACGCTTGTAGTCTTCGGTTAAATATCCAATGTCTAACACCGAAGCCGACCTCCCCGACAATCCCGACCGCGACCAATATGGCGAATATTTGGATAAGCGTTTCGAGAGTAGCGAGTGCGGACTCAAGTTCAGCTTTTGTCACGTTGAACGATTCTTTACTTTCACTTTAGGCTTGCCGGATTATAAGCCGGTTTCTGTACCTCTTGCGAGGTGGTGGCCATTCGTCTGGGCCGGACATTACTGCCCGGCTCTAGCAACCTACCCGGAAGTTTAACGGAGCGGGCCGCTCCTCCTCCCCTATTTGGTCTTGCTCCGCATGGGGTTTTCCCTGCCATCCGAATTACTCCGGACGCGGTGCGCTCTTACCGCACCTTTTCACCCTTACCACCCGGTTAATAAGTCTCCTTACTTCCCGGATGGCGGTATATTTTCTGTGGCACTGGTCCGTAGCCTTCGCGTTCCCACGAGAACCCCCGGCCGTTAGCCGGCATGCTGCCCTATGGAGACCGGACTTTCCTCCCGCCGAAGCGAGCGGCCACCCATCCGGCAAGCCTGTACCACAATAGCAAAGAAAAGGTGAAACTATGTGGATTTTTGGGAGTCTTATCAACCGATTTAGTGTATGCTTGGATCAGATCGGCCCTGTTGCTTCAGGCCGGCGGAGTCACAAAAGAATATCAGGGGGAAAGTTCTATGAGAAAATATGCCAGTTTACTTTTTCTCTTCTCTGTAATTGGATCGTGTTTGTATGCCCAGGGTCTCAATACAACCGCATCCAAAGACGATTGGGAAGAGATCAATTATGAGTTTAATTCTGCTGTATTGACAGACGGTTATCCTAGCCTGCTTCGATTAGCCGATTTGCTTCAAAAACACACCGACTATAAAGTCAAAATCGAAGGTCATGCGGATAAGATTGGTTCTAACAGATACAATGACCGGCTTGGACAGAAACGCGCCGATGAAGTAAAAGCGTTCCTGGTAAAGTACGGTGCGTCGGACGGCCAGCTTTCCACCGCTTCCGAAGGCAAGCGTAATCCGAAGGTTTCCGGTACTTCAAAAGAAGGGCGATTTATGAATCGCCGGGTGATGCTAACCGTTACTGACGGACAGGGTAAGGTTGTTAGCGCGGGCAGCATAGGCGAGGCGATCAAGGCCATCGATCCGCAGGCGATTTTAGATGCGCAGAAGAAATGCTGCGACGATATCTTGAAGCGGCTTGATAAGTTAGATGAGATTGCTGACTTACTCCGCGGCATGAAGGGCGAGAACGATGCGTTAAAGAAGGAGCTTGCCGATCTGCGAAAGGCGCAAGCCGATCTGGACGCATACGTAAAGGCGCAGCCCAAGCCGCTGACCAGCACCGAGACTGCATCGATCGTGGACACCCGTACCTCCGAGCAGATCGAAAAGGCGAGAATGCCAAAGTTTTCGATTCTTGGAATCAACGCGGGCCTCGATCAGAATCGTGACCTCACGTTCAGCAGCCGTGCACGATATTTCCAGCCGTTCAAGGAACAGTTCGCGATTCAGGCGCAAGGCGAATACATGTACTTCCGCGACCGCCAGGAAGGCCAGTTCGATATTGGTCTTGTGAACCGTTTTGTCCCACGGGCGCAAGCGGGCGCGTTTGCCAGCTTCAAGGAAGTCAGCATGCGCGGTATGCAGAATTCCGGCACTCTAGGCCAGGCGTCCTTTACCATGGATTACCTGTTTAGCCGGGGCAAGGTGGGCATATTCGGAACTAAAGGCTTCATGAACAGCGCGGTAATCAATGAAACCAATCCGATGATCAACGGTCTGCGTGCCTCGAATGTGTTTGATCAGACGTACCTCAGCATCATCGATCAGATCGGCGCCAGCACGACAGTCGGCCTAGTCAAAAACACCTATCTGGAAGGCAACCTTGGATATCTAAAGAGCCGGGGTAGTGCGGACCGGCCAGGTGGCACGCTCCGTTTTGTATTCCCGCTCAGCGATCGCTTTGCATTCACGCTGGAAGGCGGAATGAACGAGACGTTTGTCGGTTCCGGCAACAACGGCCGCGTTGTAGCGGGTTTCCAGTTCGGAAACTTTATGCATCCTAAGGATTACCTGGAAGGCTACAACGGAATTCAACATGCCGTTCCGGTTGATATCCCCCGCGTTCGTTTCGAAATGCTGACCCGGCGTACTCGCAGTGGCAACCAAGCTCCGGTGGCCGATGCAGGTCCAGACCAACTCGGTATTCCGGCCGGCACAGTTACACTGAACGGCAGCGGCTCGTTTGATCCGGAAGGCGACCCGATCACTTATCAGTGGTCGCAGATTGCCGGCCCGGCAGTCTCTATCTCCGGGATGAATGCGGCGACCGCTTCGTTCCAGGCCGTAACGGGCCAATCGTATAGCTTCCGCTTGACCGTTAAGGATGACAAGGGCGCGCAAGGCATCGCGCGGACCTCAGTCACAACGCTGCAGGCCGCCACTCAGCAGGAGGTGCAGATCGTCCGCTTCCAGGCCAGCCCAACCAACATCAGCGCCGGCCAGATGTCCACCATTGACTGGCAAGTGCTAAACGCCGATTCAGTGACCATCACCGGACTCGGAACCGTGGACGCCAAGAACGGCACGCGTGCCGTCACGCCGGCTACCACCACCCAATATGTCTTGACCGCGCGTAACCGCGCGAGCCAAGCGACCGCGACCACCACCATTACAGTAGAAGTTCAGCCGGCAGCACAATTCCTGGCTTGCACGGCCTCACCGATGAACATCATGGCTGGTGAGAGTGCCACCATCAGCTTTGCAACCGCGAATGCTGATAGTGTGTCTATCGACAACGGCATCGGGACAGTGGGATCGAGTGGGTCGAAAGTGGTTACCCCCGCCGCGACCACCACCTACACCTTGACGGCTACGAATGCGCGCGGTCCTGTAACCTGCAACGTGGTCGTTACCGTGGCGCAGGGCACCGTTCCACGCATCGTAAGCTTTACAGCCAACCCGATCTCTATCCAGACGGGCCAATCCTCAACTTTGTCGTGGAGTGTGGAGAACGCGACCAATGTGTCGATTTCCACTCTGGGTACTGTCCAGAACAGCGGCTCACAGTCTGTGAGCCCAACGGCGACCACCACCTACGTTTTGACAGCTACCAACAAGACCGGCAATGTGACGGCGAACGCTACCGTAACTGTGACCGCCGCGCCACCTGTGAGCGCCGTAGGGCTGACCGCTTGCACGGCGAGCCCCGCGGTGGCAGCCAAACCGGGTGATTCGGTGATTCTGTCTTATACGGCAGCCAATGCCACATCCGTCGCCATCAGCGGAGTTTCCAGCGCGACCCTCACTGGGCCAGTGACTGTGAATCCGGCTGCTACGACCACCTATATAGTGACTGCGAATGGCGCTAACAATACGCAGGCCACTTGCAGCATTCTGGTGACCGTCACTCCAGCGCCTCCGCCGGTGGCGATCATCACCGGACCATCAACCATTGAGACGCTCAACCGGCTCCTCACTATCGATGGTTCGCAATCCACCAACGCAGCCGGCGGCCCTTTGACCTACACCTGGGAACCGCTTGGTACCGGTTCGGCCATTCTCGATCAGGGACAGGCCCAAACTAGAGTACAACTGGGCGGAGAGTTTGGCGACTACGTCTTCAAGCTGACGGTCCGCAATGCGGCCGGTCTGCAAGATAGCACCACGGTAACGGTGCGTTTCCGCAGTATCAACCCGCACTAAAGCGGAATCGGTTGCAACAATATGGGGACCGGCCTTCGGGCTTGGTCCCCTTTTTTATGCCTGATTGACGGCAAGGCGGTGACACCAAAGCACGCGGCGGTACGTCGAAGGAATATGGCCAAAATGGCCTGAACCTCCTCTACACTGAAATCAATGCTTCCACGTAAACGCTTCCATCCCGTCTTATGGCGAATGTCGATATTGCTTCTTGTCCCGCTGCTCATGCGGGCACAGAACCTGAAAGATTTCGAGAAGAGAGTCACCGAATTTACGCTCGGTAACGGGAT
Source organism: Bryobacterales bacterium (assembly GCA_038200305.1). Classification (GTDB taxonomy): domain Bacteria; phylum Acidobacteriota; class Terriglobia; order Bryobacterales; family Bryobacteraceae; genus JANXXV01. The sequence continues at coordinate 20,972 of JBBPYD010000200.1, forward strand.
GCACTTCATTGTGCTCGAACGGCACGACGCCCCAGTGGTTGCGTTCCACTCGTTTGTGGACGTCGGCACAGTGGACGACCCGTCCGGAGAGCACAGTATGGCTCACATGTTTGAGCACATGATCGGCAAGGGTACCACCACGGTCGGAACCAAGAACTGGCCTGAGGAACAGAAAGCCTTGGCTGAGGTGGAAACGGCTTACGACAAGCTGGACGATGAGCGTTGGAAAGGAAACAAGGCCGGCCCCGCCAAGGTACAGCAGCTTGAAACGAAATTGAAAGAAGCCATTGATAAAGCCAACAGCTACGTGGAACCGAACGCATATATCCGCGTGATAGACGAGAACGGGGCAGCCGGATTCAACGCCAGCACATCGCCGGATTCCACCAGCTATTTCTACAGCCTGCCTTCGAATCGCATTGAGCTTTGGTTCCTGATGCAATCCGAGTGGTTCCGCCGGCCTGTTTTTCGCGAGTTCTATAAAGAGCGCGACGTGGTGCGCGAGGAGCGCCGGATGCGTGTGGAATCTGACCCGCAAGGCAAGCTGCAGGAGTTACTGCAGGCCACCGCGTTCATGGCCGAGCCCTATAGGGACCTGATCGGTTGGGCGAGTAACATTGAAAACCTTCGCGCCAAGGATGCGGAGCGCTTTTTCAGAAAATACTACACGCCCGGCAACATCACGATTGCGATTGTCGGCGATGTCGATCCCGCGCAAGCCAAGCGGTTCGCCGATAAGTATTATTCGTCGATTCCGGCCGGCCCTCCGCCACCTCCCATGATCACAGTGGAGCCGCCGCAAGATGGCGAAAAGCGCGCTCTGCTGGATAGCGATAGTCAGCCCCTGTTGGCCATCGCCTATAAGCGTCCTAATCAAACCGATAAAGACGACCCGGTGTTTGACGTCATCAACGCGATTTTGTCCAGCGGCCGCACCGGGCTGTTGTATAAAGAGCTGGTCACGGAAAAGAAGCTTGCGCTGGAAGCTGAGTCGGCTGCCACCGTTCCATCCGGTAAATATCCTAATCTCTTTCAATTCTTCAGCGTGCCTGCGCCGGATCACAATATCGAAGAAAATGAGAAAACCATTTATGGCATCCTGGACCGGCTGAAGACGGAGAAAGTGGATCCCGCCACACTGGAGCGGGTCAAGACCAAATTGCGTGCCAGTCTGATCCATCAGCTCGACAGTAATTCGGGACTCGCTTCGCAGCTAGCGTTTTATCACGTGGAGTACGGCGACTGGAGAACTCTGTTCACCGGCATGGACCTGATAAACAAAGTGACCGCGGACGACGTCCAACGCGTGGTGCGGCAGTATTTCGTCGACAGTGGCAGAACCGTGGCTTATACACATGTGCCGGTGCCGCCAAACGTCAAGACAAATGACGGGAAAGGAGTAGCTAAGTGAGAATGTTTAACTGGAGTGACTTCTCACGAGCGCTCATGCCGGTTTTGTTCGCCGGTGTCTTGCTGGGGCAGATCGCGCCGGCTACGTACAAGCCGCCCTCTTACAAGGATCTGAAATACCCGGTTCTGCGGGAAGTAAAGATTCCCGATATACCGGCGTATCAGCTTCCGAACGGGATCAAGCTCTACCTGCTGGAAAATCATGAACTGCCGTTGGTGAGTGGTTTCGCGCTGGTTCGCACCGGTAGCCTATTCGATCCGCCGGATAAGACCGGGCTTGCGCAGATCACCGGATCGGTGATGAGGACCGGTGGAACAAAGACGAAAACCGGTGAACAGATCGACGTGCAGGTCGAAAATTTGGCGGCCTCCGTGGAGAGTGGCATTGGCCTCACCAATGGCCGCGTGTCGTTCAATTGTCTCCGGGAAAACACGGATGAAGTGATGGCCGTTTTCCGCGAAGTGCTGACCGCGCCTCAGTTCCGCCAGGAAAAGCTGGATCTGCTGAAAGGGCAGCTTCGCGGGGCCATCGCGCGCCGGAACGACGATGCACCCGGAATCGCTGGCCGTGAATTCAATGACATCGTCTACGGCCGGAATACACCTTACGGACGCGAGATGGAGTACACGGATCTGGACCATATCCAGCGCAGCGATCTGGTCAACTTCTACCAGCGTTATTACTTTCCCGCCAATACCGTCATTGCGATTCAGGGTGATTTCCTCGCCGCCGATATGAAGGCGAAGGTGGAAGCGCTCTTTGCCGGTTGGAATGACAAACAAGCGCCGGTGCCGGCGTTTCCGCAAGTGAAGGGAGCTCCCTCGCCGGGGATTTATCTGGCCACCAAGAACGACATCACGCAAACGTTCTTTGAAATCGGACAGCTTGGCGGCGTTTTCCGGGACAAGAATTATCCCGCGCTGGAAGTGATGGCCGATATTCTGGGCGGCGGCTTCTCCAGCCGTCTGTTCCGGAGGGTACGAACCGAGTTAGGATATGCGTACAACATCGGCGCGTCGTGGGGAGCGAACTTCGATCACCCTGGAATTTTCCGTATTGGCGGGAGCACGAAATCGGCTAACACCTTGGACGCTATCAAAGCCGCGGAAGAAGAGGTCGCGCGGATCAGAACTTCAGAAGTGACCGGCCAGGAACTGGCGACGGCAAAAGAAACGGCGCTGAACAGTTTCGTCTTCAACTTCGATAATCCGAGCAAGACTCTTGCGCGGGTTGTGACTTATGAATACTACGGGTATCCCAAAGACTTCATCTTCCAGTTCCAAAAAAATATTCAGAACGTCACGAAGGCGGACATTCTGGCTGCGGCTAAAGAATACATCAAACCGGAGCAATTCACCGTAGTCGCCGTGGGGAAGCCGCAGGATTTCGGAAAGCCCCTCACCACGTTGGGGAAGGTCACTCCCATCGACCTCACCATTCCTGAGCCGGTGAAGGCTGCCGCCCAATCGAACACCGCCAACTTGGCAAAGGGAAAGGCGCTTCTCGGCCGCGTGCAACAAGCTGTTGGCGGCGCTGACAAGCTTGCCGCCGTTAAAGACGTGACTGAAACGGCCGACGTAGATTTGCAAACCGGACAAGGGGCGATGAAGGCGAAGCAGGTGAACCAGTCGCTGCTGCCAGGGCAGTTCCGGCAAACTCAAGAGCTTCCATTTGGAAAAGTGATCGCCTATTCCGATGGCGCAACTGGCTGGCTGCAAACTCCTCAGGGCCAGATGCCGATGCCAGATACTGTAATCCAGCAGGTTCAGATGGAAATTTTCCGGCAAATTTTCAGCCTGCTTTTGAGCGACAGGGATTCCGGCCGGACGGTGAATGCCGTGGGCGAAAACAAGATCGAGATCTCCGACAAAAATGGGCATCAGGTCACGGTGGAACTCGACCCCTCCTCCTCGCTGCCGATCAAACAGCTATATCAATCCTCCGGTAATCCGGTGCAGGAAACCTTTTCCGATTGGAAGGTGGTGGACGGAATCAAGCTTCCTTTCAGGATCGCGATTGAGCAGGGCGGCAAGAAGTTCGCCGATGTGACCGTGCGCGATTGGAAACTCAACACCGGCCTGAAGCCGGAGGATCTGAGCAAGAAACCATGAAAGCAATCTGGCTGGTTGTACTGTCGGCTGCGCTTCTATCCGGGGAGACTCAGCAAGAGAAGGGCAAGCGAGTAGTCAATGAAGCGTTGACCGCGCTTGGCGGTGAAAAGTTCCGCAACGTGCGAACCCGCGTTGAGACGGGGCGGGTGTACTCCTTTTATCGCGAGCGGCTCACCGGCCTTTCTATCGCGAAAATCTACACCAGATACGATAATAATCCCGGTGCCGCCAAGCGCGAGGGATTACATCTCCGCGAGCGGCAGGCTTTCGGGAAGAAGGAAGACAGCAATGTTCTGTTCCTGGAAAATGAAGGCTATCAACTCACCTATCGTGGAGCAAAACCGCTGCCCGCCGATACGTTCGCGCGTTACAAAGCCACTACGCTGAACAACATTCTTTACATCCTGCATGAGAGGCTGGATGAGCCGGGTCTTACCATTGAATCGCGTGGATCGGATATCCTCTCGAACACCCCTGTAGAAATGGTGGACATCACCGACGCGCAAAATAACGTGATCAGCGTGGCGTTCCATCACCTGACCAAGTTGCCCATGCGGCAGGTGTATTACCGGCGGGACCCGGAGAGCAAAGAGAAGATCGAAGAAGTGACGCTCTTTACGAAATTCCGCGATGTAGGCGATGGCGTGCAGTGGCCCTTCAACATGCTTCGCGAACGCAATGGCGAAAAGATCTTCGAAATATTTTCGGAATCTGTCACTATCAACGCGGATCTTCCGGATGAGTTGTTCAACCTGCCGGCAGGCGTGAAGGTGCTTAAAAAATAGTGCTCAGACGGTTTGCCGCACTGGTTCGTCATGCTCCGCCACCACGCCCACGGGCAATTCCAACTTGACGATCAGTCCGGGATTCGCATTCACCGCCGACACGCGCCCCTTGTGCAGTTCCACGGCACGTTTTGCGATAGATAAACCTAGCCCCACTCCGCCGCTGTTTCGATTGCGGTCCGTATCCACCCGGTAGAACGGGTCGAAGATCCGCGCCAGCGCGTCTTCGGGAACACCAGGGCCGTAATCGCGCACGATGACCTCCGCCTTGTCCGGACCATTCCCCACTCCGACCTCAATATCGGTTCCAGCGGGCGCATGACGTATGGCGTTGCGGATGACATTCTCCACGGCACGGCGCAACAGTTCGGCATCGCCGGACAGCACCACGCCCTGATTCCCGCCAAGTTGCAGCCGGCAACCGCGCGCTTCGGCTTCAATGGTGCAATCGTCCACCACGTCCGCCACCAGCGCGTCTAAGCGGACGTCCTGCAGCCGGCGCTGCGATGGATCTCCCTCCGCGCGGGTCACTTGCAATAACTCACCCACCAGCGAATTCAGACGGTCGGCCTCTTTCTGGATGCGGTTCAAGTGTGCTTCCGGGTCTTCATCGGAACGCGCCAGTTCCACCGCGACACTCAGTCTGGCCAGCGGCGATCGAAGCTCATGGGAGATATCCAGCAGCAGTCTTCGTTCAGCCGTCATCAATGTCTGAATCCGGCCGGCCATACGGTCAAAAGTCCGGGCCAGCTGGCCGAGTTCATCGCGCCGTTGAGAACCTACCCTGGCCGTCATGTCCCCCCGGCCGAAACGATCTACAGCTTGTTGCAGCCGTTGTACCGGATTGGTCAAGTGCCGTGCGAAGCCGTAACAGAGCAACACCAGGATCGCCAGCACCACAAAGTGTTCCGGCCGCACAAACCAGTTGATCCAATTCCCCCGGTTCAGCAGAACGATGTACCAATATCGGCCGTCCGGACTTCGCCGGGCGATGGCCGTTTCGCTTCGTCCCATGGACGGGAATCTGGAGCCGGGCTCCATTTCTTTCAACAGAGCGGACCGGTCCTGGCCGGTAATCAGGTCGCGTCCACTCGCGTCGGTAAAGATCCCCTCCACGTGCGTTACGGCACGGAACCGGCGCATCGTCCTTTCCAGCGCAGGCTGCCCGCCACGCTCGAAGGCGTGCGCGGCTTCCGTGACCTGCAGTGCGAGCAACATGCTGAACGGCGCTGGGTGCTTGCCTCCCGCATTGAAGTTAAACGCCGAGACGCCGATCAGGGCCATCATGGTGACAATGGCGGTTCCCAAGGACCACAGCAGCGTCTTTGCAAATAGAGTTTTCACTCCGCTTCATCCTCGAAGGTACGGCAGAATTGGTAGCCGATGCCCCTCACGGTCTTGATCAGCGCCCGGCCGTCGGTTTCCAGCTTCCGCCGCAAATGGCTGATGTGCATATCCATGGAGCGGTCGAACGCCGTCGCCTTGCGGTTGTACATGGCTTCCATCAACGCATCCCGCGACAACACTCGCCCCGCCGACCGCACCAGATGTTCCAGAATATCGAATTCGATGGTGGTCAATTCCACCGGCCGGCCATTGTGGGATACTTCCCGCGACCCTGGATCGAGCGCTACCCCATTCACCTCGATCCTGCCATTCGACGGCTTCGGTTCCATCCGCCGCAAGATGGCACGAATACGCGCCGCCAGTTCGCGCGGATTGAAGGGCTTCGCCAGGTAATCGTCGGCGCCGAGTTCCAGGCCCACAATCCGGTCCACGTCTTCGCCACGCGCCGTCAGCATCAGCACCGGAATGCGGCTCTGCTGCCGGAGCTTCCGCAGAATCTCAAAGCCATCCATGCCGGGCAGCATGACATCCAGCACCACCAGATCCGATTGCGCGCTCATGGCGAGTTCGAGCCCGGACTTGCCCTCGTGCGCAAACTCCACCTGAAAACCTTCCCGCTGCAGGAACTGCTTCAGCAGCCCGCAAAGCTCAACATCGTCATCGATAACCAGAATCCGCAACAGTAGGTCCTACCCGCGAATTTACCACGGCATTACAATTTCCACACGCCGCTTTACATACATTTACAAGGGCTTGATACCGGCTTTACACTCCGTGGCTAACATCGTTATCAGGAGGCAACAAAAAGCCATGACAATAAAAAATAAAGTACTCAACGTTTTCGCAACCGGCATTCTCGCCACGGGAATGATAATGGCGAAGGGGCAGGGAGCCGGCCCTCATCGAATGGCAGGTAGCCAGATGGGCGCCCACCGGCTGGATCGGATGGCAACACAGTTAAGCCTGACCGACGCCCAGAAGGAAACCGCAAAAGGCATCTTCCAGCAGGCGCGGGATTCGGCAAAGCCCTTGGTGGACCAACTCAAACAGGGTCATCAGGCAATGCAGGCCGCGATCAAGGCAGGGAAGTCCGACGCCGAACTGACGCAACTCGCCACCCAGCAAGGGTCCGTAATGGGGCAGCTTGCGGCGATCCACGCCAAGGCGTTCTCGCAATTTTACGCGCAACTCACGCCTGACCAGAAGACCAAGGCCGATCAACTGCATCAAACCATGCGGCAGCATTCCGCCCGCACGCAGGGTCAGCAGCAAGGTCAACAATAAGCCACTGGGTTGGGGACCGCGGCAACCACCCGCGGTCTCCTTCACTTCGCGTAAGATCAACGTATGGCATTACAGGATTTCGTAGAAGAAGTGCAGGTACTGGGCCGCGACCTCGTGGATAAAGTGAAATCGCTGATCCACGAAGGAAACGTGCAGCGGGTCATTATTAAGGATGAAGAAGGCCACACGTTTGTGGAGATCCCGGTTACCTACGCGGCGCTAGGCGCCATTGCCGCCCCGGTACTGGCGGCTGTCGGCGCCCTCGCTGCTCTGGCCGCAAAGTTCAAGATTGTAGTCGAACGCAGTGAGCCAAAATCTAAGTAGTCGGGCCCTTAGGAGTACCTATGCAGCATCAGTTTGATGTGGTAATCGAGCGGGATGAGGATGGCTACTATATCGCCTCTGTTCCGCAACTCCAGGGCTGTCATACGCAAGCCCGATCGCTCGACGCCGTTATGGAGCGTATTCGCGAGTCCGTCGAGCTTTGTTTAGAAGTGCAGAATGCTGGAGGGCACTCAGGTGAAATATACGATTAGAACCGGATACCAAGCATAATTTGTGCCTGATTGCGCCTTGTCGGAAAGCTCTGCACTCCCCATCGGATATACCGGACTCTGGCGCAATGCTGACGCGGCCGGCTCTGTAGCTCAATCCCCCGCCGAAAACCGCCCCTACACCCGTATCGGATACAGAGCTGTTCTTAGACGCGGTTATCGGCGTCACATTCGGATACTGGTCTATATTTGAATACGCGTACGTCGCGTTGGACGTAATCCAAATTTTGCGGAAAGAATAGCCGGTGGAAACGAATGGTCTCCAGTTGCTGGTTCGTCTTCCGAAGTAGTACTTACCTAACACCGGAAACTCCCAAGAATTACCACGGTTCCGGATCGCTGTGGTTACGATGCCGCCATCTAACGTGGCGCTTCCGCTGTTAACAATCAGATTGGTGCCAAGTGGCCTGGAGAAAGGGAACGAATTCCCAATCCTGCTGTAGAGCGCATCCACTTCAACGGCAAAATTGCCGGGCAGTTTGGCTTCGAACGATGGGCCCACAATATACCGGCGGCTCTCGTCATTCCGGCCGGACGTGGACGGTTGGTCAGAATCGCTCCACCTTTCACGCCGAACGTAATTGTCTGCGCGGAACACACAGTTACTATGGAAGAGAATAAGAAAAGACTCAATGATATTTTCATGCCGTAAGTGACGTGATAGCATACTCGCCGGTTTCCCCTATCTCAATGAAATGCAAGGTGTTGCTGGCCAGCAACAGGAGTGCTAATTAAGCTCACTGCACGCTTATCTGCCACTTACCGCGGCTTTCCCAGTGAACAAAGCGGATCTCCCACCACAATGTTCTGCCAGCTTAGTGCCGGAATTGACAGATAGTAACTCTCCGCTAAGTTGCGCCCAGTGTAGTAAGCGGGCAAGAGATAATCCGGCCGCGGGCAGAATTGTAAATATGGCTCGTCGGTATGCCCGGAAGCGCCCGTCACGCCTTCATGAATATAATCGGCGGTCAGGGTTTGTGGTGAATCCGCCCAGAACAGTTTCGTATCCTTGAAAGTACTGATATTCCAGGAATCCGGAGGACGCTGGAAAGTCCGGGCATTCGTCGAAACGAATTCGGTCATCACCGCGCCGGGCAGCCAATCGAAACCAACCAGGCGCTTGTGCCGGTTCTTATCGTTCGAACCCCACGATGCAAACCCGATCACGTCTCTCTGGTTGTAGAGCACCTTATCGGTCTCGTCCAACACCACTCGATCCTTCGGCAGCAGCAGCGCGGCCCTTCGGAGCCAATCGTTGCCGCTCTCTTCCTCGCTGGACCGAAGGTCAATCACAAATTTTCCGCGATTTTTTGCGATCTGGGCCTTATCGATGAGAGCCTTTACATCCGCGAAATCGTATCCGGTCAGTCGGGTTACCAGATAAATTGGAAAGCGCGGATGCGAAAACGGAACGTCGCGCTGGCCGAAAAACGGATTGCCTAATGGCCCAGCTAACTTGTGGGGAGTTCCCTTCATGTCGGAGTAGAGCAGTGTAAGTTCGGAATCTACCGAAGCATAATCGCCATCTCTCGTCTCTGCTCCATTGACGATGAGCGGAACTCCCGTGGTGGTGACGATATACAGGATCTGCTCCTGCAATCTCCTCGACTGCAAGCAATTCGCAAGCGGCTTGGCGATCTCCTTATCGAAAGCCGCCCGGGAGATGTGTTCCTCAGCCGACGTGCGCAGCGCACACACGTTTGAGGCTGGAATACCGCGCTTTTTCGTGTAGTAATCCGCGATCTGGCGCGAGACCGCCGACGGCTGGTTGACCACAACCAATACATTTTCCGGCTTCTGCGCGGCGGCATTGGCACAGCAAGCGAGGACGAAGGCAATGCAAACCCTGCGAGTCACTTCAGGGTCTTGAGATATTCCACAACGGACTCGGCATCCTTCTGGCTCAGCTTATAAGTTGGCATGGGTGGATCGGCTGCATTTCCCGATGGCCCCAAGCCCGTCACCAGAAACTTCACCAGACCGGCCTCGGTCCACCTTTGCCACAGCCGGCCCGCCGGCGTGAGATCCGGCGATGTCTTATGCCACGCCTTGATGGTAGCCACGGGTTGAATGTCCAACGTGGCGCCCTTCATCCACTTGGACTTATCCAGATCTCCGTTCTCCAACTTGGGTGTATGGCATCGCTGGCATTGCGCCACCTCCTCCGCCAGATACTTTCCGTTCTCAATTTCTTTCTGACCAGCCATGGAAATTCCACAGCTAACCGCCAGAATAAACAACCACGATCTGGAACGAAACAAGCCGTCCGGTATGTGCATATGCCAATGCTATAATCTAGGCAACTTCAACTGCAACCGGATTTGCATCGGGAAATAAATTCGATGATGCATGGCCTGAAACGCTATGGATTTGGATCAGCTTCATACCTTTCTTGAGATCGTCCGGCTCAAGAGCTTCTCCAAAGCGGCTCAGACCTGTTATCGTACGCAACCGGCTATCAGCGCGCAGGTACGCCAGTTGGAGCAGGAACTGAACACCACCCTGTTTGAGCGGCTTGGCACGCGTATTTCGTTGACCACGTCCGGAAAGATCTTCAGTGAATACGCCGAACAGATTCTTCACCTCCGCAAACGGGCCCAGGAATCCATCAACGAACTGGATCGTGTCCCCCGTGGCGAAATTCTGATCGCCGCCAATGAAGCAACTTGCATTTACGTGCTTCCCACCGTGTTTTCCGAATACAAAAAGCAGTTTCCCAATGTGCAACTGCATGTCGACCGGTCCTACGGCGCTCGCGTGGTGGGCGCGGTGGTCGATAACCTCGCCGACTTCGGCATCACCCAGCTTCCGGTCCAGGAAAAGAAATTACAGGTAGTGAAGATTCATTCCGATGAGATTAAATTACTGATGCCGGGGGACCATCCCATGGCGAAACGGGAGTCGGTCACCTGTCACGATCTCATTGGAGAGCAGTTGTTGATTCCGAAATCGGGAATGACGCGCGCGCGCCTAAATAGCTGGCTGGAGCCGGTGGAGGATGAGATCCAGGTCTCCATGGAACTCGATTCCACTGAAATGATCAAGCACTTTGTCATGGCGGGTCTGGGTCTGTCATTCCTGGCAGTGTCGAATTGCCGGGAAGAGATCGCTCTGGACCGTCTCGCCGCCGTCGCGCTCGCTCCCGAGCCGATGATCCGCCGTTTGGGTTTAATATATCGTAAGGACAAGGGGCTCTCGAAAGCGGCGCTCGGTTTTATCCAGGTCATTATCGACCATGCGGGCGAGCGTGAGCCTCAACAGGAAGACGCGAACGTGCCAAGCGTGGCAGGGAATTAGGATGAAAACAGGTACGCGCAAGACCGCTACGATCTTCATCTCGATAGGCAAACGAACGAAGGTTTACCGCTCTCTTGACGATATCCCGCCTGTACTTCGCAAACGCCTGGAGGCGAGCACCAGCGGGCTGAACTCGGCCACCATGCTGATTGCGGACCGCAATGGCCGTGAAGAACTGATCCGTTCCATTCAAGGACTCCCATCGGGTGTCCGGACGCGCGTTGGAGCCAGCCGGAATTTGAAAGCGCCGGTGCCCCCCGCCTTGTATTTTTGGAGAACATACCGGCACTGGATCGAGCTGGGTGGCGTTGGACTCCTTGGACTCGCGTGCTGGCTCACTTTTTTGAGATGATATATTTTCTCATATCCATCCAACGTGGTCCGATAAGTAGTTCGTGACAGAGAGAAGAGAATACAGATTCGAAACCAGCCAACGGGTAGGGCTTACGATTCTTTGTAGCTCACCCGGCGGTCCCGGCACGCACGTGCCCGCTTCCGTGGTGAATATCTCGGGCCGCGGAATGCGCCTCACCACCGAATCGGCGGTTCCCATTGGCAGTCTAGTCCGCATCGATTTAAATGACAATATCCTGCTCGGCGAAGTATGCCATCTGAATCGAATCGGACCAGCTTCTTTCGCCTGTGGTGTCCGGCTGGAACATTCGCTTACAGGGGTGAGCGGCCTCTCGAAATTGATCGCAGGCATAATGGGTCCACACCCGGAACAGGCCCCGGAACCTCCCTTTGAACTTCCCCTGGAATCTCAAATGCTGCAAGCTCCTGCTCCCAAAGAACACCGCGGCCTGCGCGCATTGCTCGGCCGCAGGTGGTAGCTACTGGCTCAAATCCCCATTTGTCACGTTAAGATGAAAGCATGCACTCTCCGATGTTGCCCTCGGCGGCGCTGCTCTGCCTAGCCGCGTTCTCCGCGGGGCTTTCCGCCCAGACCACGTCTTCCGGGGCGTCCCACGCCACTCCTACCCAATCACAGAGCCACTCGCCGAAAAAGACCGCATTCGACAAGTCCGTGATGGAAGAATACGTACGCCACCTTTTTGTATGGGGGCCGCAAATCCAAGTGAAGGTTGGTGAGCCGAAGCCTTCCGATTTGCCCGGCTTCAATCAGGTCGCGGTGGTTGCGTCAGCCGGAACGGCGTCACAAGAGGAGATTTTCTACGTCTCAAAGGATGGCCAGAAGATTTTCCGCGGCACCGTTTTCGACGTGAACCAAAGTCCATTCGCGGCCGATCTGAAAAAACTCACGACGGAGTTCCAGCCCAGTTTCGGACCCCCTGGGGCGCCGGTGGTGCTCGTCATGTATAGCGATTTCGAGTGCGGTTTCTGCAAGGAAGAAGCGAAAATGATCCGGCAGAATGTGGCAAGCACCTATCCCAAGGAAGTCCGTGTTTATTTCAAGGACTTTCCCCTGGAGCAAATTCACCCTTGGGCAAAGAGCGCCGCCATCGCGGGGCGGTGCGTGTTCAAACAGAAACCGGCTGCGTTCTGGGATTACCATGATTGGATTTTCGAGCATCAAGCCGATATCACACCCGAAAATCTGAAGGAAAAAGTCCTGGAGTTTGGTAAGACCAAGGGCGTCAATGACCAGCAATTGGCAAGCTGTATCGATACCCGCGCAACTGAGGCCGAAGTGAACAAGAGTATCGCGGAAGGCAAGTCGCTGCAGATCAATTCGACTCCCACGCTCTTTGTCAACGGACGCAAACTGGTGGGCCAAGGCGGCTGGCCGCAGCTTCGTCAAATTATCGATTTTGAGATTGAATATCAAAAGACTCACGGCGGCGCCGCGGAAAGTTGCTGCGAAGTGAAATTACCTTCGCTTCTGAACAATTAGCTGGATGTATGAAGCACCTCACAAAGTACGTCTCTGCCCTCGCGCTAACCGCCGCGCTCCTTGTGGCCGCACCCGCCGCGCGGTTGAGCAACGGAGAAATCAATGCACAGAAATACATTGAAGATGTCCGGTTCCTCGCCTCGGAAAACATGAAAGGCCGGGCCACCGGCAGCCCTGAACTGGAAAAAGCGGCTAAATACATTGCCCAGCAGTTCCATAAGGACGGTCTGCAGCCGCTGGATGGCAAGAGTTACCTGCAGGCGTTCAGCGTCTCCACCAACTCGCACCTCGGCTCGTCGAACCATTTCGAGTACAGCATCGGCGCCGAAAAGCATACGCTTAAACTCGGTCAGGACTACACTCCATTCAATTTTTCAGGTAACGGCAAAGTGAATGGCGGACTGGTCTTCGCCGGATACGGCATCACCGCGCGCGAATACAACTACGACGATTACGCCCACCTGGATGTCAAGGACAAAATCGTCCTGGTCCTCCGTCATGAACCGCAGGAATACGAGGCAAGCAGCGTATTTGAAGGCCGTGCCTACACCGAACACGCGCAGCTTTTCAGCAAAGCGGCGAATGCCAAATTCCACGGTGCGCGCGCCATTCTCTTTGTAAACGATACCGCCACTCACTCAGGCGGCGACGATGCGTTGGAGAAATTCGGCGCCGACGTGAGTCCAGCCAGCCCTGGTATTCCCTTTCTTCAAATCCGCGCCGGTGTAGCGGAGAAATGGTTCGCCGCCGCCGGAAAGGATTTCGCCGCCACTATTCAACAGATCGACAAGGATCTGCAACCCCGGTCGTTTACCTTTCCTGAAACTTTCAGCATCGGCGCGGAAGCCGACGTCCGCCGTGATGTGAAAACCGTGCACAACGTCGCTGGTTACCTGCCCGGCTCCACGTCCGAATACATCGTTATCGGTGCTCATTACGACCATCTCGGTCTTGGCCAGCAGTTCTCGCTTGCGCCCAGTCTGGCCGGCACCGTTCATCCTGGGGCCGACGACAATGCGTCAGGCACTTCCGGAGTCCTGACCCTCGCGCGCTGGTTCTCCTCGCAGCCGAAACAGAAGCGCGGAATCTTGTTCATAACCTTTGCCGGCGAGGAGCTTGGTTTGCTTGGCTCCAGCTTTTACGTGAACCATCCGCTATTGCCGCTGGATCAAGCGGTTGCTATGTTGAACATGGATATGATCGGCCGCATCCGGAACCGGAAAGTGTTCGTCGGCGGTGTCGGAACCGGGTCGAATTTTAGGCAGATGCTGGACCGGATCATGCCCAGGTATCAGTTCCAACTGGATGCATCTGAGTTGGGCGGTTACGGCTCCAGCGATCACACATCGTTCACCACCAAGCAGATTCCGGTGCTCTTCTTCTTCTCCGGCCTGCATGGGGATTATCACCGCCCCAGCGATACTTGGGACAAAATCGATGGGGAAGATGCGGTAAAGCTGCTGCATGCCATCGCCGATGTCACCACTGAGCTGGCAGAGGAGCCGGGCCGCCCGGTCTATGTGCGGGTGGAATCGAAGGCGCCGCATGGAGGCTCGGAGCCAGGCGCCGGTGATTCCGGAAGCGGCGGATACGGTCCGGACTTCGGCAGCATTCCCGACTTCGCGGAGATTCCTAACGGCGTCCGGTTCGCCGATATTCGTACCGGATCCCCCGCCGCGAAGGCAGGCCTGAAAGGCGGTGACGTCCTGACCGAGTTCGATGGCAAGAAGATCGGAAACCTGTACGATTTCACGTACGCCTTGCGCGCCAAGCGGCCTGGCGACGAAGTGGAAGTAGAGGTTCTGCGCGATAACAAACCGCTCAGAGTGAAGGTTCTGCTGCAAAAACGCAAATGAGACCAGCAAATGAGCCGCGGCTCACGGTAACATTCACACTTTCCAGAATGGAGCCGATAATCTACATATCAAATGCAACCCGTCGCCTACAGATCGGAAACCTGCTGGAAACTGCCGCCGCTCATCCTTCACCCTTTTGCCGATTCATCCGGCCCGGGCAAACTGATTGAAAGCTCACGGGCCAGTCTCATGCTGCAAGGCCTCTTACCCACCGAAACCGTCACTCGCGAGCAATTGGACCGTACCCTGCTCGACGGCCGCTACTGCGAAATTCGTATGTTGTATTACGTCGGAAAGGATCTGGCCCGCTGGATCGGCCAGTGTCTGGAAATAGTGCAAAAAGAAGAGTCGCTCCGGAATTGGGGCATCGAATTTCAAAGCTTTGTAGCTCTCTTGATCGAAGATCCGCCGCCGCCGGTTATTGAAAAACTTGTCAAGTGGGGCGTTGCCGATTATAGGGCCATTTTCTCCAGGGCCGTCGGCCTCAATGTGGTGTTCGCCGAGGCGCCTCTTAAAGAGAACCTGTCCGAAGACTTCATTCGCAACTACTACAGCTACGCCGATCAGATATTCGAATGCAACCGTAGCATGAAGGTCTACACGATCATCCGGTCGTCCAACTTCGACTTCGACCTGTACGCTTCCGGTGAATACTCCAGATTGCTCGAACGCGAGTGGCAGGAAATCTAAGCTACTGGGGAGAGCAAAAGTCCGAGACCGGGGTGACCTTCCGCACTTTCATCACCTTTGTGCCGCCCTGGCTTGCGAGCGTCCCTTCCACGGTCACCGTATGGCCCAGATGCCGTGCGAAATTATCGTCGGAGAACCCATCGCCGTGCAAAACCGCGTGCGTCTTCAATTCCTTATCGCCGGTTAACACAAACGTGTTATTCCTCTGATCGACGCATCCCGTCATCGTCGTCGAACTGGCCGCTTTCGGCTTCGGCTTCGTCGCCGGATCCGCTGGTGCGACCATCAGGAGCCCAGCTAGACAGAAAACCAGACCTGCACGCATAAAAAGCCTCCTGCAAGACCATCTTAAACGGAACGGAAAGTAAATTAATAAGGAACCCTTCACTTCCTGGTCCGTATCGTCGTCAGGCCGATCTATGCAAAACCTCTTCGCCGACCTCCGTTACGCCATCCGTATTCTTTTGCGAACCCCCGGTTTCGCCATCATTGCCATCCTTGCACTGGCGCTCGGTATCGGTGCAAACACCGCGATTTTCAGCGCGGTAGATGCCATCTTGCTCCGTCCATTTCCTTACGCCGATCCGGATCGCCTGGTCATGCTCTGGAAAGTCAGTCACAGATCTTTTCACGTCAATCTCCTTCCGAATCAACACCCCTCCCGCCCGCTCCAAAACCCCATGCTATAAATTGAATCGAAAGTGGCTCCTCAACCCGGAGCCAAACAGATCGGCATCAAGCTCCCCAACGGGAGCTATTTTTGTTTGAAGGAAGGGTATACGAAGATGTCACAAGCTCAAGAGATCGCAAACGCCGCGAACAGCCGCCTGTCCACAGGCCCCAAGTCGCCGGAAGGCAAGCGCGCGTCCGCCGCCAACTCCACCCGGCACGGACTCACCGCGAAACAGGTTGTTCTCCCCGGCGAAGATCCCGCCGCCTACGAAGATCTCTATGCCAGCCTGCTCGCCGATTAGAACCCGGCCAACACCCAGGAAGCTCTCCTCACCGGTCAAATCGCCGAACACACATGGCGTCTCCAACGCGCCCGCCGTGTCGAAACCTGCAGCTTGCAACTCTTCAGCCCCAGTCTGGAACCCATGCCCACCTTACCCGGCGCGTCCCGCAAACGGGCGCCTGCCGGCCATGACGAAGCTCTCACGCAGGGCTTCCACGCGCACGCGGTCGATTTCGGCCATCTCCGCCG
>JBBPYD010000201.1:0-20695 GCA_038200305.1 Bryobacterales bacterium
ATCCGTCCCGATCAGCTTTCCAATATAGTTGCCGCCCGCCTTTTCCTCGGTCAACTGAAAGCTTTCCACCTGGGGCAGCCGCACCACCCGTCCAATCTGATGCGGTTTCGAGGCGCCCTCGGCGCCGTTGTCCAATACCGCTGAAATCACACAACCCGTTTGCCACTCGCCTGGATCGAAGGAGAGAAAAAGGGTGTCTGAACTGATGGACTGCACACTACCTTTGGGCAATTGTTCGCCTACTCGAATCGTCAACTCATTTGAACCGGAAGTACCGCAGCGCAAATGCACTCTGGTCTCCGGACCGGCATGACGCACCCGCAGGGAAGCGCTAACGAATCCGCCTGCGGGCAATTCGCCGTCCTTCAATGTAATATCGCTCTTTGGTGGAAGAGATAGCTGGACGTCCAGAATGGCCGGCTTCGGGGGAACCACTTTTACGCCGTCCGGTATCACCACCGGCTGGCTATTGTTCTGGGCGTAGGCGCGAAGATTCATGCTGGAACCGGGCTTAACGCCGGTCTTCCACCGTGCCTCTACTTCGCGCTCGCCGCCGTTGACAGGGCCTAGCTGGAGCGTTCCGGCATCTGTCTCCAGTTTCACCAGGCGGTCCAAATGCTCGCCTTTCAGCAGAATCTTCTGGCCGCCCTCCTCGGCATTTAACGCGATCGGTACATTCTCAATCCGAGGCCCCGGCGGCAGCACTCTGAACGGCGCCGTATGAGGCTGCCCGTCCGTCTGGATGAGCAACAGAGAGTAATCGCCGGCGGACAATGGCTTTGTGTCGAGCTCGAATTCAAGGCGGTCCTGGATTCCTTGCTGTTTGCCCTTCGGCAATGAAAACGGAACGTTAACCGGCGGGTTATATTTATCGCCGGTCTTCACCACCGCCACTTTCTCAACAAACTGAAAATCCGCGCCCTGCGCCTGCACAACGGTCTTTCTGTCTTCTTCGCGCAAACGATCCTGACTTTCAGGCGTGAGCCGCGCCTTCTCGAAGTTGCTCAACGGACTCACATGCACATCGCCTGTCACGGCCAGTGAATCCCAGTCCCATCCAGCGGCTAATTGATATTGTCCGGGTGGAGCGTGCGAACCGGAGAGGTCCACTTCGATCGATTTCCGATCCGGCAGCGCATGCGCCTTCACGGGAAATTCCTTCTTGCCGGCGGATACCAATTTCCAATCGTGGGCACGGTCCAAAATCTTCCATGCGGCTTCATCGGTGGAAACCGGCAGTAGCGCTTTGTGTTCCTGGGGAAGATAGTTGACCGGGCCGGTCTTTACGGATGGTGGTCCCGCATTCGGAATTCGCACCGCCCACAGGTACGCCACCTTCGTGCGCGGCTTGGCCGCCTCGCGCTTGCCGCAGAGGTCCAGACCGGCGTCATGCGGCGGAGTGGAAGCCTGGGCGAAACTGGAACGGAACTCGGTGTTCGGAAACATCATAGTGCGCAGGTTCATGAACAGCGCCGTACCGCCCGCCGCCAGCCCCACGGTGCTGCCGAAGAACATGCCTGCAACCGAGGTGGCGAACATGGCCGACTGTTGCATTCGCTGCGCGGGGCTGGGCGCCACCGGGTCAACGGAGGAGAGCGCCGGGTTCACCGCGCGCATCATCGCCAGCATCTGCTGATCGCGCGGCTGTGTACGGTCGATAGCCCCGGTGATCCCGTACTGCGACGCGAACCCGTTCAATGCGGCATCCATTGTGTCGTTCGGGCCGCTCGAAGTGGCGTTCCAGTTCGCTAACGCTCCCAGAAGCGCTTCGGTCTGCGCGGTCTTCTCGGCGTAGTCGGCAAGCTGTGCAATCAGCTCATCGTCTTTGGAAAGGAATTCCTTTACGCGTTTGGCGTTGACGCCATCCGGCCCGTACACCAGCGCAATCACGCCGGCGCGAAACGGCACATTCCACTGCTGCGGCTTATCGGCGGCCTTCGGCTCCAGCACCTGCAGCGTGGTCGATTCGCTTGGCAGCACCGGCGCAACCACCAGCGCCACCTTACCGCCGTGCTGCCGCGGGCGAAGCTTCACTGGCGAGTAGAAAATCCGGTCCCCTTCGCCCAAACGGTTGATAGTGCGCAGCGGACGCATCCCTAGCTTTGGGTCGGACTGCACCTTCAGTTCAAGATCGCCCACAGGAACGCCGCCAGCGCAGTTCATCGGCACCGCGGCTTGCAATGCCGCGCTACAAAGGGAAAGAGCAAGAAGCAGTCTTGGCAGCATTCCTCTTTATTCTAACTTCTGCGGCGCGGCATTCCGCCGTCAGAACGTATAGCGCAGAAACGTGATGTACTGCTGCTCAGTGATGTAAAAATTTTTGAATAAGCCAACGTTCCAATTCTGGAAGCCGAGCTGGTAAAAAATGTTCCGGCTGCGCTGGTTCGTGAACGTCCCCTGCGCGGGTTGCAGAATGTTGCTGCCTTACTGGAAATAGTGTAATTGCCGGCTGCATTGGTGGTGGCGCGGCGTTCCACCCCGGTCGCCTGATTGCGAAGAATGACTGTAGCATTGGGCACAACCGCCCCGGTCGCGTCATGGATAACGCCAGTGACGGATGTAAGATCCGGCTGCGCGTAGGCAAGAAAACTGAATAAAAACACGCAAATGGCCGAACGTACGGTTACGGTTAGAATGGGTTGGCCACGCTAAGATGAAACTGTGAACGTCTTCTGGCTGTTCTTCCTTGCAGCCATTATGAGCGCGGCCGATGCGCCTGTGTACTCAGCGCTAACAATCGTGCCAAGCGGCAGCAGAGAGGCGGCCCCGCACGCGCCCGGCAGGTTGGCGTCCATCTATGGCCAGCACCTGGGAGCCGGGGCCGCGTGCAATGGCGCTGCAGATCCGCGGTACAGAGAAACCCCCAATCCTTCGCGCCTTAATCAAACGCCGATCGAGACGCAGGTTTTTCCCAAACGGCTGTGCGATGTGATGGTGCGGGTGAACGGAGTTCCCGCCGGTCTGCTGTATGTGGCGGCAGGGCAGATCAATTTCAAGATGCCTCAGGAGACGCCGGTGCAGGGGACCGTGGACGTTCAGGTTCTATACCAGGGCCGATCCGGGCCTATCGCAAAAATGACTGTCGAAAGGCCGCCGGAGATGGGTTCGGCCCAGCAGCTTGCGGATAAAATGTGGTCCGGTCTGCAAACGATCCAGTGGGAATCGGCTTACCAGGCGCAGCCGAAAGCAAGCCGGTCTGCGTGCAAGAGCGTTCCAACGCACTCGGTTTTTCGAGGCGGCCTGTATGGGTACGCTTATTACTGCGCAAAGTCTCTGAACGAGGTAGTTGGCGAATACCTCTATTACCCCGCCGATCCCGCCCATCCGGTCATTCTGCTCCGCCGGGCCGAGTTCCGGCTTGTCAATCCGTATCCCGAAATCAGCGTGGAAGTGGAACAGTTGCTTCGGCAGCGGCTGATCCGCGCATACGGACGTGGGACTGTCCCTGGCAACATGTACGAACTCGGATTGAACCCGCCAAATCCAGGTCTCCGCTGGCAGGCGGGCGGCGTCAGCATTTTCCTGCACCGCAATCGCAACTACGTCGAGCCCGCTGGAATTCGAGAGGGCGTCCAACTCATCGCTGTCCGCAAGGAGGTTCTGGAAGAGCGCGAACAGAAACTGGAACTAGAGAAGGCGTTCCGGTCCTCGACCAAACTCTCGCACCCTGTCATCGAGGGGGACCTGAAGAAAGAACTTGGGGACTTATACCTGGTGTCTGGAAAACATCCGGCATCCGAACCTGAGCGGTTGAAGGCGGAACGGGAAACGCGAACGGCTCTGCTTCGGCTTCTTCGCTATAACGGCGGCGACCGGAACAGGCGGGCCGCCGCCCTGGCCGCCGCCGACGAACTCGCCGGCCGGCTGGGAACTCTTCTGGTAGTTCAGTCCGTGGTGCGTGGATCGGAAGTCCTTCGTGAAGCGCCGGACTTGGATATCATCCGGCGTCAACTCGCGCCATACGGCATCCAGTACACCGGACCCGGACACTACAGCGGTTACTTCGAATATGATTGGAGCCTCTTGCGCCGTGCCTGGAAGGAGTTCCCGGAGACCCCATGGGGACAACGCGCTTTCCTAATGCTGCAATCCCTCAGTTGCTCCATCCCGCAGTTCGGCTGCCAGGGTCCAAACTGTTTCCGCGAGGTGATTCGCCAAGGCGAAAAATTCCTCCGCGGCTACCCGGACACGGCGCTACGCAAAGAGGAGAATTATCATCTGGCGGTTGCGTACGAAACGTGCTGGTCGCTGAGCAAGGCAGCGCCAGGCGATCCGACCGCGGAGGGAGCGATGATTGACAAAGCATCGTCTGAGATGGCCAGGAAGCGCGCAATCGAACTGTATGAGGAACTGATGCGCACAGCGCCAGGAAGCCCGCAGGCCCGCTCGGGAGAAATGCGATTGCCGCGCTTGAAGCTCAGTTTCGGCACCGGAGAACGGGCGTTCTTTTGCTTCGTTGATTGATGAGAGTTTGATGAGTTGGGAACGACTGTTGCGCAGAGCGGGGTGGAATAAAGCGCCGCATCAACCGCAGCTTGCTTTCGTTTATGCCGCGGATTCTGGGCTTGTGGTGGAGAACGTTTCAATGGGATTCGATCCGGAATTGGGGATGGACCGGCTTTCCGCGCTGCTCAGCCCCGAGCCGGAATGGCTTCGATGCCGGCCTGCATGGCTCAGCTTCCGATGGCCCGCAATGCAAGTGAAATCCGATCGCGATCTGCTGTATCTGGCTCTCTTGCGCGCCAAGTCCGTGCTTTCGGCGCGCGCGATGATCCCCGACAGCTCCGCCGCCGACCTCCAGGCTGGATTAGACGAATTGTTTCCCGCTCTTTGCCAGGCGCGAAAAGACGAAGACCCGCTTTCCTTCCGTACCTGGACTGCCAATGTGACCATTGGCGCTTTCAAGGGGGACGACCTCGGTTGGGGACACTGCGGCGATGGCCGCGATGGCCGGGAACTTCCGATCCCGAACCCGGAGCTGCCAGTTCCAGGCGCCAACCCAAACGGCATGTCGGCTTGGGAATTGGTGATGACAAGTCAACTCCGGATCGACATCACTAGGCGGATTGAGAATCTGTAGGCGCGGTTAGCCCGGTAGAATAGACTATGATGCACGCCACTCCCAAACAAGCGGATCGAAAGATCAAGAAAAGGTATGATCTCTCGCCGGAGTCGGTAGAGTTTCGCCATGAACAGGAAAAGGCCACGTTAGAAAAAGCAGTGGTGGATTACTATAACTCGCTGTCCGATGCCGAAGTAGAAGAGCAAACCAACTGGGGGCAGTTCGCGTTAAGCGAATTTCTGACACCTGTTCCAAATCCGGCAGACGAATTGATCGGCCCTGTCCCGGAACCCTCGTGATCTGCATCTCGCGCATTCTGCTGACCGTTCTGTTGACCCTGTTGGCGTGCTCGCATCGAAGCGCACGGGCGGAGAAGCTGACGATCCCTCACCCAGATGATCCCTCAAAAAAAGTGGAGGCGTTTTTCGAGAAGCCGGCTGGCAATGGCCCGTGGCCTACCGTAGTCTTGCTGCACGGTTATCAGGCGTGGCCGTCAGTTGGTGGCAAGGATTTCGTAAATTGGGGTGTGCTTGAGAAGTTTGCGAAGCTTGGCTATCTCGCTGTAGCGGTTTCACAGCCAGGGTACGGAAACTCATCGGGCCCGGCCGACTTTTGCGGTCCCTTCACTCAGAATGCAGTCTTGGGCGTTATCACGAAGCTTAGAAGGGACGGTTACGTATCTCCAAACAAGATCGTGATTGAGGGGATCAGCCGCGGCGCTCTGGTAGCTGGCCTAATCGCTGCGCAGGATGCATCGCTGGCGGGCATTGTATTGATATCGGGGCTGTACGATCTTCCACAGTTCGCCGCAAATTCAAAATCGGCTCAGGCCAAACAAATCGTCAATGCCATGGTCGAGGAGACCGGCGGAGGCAGTGACGCACTTCGAGTGCGTTCAGTTGTCTATTCCGCGCAAAATATAAAAGCGGCAACACTGATCCTAAACGGAGCAAAGGACGATCGAACCGATCCTGGCCAAGCGCGGGGCTTAGCCGAAGAGATCGCTTCTCACGGCGGTAAGTCGCGGGTAATAATCTACCCTGATTATGGTCACCAGATCCCCATCGAGGTTCGGGATAAGGAGATCGATTCTTTCATTGCCGCTACCCTAGGCAAATAATGGCAGCACGAAAGCAACTGCGCCTCACAAAACTCTAAAACGGAACGTCGTCGTCGGAAATGCCAGGGTCGAATCCACCAGGTTCCGGAGCCGCTTGCGGTGCTCGCGGCCGTTGCTGTTGCGCGCTTCGCGGCATCGAAACAGGCCCGGAGCCCGCCCCGAAATCGTCAGAAGCACCGCCACTTTCGGCCCCGCCACGGTTGCCCAGCAGAATCACATCGTCGGCCACCACTTCGGTAATGTACTTCTTCACCCCGTCCTTGTCTTCGTAGCTACGGTTACTAAGACGGCCCTCGACGTAAATCTGCTTGCCCTTGGTCAGATAATTGGCCAGGTTTTCCGAACGCCAGAGCACAACGTTCGACCAGTCCGTCTCCTCTTTCCACTCCCCCGTCTGCTGATCCTTCCAGCGGCGGCTGGTGGCGATTGAAAAAGTGGTCTTCGCGACGCCGGATGTGGTGAACTTTGTCTCGGCGTCCTTTCCAAGGTGGCCAACGAGAATAACTTTGTTAACGCTGCGGGATGCCATATTCTCCTGAAATGTACCATACCTGAGCGAGTCTAAAATACAGGCGCTTGCGCTGGGCCGCGAATGTACGATAATACCCACTACAGTCTCTGATTTGGATGTAGCGTATGCGGAGTTCAAATTTGAGGCCAACCGGGGTGATGGCTCATGCAAGCGCTTAATTGCGACCGCCGTTCTTTTCTCGCCGTTTCTTCACTACTCCTCTGCGGTTCGGTTTCTCTTCACGCACAGCTTGCCCTCACCGGTTCCGGTCCAGGCATTGCCGTGCGCATTTTTAACACCGATATGGCAGTGCTGGAAGCCGGTGAGTCCCGTAAAGATCTGCCTTGTTCCGTGATCAACAACAAGCCTGTGCTCGGGTTCGATCTCCGGTATCACGCAGGTTACGAGGTGAGTATCCCATTGCGCGAACTCGCCGGCACGGAAAACCTGTTGACCATTCTATTCCGCGTCACGCTGGACCAGCGCAAGGACGAGCCGCTGTATTTCACTCAACGTTTGCGCGTGCCCTCGATAGACGAGAATGCCACCGGCGATGCTTACCTGCAGGGCACATTCGATATCGGCGAGGGCAAGTACCACGTGGACTGGCTGATGCGCGATCGGGCCGAGCGCGTCTGTTCCTCCTATTGGGATCTGGAAGCCGCGCTGCCGCCGAAAGACAAAGAGATTAGCTTGGTGATGCCCGCCGGCGCAATCCAAGCCGCCGATCGTGAGCAATTTAAGGAAGAGCCTCCCGTGATGCGGCAGCAGGAAGAGACGCCGCTCAACGTTAAGGTTCTGATCAACTTTGCACCGCAGAATTCGCGTTCAGCCACTCTGCAGCCCCTCGACACCAGCGCCCTTGTTTCCATCCTACGCAGCATTTCGCGCGACCCCAGGATCGGGAAGTTCACCATCATCGCCTTCAACCTGCAAGAGCAAAAGGTGGTCTACCGCGCCGAAAATGCCGAGCGGATCGATTTTCCTGCTCTGGGGGAATCGCTCGCGGCCCTCAATCTAGGGACGGTGGACCTGAAAAGGCTCAGTCAAAAGCACGGCGATACGGAATTCCTAACCAACCTGATCCGGCGGGAAGTCGCATCGCCGGACAACAAACCCGACGCCGTTGTGTTCGCGGGTCCAAAGGCCATGCTGGATGAAAATATTCCGCAGGAATCGTTAAAAGAGATTGGGAATCTGAATTATCCGGTTTTTTATATGAATTACAACCTGTACCCGCAGGCAGTTCCGTGGAACGATTCCATCGGCAAGGCCGTCAAGTTTCTGAAGGGGTATGAGTACACAATCAGCCGCCCCCGTGATTTGTGGTTTGCAGTTTCAGAAATGGTCACGCGCATTGTAAAATTGAAACACATACGACGCTCAGGGACGTCCCAATCAGAGTGAACATCTTTAGAATCGCCGCTTCTGCCGTTCTGTTAATTTTGCCGTGCGCTGCGCAACAGCCTTACTCACGCCACGTGCGGGATTACTCAAACAGTCTCGCGCCATACGTGCCTTCGCCACAACAAATTGTGGACAAGATGCTGGAGGCGGCGCAACTCAAACCGAACGAAGTCCTCTATGATCTCGGCTGCGGGGATGGAAGGATTCTGATTACGGCTGTCCAGCGATATCATGCCAAGGCTGTCGGTGTCGAAATTTCCGGCAGTCTGGTTAAATCTGTGAATGATACTTTGAAGCGATTAAACCTGCAGGATCAGGTCAAGATTATTCACGGTAACCTGCTGCAGGTAAATCTGGAGCCGGCCGATGTGGTGACAATCTATTTGGAAACCGGTTCGAACGATATCCTTCGGCCAAATCTGGAAAAGGACCTGCGGGCTGGGTCACGCGTAGTGTCGCATGACTTCATGGTGCCCGGCTGGAAAGCCTCCCGCGTGGAAACAATGGACGCCTTTAAGCGGCCGCATACCATTTACGTGTATGACATGCCGCAAAAATCCAAGAAGTAGAATTACGGGCTGGCCCAATGGCAATTTTCATCGCTCTACTGCGTGCCATAAACGTCGGCGGGACGGGGATGCTGCCCATGAAGGAATTGTCCGCCATGTGCGAGGACCTCGGTTTTCAGAAAGTCAGTACCTACATACAAAGCGGCAATGTGGTCTTTGAGGCGCCTCTTTCCGAAGACAAAATCCAGGCGGGGCTGGAGCGGGTACTCACGCAAAAAATGGGTAAGAAGGCCGACGTAATCGTCCGGAGCGCCTCTGAGCTAAATTCTATCTTGGAAGCCAATCCGTTTCCCGCCGCGCCACCAGCGAAGGTTGCGGTAGTATTTCTTTCTAACCCAGTGCCGAAAGGGCTGCTGGACAATCTTGCGGCGCCGGGCGGAGAAGAGGTCTCTCTGGGCAATCGAGAGATCTACATCCACTATCCGGAGGGAATGGGGCGATCGAAATTGAAGCTGCCATCCACCCTTGGCGTAGCGACCGTTCGGAACATCAACACAGTGGCAAAGCTAGCTGCTATGTCCAAAGGCGTGGGCGTTTCTGAACCGCGCGCGTAAGCGAGCCGGCATCAATTTCCTTTACACCGAGAACGGCGAGGTGCAAAACGCGCACCGCCGGGCAGCCAACGGCACTTCGCTCATGCACTCCGGGCATGTCTTTTTCGCGCCAGGAGCCACGCCCCGGATTCTCGTCATGAATGCATTTACCGGGACCATCACAAAGAAGTAAACGGCGATTGCGATCAGAACGAAAGATACGACGGCGTTGATGAAATCGCCAATCATGAAATTGCTCCCGTTTACTTCGAACCTGATGGCGGAAAAGTCGGGTTTCCCGAAAATGGCCGCTATCAGCGGAGTCAAAAGGTCCTTCACCAGCGCTGCGACTACGGCGCCAAAAGCGACCCCCATCACCACGCCTACCGCTAAATCGACTACGTTCCCACGCAGAACAAAATCTCTGAACCCTTTCAACATCGCTGCCTCCTGTGATAAACACCAGACTTACTGCGCAAAGTTGATTCTCAAGCCCGTCGTCAGCAGAAATTCGTTTCGTTGCCGTCCGAAAACGGGATTGCTCAACAGCCGGTCGCTCGCGGTAACCTGCCAACTAAACCGCCGCTTGATCGTGGTAACGGTTCCGGCATCGAAATTGACCCGGTAGTCTCCTGTACTCGATAGATTGTTGAACATCCGGAATGACTGGGTAAGAGAGGTAACGCCGGAAACTTTGTACGCCAGATCGTCCCCCCAGTACGCTTCCGCCGCATTCCGCAGGATGTTTCCGGTGAAGTTAGACCGGCTGTAATCGGCTCCCGCCAGCAGATCTAAAACAGTCCGCTCGTTTTTAACTGCATGAAATCCAGCACCGCCTCCAACCACGAAGCGGAGGTCCAGATCCTGAAAGCGATCGTACTCATAGTCGTTAAACGCGTTCAAAAAGACACGCGGACTCAGGTTGTGATCGTATGATACGCCACCGCGAATAGCTTGCGCCGTGGCGCTGTTTACCCGGTTAACTGTGGCGGTGGAATAGATCTGATTGAAATACAAAGTAGTCTTATCGTTGCGAGTCACGCGCGATAAGTTAAACGCCGAGGATAGAGTATCGGTTCGGGCATTCCCCCGGGCCAGCGAAAATCCCAAATCAAAATAACCGCCCCACAACTGCAGCCAGTTGGGGGAAAGCAACTTTTCAAATTTCTGTTGCTCTTCGCCGCCGCGGATTGCGGGTACGCTGCCAAGCGGAGTGCTTTCCTGCCGCGCCGGAGTCTCCACAACAAGGTTGCCGCCCTGCGTATTCACCTTCCCGCTTACATCGCCGCCACTGGGAAGCGACACAAACAAGGGGGTGTCTGAGCGAATGGACGTAACTGCCGCCCACGGCATAGTCACCTCGCCCAGAAACTCGCTCTTAATTGTGAGCTTGTCGCCATCCTTCTTCATGATCGTTCCCGTGATGCTGTCGCCATTCTTCAGAGTGACCTGGTCGGCAAACAGCAGGCATTGCGGCGCGCCAAATAGCGCGATCATGAACATATAAGTTCGTTTGCTGTGGAAAATATCCATCTAGCGAAATGGTACCCAAAAAAGGTTGCCCACGGCGCGGATTATGGAACGGATTTACCGTTTGGCGTCAAGATTCCGGGCGCTCTGTAACCGGTTTACCGCTTGACGGCGGCAAGGGAGTTTTGCGTCCACCTTTGGCCTCTCCATCAATCAGAGCTTCCAGACTGGGATATGCATAAATTGTAGGTGCATGATTCTGCATCAATCCGCCGGTGTCGGCTGTCGGCCCATATGTGCTATGCGCATCGCGGCCAAGCATTCTGAGCATGGTCATCAACTGTCCTCGATGCTGCGCGGTATGTGTTAAACGGCGGGTCATCACCCAAGCGCGCGACCGCGGCACATCGAAGAAATCCACCGTTTCTTCCCACCACGAGTCGCCCTTTTGCTGGAGAGCCGTAACTCTCTTCGCGCTGTCCTCGGTATACCGTGGCAGGAAAGCGAGGCGTGTTTCCTCAGCAGGCAGTGGCGGCGCATCCACGTCAATACCCATCATGGTCCGAAACCACAGGTCTTCGCTGACACACTGATGAACCATCTGTTCGAGGACGCTGCGTCCCCTCGCGTCCGCCGCGCTAGGACGCATTGAAAGATCGCCTTCTCTGAACATGCTCCAAATACTGACAATTTTGATCCGCTCGGTATCGTACGTGTCGATCAAAAATTCATATTTCACGGGCGTTATTTGCTTTTGCGGATTGGCGCACTCTTGGCGTCGCTGTGCGATTCCGGCTGCGGCTCTGAACGCCAACGGGCACTGAAATTCTGTCCTGCGGCGCTTTGCCGATAAGCCAAAGTGGCGGAGAGATAATGCGCCTCCGCGTATTCGCCCCACGCGCGATTGGCCGAATACAAGGGCATCAGATCCGCCACGTTTTGCCGTAACTTTAACATCCAGCTCATGGTACAACCGTTAACCGGCAATGCCGCTACCCAAGCGGATTGCCGGTTCAATTCAAACCAAGCGTCAGGAAGAAACCCGTCTCCCCATGATCAGGCTGATCACAAAGATAATCAGGAACACAACAAATAATGCTTTCGCGATGCCTGCGGCCGCGCCGGCAATTCCGGCGAACCCGAACACGGCAGCGATCAACGCGATAACCAGAAATACCCAAGCATAATGCAGCATCGAAATGCCTCCTCGGTAGTTACTGTGCAAACCGAGTTCCAATCTACCATCAGGCTACATTCATTGAGCTTTTCTGAAATGCTAGAAGAGGAGTACACCCGTCCTTGTAAAGAATACTGCTCCATGGCTGCCAAGCGCTTGTAAAAACAACACCGTTACTTGGAACTGATACGCCAAACAGCCATGCACAGTACTCCCAGGTCAGCCACCTTGCAGCCGCAACGGTTACCGGGCGTAGATCGCTTCGCGCGGGTCTGTCACCCCGCCCTCGGTGCCAGAGCCCAAAGACAACACATCCGCTCGTTGGCCAACGGGAAACTGCTGTATGAGCACCTCTTCACCGCTCGCGAATTTGACGGCGTCTCGGTATTCGTATGAGTTCGCGCTCAGTTGTGTGAACGTCGCGGGCGCGTCCGCACCGATGCTAAATCTTCGTTGCAAGTTCTCCGGTACATCCCGCAACATCAACCGGGCCCCCGGCGGGATACAGACCGCGGTCGGCGTCTTCGCCATCGCGCAGAACCAGGCGCGCGCTTTTGCCCACCACCCGGCCGTCTGACCTGAGCTAAGCTCGCCCAATTCGATTGGGGAAACGAAGCCCTTCGTGGAACTCGGGAATCGATACAGCATCAACTGCTCGCGCTCGTTCGCAAGCCGATTAGGAAATCCAGAAATAGAATAGTCGCACATGGTAAATGGTCCTGCAGATCAGCAGGTCTCCTTCAAAATGTAGACTGCAATTGAAGAGGTCGCGTTTCGCCTCCGAAATCGGGTGGCAGCCGACAGGCCAATGCGCTTAACGGTGATGCCTGGAGACAACTTGCCTTATGCCGCTCGGATAATTTTTCTACCCCGGGAAAAAATGACAGCCGGCAACTCAAACCCACAATGGATTGCAATTCCAGGCTTCGGATTTGACGTTTCCAAAAATGGAAGCGGTATGAAACTACCCGCCGAGCACTTTCAAAAGTAATATAGCGCTGTTTGGATACCCGCTTGCCTACACCTAGCTGAGGTTTATGTAAATTACATGGCATGTTTATTTAAAATAAAATTATGCTCGATTACACTGCTGATATCGTCAGCGGTCTTCGCGCAAACCGGCAACATCGCGGGAACTATCTCCCGAAGCACGGGCGCGGCTATCGCCAACGCCCCTGTAGAACTCGAAAACATCACAACAGGCGTTCGGCAACAAGCTGTCACCGATAACACCGGGCACTTCTCGTTCGGTAATCTCCCGGCCGGGCGCTACAGAATTCGAACTACTGGCGCACTCACCAGCACGCCTGTGCAGGAGATTGTCATCGATGCCAGTACCCAGCCGCCCACAGTGAATTTGATTGTGCAAGGGACTGGCGCAGTGGCCTCGGTAGCTATCCAGTCGGCTACTACTTCTCTTGACACCACCACTCCTCAAATTACCTCCTTCAACAACACGCGGGATATTCAATATCTGCCGCAACCGAACTTTATCAACCGGAACGGGGAGGGGTTTGGAGCTTACAACCTGTCACTGCTAAATCCCGGCGTGGCCAACAGCAGGGGTATCGGAGTGGCCCGTGGGCCGGTAGTTGGCGGCCAGCGGCCATCCAGCAACAACTTTTACTTCGATGGAGTGGACAATAACAACCGAGCCTTGCCCGGCCCGCTTACCTATATCTCCAACGAAGCCACAACTGAGTTTGTCGCCTTTCAAAATCAATTTCCGCCAGAATGGGGCCATACTGGCGGCGGCCAGTTCAACGCAATCGTCCGCTCGGGAACGAATCAGTTCCACGGGGCGCTGTACGATTATTTGCAGAATAGAAACCTTAACGCCGTGGACCAGTCCTTCGCGCGCCAGGGTATCACCGATCTGCCTCGTTACGATCAGAACCGGCTCGGCGGCAATTTCGGATTTCCCATCATTAAGAACAAACTGTTCATGTTCGCCGATTTCGAATACATTCCTTTAGGAGCCGCGAACCTGCAGATAAGTCCTACCTACGCGCCAACCGCATCCGGTTACAGGACACTCGCCGGACTCAGAGGCGTGTCCGCAACGAACCTGAACGTCCTACAAAACCACCTGGGTGCCGCGCCAGTGCAAGCCCAGGGCCTCACCACCTCGGTAAACGGCACGCCCATTCCACTCGGTATTGTTCCGTCGAGTGGCGCCATTCATCAGAATCAGTATTTCGGCGTTGGCAGCCTCGATTGGAATGTTTCGGGTTCGGATTCGCTCAAAGCCCGTTACACTCAGGATTCGACGATCGGGAATAACAATGGAGCCACGCTGCCGGCATTCTTCTCGCCGGTGAATAACAGATCGCTGATTGCTACGGTCACCGAATATCACAACTTCAGCCCTAACGGATCGAATGAATTGAGACTAGGTTATAACCGCTTGGATCGAAGGGTAGGTAACAATAATGCCGCGTTCCCCGGTTTCAGCGCCTTTCCGAATATTCAAATCCAGCAGGACCTGAATGCCCAGCTTGGTTCCGGTTTCTTCGGCACGCAAAATGCCGCGCTGAACACCTACCAGATCTCGGATAACGTCAACTGGCTTCACGGCCGGCACAACGTGAAGTTCGGGTACGATGGCCGGCGCTACATCGGACCAACCACCTTTACCCAGCTTGGCAATGGAAGCTATACCTATAGCAGCCTTTCCAGATATGCGCTGGATCTGCCTCCGGACATCGGCGGCCAGAGGACTTTTGGTAATCTCAGCTACGCCGGCAACCAATGGGACAGCTACGGATACGTGAACGATTCGTGGCAAATGCGCTCCAACTTCAATGTAAACCTCGGTGTCAAATATGCGTACGTCACCATTCCAAAAGCACAGAATCTGCAAGCGTTCAATTCCGTGGCGGACGTACCGGGTTTAATTACCTTCCGGCAGCCAGAATCGCAGAAGACCGCGTTTGCACCATTGGTTGGAATCGCATGGTCGCCCGGTATCGTCAAGAACAGTGTCTTGCGCGCCGGCTTCGGCATGAATTACGACACCACTTATAATGCGCTGAGTCTGCCTTCCGTACCTCCAGGAACGGTCACCAGTTATATCAGCCCAACTCTGACCTTCGTACCGGGCTTCTTCGGCACCGGCGCCATCGTCACCCCAACGCAGTTCAATATATTCAGTCCGTCCGTCACTCCTCAGCAGGCGCGGGCAATGACTACATCGTACATTCCAGATCAGAGACTTCCCTACACCATGCAGTGGAATGCCAATTACCAGCAGGCCATCCTTTCACGGTTCGTGCTGAATATTGGATATTTGGGGGTTCGCGGCGTACACCTGCCCGTGCAGTCGGTGCTTAACGGGGCAACCAACGTCTCCGCAACACAAAACTTGCCCCTGTACTTCTCGCAGCCCTCTCAGGCGGCTCTCAACTCTTCAACCACAACTCTGAACAGCCTGCAGGCGGCACAATCGAACAATCCTTACGCGCAAGCCGGATTCACCAATCCAATTACCTCGATTGCTCCGGCTGGAAGCTCCACCTACCACGGCCTGACCGCCGCGGCTACACAACGCTTCTCAGGTGGTCTCCAAACGCGCTTGGATTATACCTGGAGCCATTTGCTCGACGATGTGAGCGGACCGTCGCTCACCAACACTGGCTTCAACCTGTTTAGCACCCGGACGCAGCGTGGCACCTCCATTTACGACCGGCGTCAGAGAGCCACCGCAACCGCATTATGGGATGTCGGCGCCATCGGTTCACACGGATTCAACTGGATTCGCGACATCGTTGCAAACGTCAACATCGCGGGCACTTTTACCTATGAAACCGGACCAAACCTGTATCTCAACAGCGGAATTGACTCGTCGCTTAGCGGAAGTAATGCCGCCTCCGGCGTATTCGTCAATTCGGGCGGGACAGCGGGAGTTGGCAGCGGCGTGACTGCGCTGACCAATAGCGCCGGCCAGACCGTCGGCTATCTTGCCAACAATCGCAACGCTCAATACATAGCCGCTGGAGCGGGATCGTTCCCGACAGGCGGGCGGAACGCGGTCCAACTCCGGCCGATCAACAACTTCGACGTATCGGCTGTGAAGCGGTTCGGCGTTCGCGATCGGTTCAACTTTGAAGTCCGCGGCGACGCCTATAACATGTTGAATCACGCGCAATTCACCAGTGGAGAGATCAACAGTATTGGCCTTGGTCTGTCTTCGCCTGCCGCAGCTCAGAATTTCTTGATTCCGGGCACGGCGGCTTTCGGAAACATCACGGCCGCGTATCCCAGCCACGCGCGCACATTGCAAGTGGCGCTACGGGTTACGTTCTAAACTCCGCGATAGCTTTAACTCTGGGCGCCCCGTCACTGGGGTGCCCTTTTTATTTACGGGATACAATTGTCACAAGATTCCGAGCCGCGCCCGTACCGAGCCGCGCCCGTAAGGAAGCGGTTTACCCGCTAAATGAAGCGTGACACCAAACTCAGATTGCCGCTAAGCCTGTCCTTTGAGAAGCATCAGGCGCAGCTCGGCTACGCGGTCGCATTCCTACTCCCGCTACTCGCGTATCTGCTCTGTATTTTGTTGCAAGATCTGTTGGATCCCACCTTTGAGCCGCTCTTCATCGCCGCCGTTGCAATCACCGCCTGGC
Source organism: Bryobacterales bacterium (assembly GCA_038200305.1). GTDB lineage: Bacteria > Acidobacteriota > Terriglobia > Bryobacterales > Bryobacteraceae > JANXXV01. The sequence continues at coordinate 16,475 of JBBPYD010000201.1, forward strand.
TCTGCGGCATCGGCCCAAGCGTGCTCGCCATCGCTTTTTCCGAACTGCTGCTCGCAACCTTATTTGAGCCGCCCAGGGACGGTATTGCACTCAGTACGGCGAAACTGGCCAGCAAGCTGATTGCATTCTTTGCAACCAGTTCCGTAATCACCATTTTGATTCACTCCATCTTCCGGGCACAATCGCAAATCGACAAAACAGAAGCCCGCTACCGGAGAGCGGCGGAGTTGATTCCGTTTGGTGGCTGGCTCGGCGATGCCGCTGGAAACATGGAACAGGTGAGCGAATCGTTTCTGCAAACATTTCAGATTTCAGAGCGCGAGTGCAGAGGTTTAGGTTGGCTGGATCTGGTAGTGGACGAAGAGCGGGACGCGGTGGGCGAGGCATGGCGCCAGTGCATGAGAGCCGGTTCGTTCTGGGATCGTGAATATCGCTTGAAATCCAGATCTGGTGAGGAATACACCGTCCTCAGCCGTGGCATCCGCATCACGGAGGACGCGGAGAATCTGTCGTATTGGATCGGCATCCATCTGGATGTGACCGAGCGCGGCAGGCTCGCTCAGCAGCGGTTGCAACAAGCCAGGGACATCGCCAGGTCGAATCTTGAGCTCGGCCAGATTGCTTATGTCGCCTCGCACGATCTGCAGGAGCCGCTGCGAATCGTCGCCAGTTACGTGCAACTCTTCGCCAAGCGGTACCGGGGCAGGCTTGACCGCGATGCCGATACTTTTATCGGCTATATAGTAGGCGGCGCAAACCGTCTGAAGGCGCTGCTGCAAGGACTTCAGGTCCTCGCCTATATTGGGAAATTTCCTGAACGGCGCCGGACCCGGGACCTCACTGCACTTGCCAGAGCGGCGCGCGCGAATCTGGCGGATCGGGCAGAGCATTCGAATTCAACCATCGCCATCGACCCTCTCCCCACGCTGTGCTGCGATGAAGTAGAAATCACGCAGTTATTTCAGAACCTCTTCGACAACGCGCTCCAGTTCAGAAAACCGGGTGCGCCCGTAAACATTCATGTCTCCGCCGTAAAAACCGGCAAGCTGTGGACCATCCGTGTCCAGGACAATGGCGCCGGTATTGAACCTCAGTATTTTGAACGTATCTTCGATCTATTCCAGCGATTGCACACCAGGGAAGAGCATGAGAGCACCGGCGTCGGTCTGTCCATCTGCAAGAAAATCGTCGAGGTGCATGGCGGACAAATCGGCGTCGAGTCGGAATTAGGCGCCGGCTCGTCTTTCTACTTTACGCTCCCGTGCGAAGGCGCTAACCCGTCCTGAACCTGCCCCGTGCCCGGCGCCAATGCGCTCACGTCTATAATAAAACCTTTGGAGGATTCTTGGTCATTCTGCTCTTCGGGCCGCCGGGCAGCGGCAAGGGCACTCAGTCCCCGCAGATCACGGCGCTTCTCAAGATTCCCGCAATCTCCACCGGTGAGATGTTGAGGGCCGAATGCGAAGCGGGCACCCCCTTGGGCGTCATCGCAAGGGAAGTGTTAGCCGCGGGCCATCTCGTCAGTGACGATCTGGTCAACCAGATGCTGATCGGCCGCTTGGCACAGCCGGATTACCGCAATGGATTCCTTCTGGATGGATATCCCCGTACCGTCCCCCAAGCCGTTTTTCTGGAAAGCTTTCTGAAGGCCAGCGGATTCCGCCGGCCTATCGTCATCCACCTTGCAACCCCCATTTCCGTTCTGGTTGAAAGGATTTCCGCGCGCCGCCAATGCCCAAAGTGCGGCCGGATCTACAACCTGCTGTTTCATCCGCCCAAAAAACGGGGCGTATGCGATTTGGACGGAACAAAACTGATCAGACGCCACGATGACACCGTGGAAATCGTCAGGGAGCGTCTGAACTCGTATGAGCAACTCACGGCGCCCGTGATCGCTCATTATGCATCCGCCGATTACCACGCCATTCCGGCCAACCGTCCACCCGCCGAAATCTCGCGGGATATAAAACAGATTTTGATACGGCGAATGAACGGATCGGGCTGCTGCGCGAAGAAGGCCTGGTAGCCCGCTCTTTGCTCTTGAAATCCAGTTGACACAAACGGGTCTATACCGGACACTGGTCTGAGCATGGCCCGCAAGGACGGAAATTCGCGCCGTATAGAACGCACGGTGCTCGAACAAAAAGTATCGCTCGCATGGAGCGATGCCGAAGGTCACAATAAGTTCATCTTCGCCCAGTGCCTTGACACATCCCAGCACGGGATTTCGCTTCGTGTGGCGGAACCGATTGCTGTTGGCTCATACGTTGCGGTCCGCTCGGAAACCCTCAGCGTGGCTGGCCGGGCAGCCGTAAAATATTGTATTCGCCGCAACGGCTGGTATCGAATCGGTATCGAATTCAGCGCCGAAACCAGATGACCCGCACAGACGTGCGAACCGGTTACTCCACCCTCACGGCAGGGTTCGAAAGCTCTCCAATTTCCGGAACCGCAATCGTCACCACATCCCCCGCCGCAAGAGCAGCCTCTTCCGTGACGATAATGCCGGTTCCAGTCAGCAATACCGAACCGGCCGGAACCGGGTTCGCTTTTAATAAGTACTCGATCAGCGTTTCAATCTTGCGGTTCAGCTTTGACGTGTTGGTGCTTCCAGAGAAAATTGTTTTATCGCCGCGCTGAATCTTGCAACTCATCTCCAACTTGTAAGGATCGCCAATCTCGTCGGCGGTGACGATAACCGGACCTAGCGCGCAGCAAGCCGTGTACATCTTCGACTGCGGCAAGTAAAGCGGATTCTCCCGCTCGATATCCCATGCTGAAACATCGTTGGCAATGCAATAGCCAAGAATCTCTCCTTTCCCGCCGAGCACCACCGCCAGTTCCGGCTCCGGAGCAGTGAAATTGGAATCGCTTCGGATGCCGATGTCTTTTCGAGGTCCCACGCAGAAGCGGGCCGTTCCCTTGAAAAATATCTCGGGCCGCGGTTCGCGGTAAACCTGAGCATAGAAACCTTCACGCGTGCCGTGTTCCGCATCGCGGAAATCGGCCGACGTTTGGTACGTACACCCGCAGGCCCAAACCTCTTTCGGATGAATCGGAATAATCGGCTGCGCGGCCTCCTTATGTGTACTAGCCAGCCGGTTCGCCACTTTCTGAAGCGGCGCGTTTTCCATCTCAGCCAACCGGATCAGATCGTACATGGTGTAGTCCGGAATCGGCCTCGCCATGCCAGTGCTCTCGAAAATCGCCGCTGTTACGTTGTTATTCCACCTGATTTGTCCAAGATGCATGGCGTTAGTATTTCAGGTAGACGGTCTTGTAATCGCTGTAAAATTCCAGCGCCGCCGGCCCCTGCTCCTTTGATCCAAAGCTGGAATCCTTGGTCCCTCCAAATGGCAGTTGATACTCTACGCCTGCGCTGGGCAGATTCACTGTCAGCAGACCGGCTTCCATGCGGTAAACGAAATCAAACGCGCGTGAAACATTGGTTGTCTGGATGGATGCCGACAGGCCCAACGGGATGTTGTTGGCGATGCGCATGGAGTCCTCGAAATCTTTAGCGCGCATCACGGCCAGCACCGGGCCGAAGATTTCCTCCCGCGCGATTGTCATGGATTCCGTGATATCGCTGAACACGGTTGGTTCACAGAAGTAACCCTTATCGTATGCGCCGCCGGTGAGACGGTTGCCGCCCACCTTGAGCGCGCCTCCTTCCTTCTTCCCGATCTCGATGTACTTTAAGTTCGTGTCAAGCTGGCCCTGGTCGATAGCGGGGCCGATATCGACTCCCGCCTCCATCCCGTTGCCAACCTTCAGCTTCTTGGTACGCTCCACCACGGCAGCCACAAACTTGTCGTAAATCGCATCTTCGACAATGGCGCGGCTGGTAGCGGTGCATTTCTGGCCGGTGGAGAAGAACGCCGCGTTCACGGTGTTCTCAACGGCGCTGTTGAAGTCCGCGTCAGCCAGGACGATGGTCGGGTTCTTCCCGCCCATTTCCAGTTGAATGCGCAGCCGGCGTTTGGATGCCTCTCCATGCAGCCAGTTACCCACTTCGCACGAACCCGTGAACGATACAGCCTTCAGCGGGGCCGCGTTGACCAGCGCCCGGCCGATCTCGCCGCCAGACCCGGCCACGAAATTCACCACGCCTTTCGGAATGCCGGCTTCGTGGCAAGCTTCCACAATCCGCCATGCGCTCAACGGAGACACCGACGCAGGCTTCACAATTACCGTATTGCCGCAGATCAATGCCGGGGC
>JBBPYD010000202.1:0-16399 GCA_038200305.1 Bryobacterales bacterium
ATACTCCCCAACGAGGAGCCTCAAAAAGCTCTGCATAGTCTCCCAAAAGCAAGCTCAAGCAGAAAATGAGAGAAGCGACAGCTGAGAATAAGGTTTTTTCAGCATCCTGCTAGGGACTTATCCGCGGATCGAACTTTGTACCGGAATGTACCCGTCTGTTGCGGCGAATACCGGACCTTCCACGCCGTGCCACCATCCCAAAATGCGCGGACTTCATCTTTCACATTGCCAGGGCCGTCGAACGCAATCGTGACGTCGACGTCCTTCAGCGGATCGGCATATTCTTGAGCGGCAGTAAACGTCTGTTCGAAACGGCCGTAGCGGTAAACTTCGGCGTGCGCGGCGCCATCGAGCAGCAGCAGGGCGAAAAAACGCTAAGGCTTCGGCCGTGGAGTTGCATCCGCCTGCGTGATGCCCAAAGCCCACTTGATTCCTTCGATAAACATTTTCTGAATATCGGGACGGTCATACGTTTCCTCTCTGTGGCCCAGGTTTGAATAGTACACCCGCCCCTTGCCGTAATTCTTCACCCAGCCCACCGCGAAATCGTCGTCCGTGCGATGAACCCTCGGGTTCTTCAAATCAAGTTTGCTTGCATCGAGCCGCATCAGCACACGAACGTTATCCCGTGAGTAATTCTTGTACTGATAGATCTCGTCCTGTATGACGAATTCAGGCGGGAATTGTTCCATGCCAGGAAAGTTGCCGTCTTCTACAATCACCGGCGCCGCAAACGTTCCCCAGGGATGTTGATCGAAGTAACCGCCGATCATCTCGCCATACTCGGGCCAGTTATAAAAGGTGTCCGTCGCGGAATGAATCCCGATAAAGCCCTTCCCGTCGTCCTTGACGAACGAAAGCAAATCGGCTTTCTGCTGGTCGTCCATGTCTAACTCGCCGGTTGTATAAAACACCACCGCATCGAAGTAATTCAGGTTCTTCGCGTTCCCAGCCGCCAGTTTCTTCTTCGTCAGAAGTTCGGAATCCGTGCGGATGTACGTATCCCAGAGTCCCGTCTCGCGCCCCAACCGCTCAATGGTTGCAAGTCCATGCGACACCGAATCGTGCTCAAATCCCTTCACTTCTCCAATGGCGAGAATCTTTTTCTTCTTTGGTGTCTGCGCTTCGAGTGACGTCGTCAACAGACAGGCAATCAGTAGTAATACTTTCATGAGTCTTCCTTTGAGAGTTTCTGAATCCTTCTTAGCGTATAAATATCACGGCTCAAATTCGCGTGTTCCAGCTTCTTCCAGTCGTCGTTCACATGCAGAAGTTTCCCGCTGATGTGATTGGACGCCTCGGACGCCAAAAACAAGGCAAGCTGAATCTGTTTTTCAGGCGCGATGCCACCGGTGATCCGCACCTGCTGAGCCTCTTCGGTCTCCTTCCATCCGGCCCGGTCGCCAGCTTTCAAAATCTCATCGGTCATGCTGGTATAAGATCCGCCAGGCGCCATCGAGTTCACCTGGATGTTGTGATCGCGCACCTCTTCCGCCAGCGTTTCCACCATCCGTACCACCGCCGCTTTCGACGCCGCGTACGCCGAAAACCAGGGCCGTGGATCCGCGCCGCCCCGGCCGCTAAGGACGATGATCTTGCCCGACCGCTTCTCGATCATATGCGGCAGCACTGCCCGGCACGAATTCATCACACCGATGAGATTCGTTTCGATCGTCTCTGCCCAGGCTTTCGGAGACGTCTCCGCCAGTGGAGCAATCGGACCCTGCAAGCCGGCGGCACAAATCAGAACATCCATTGCGCCGTAATGGCTCTTCATCCGGTCCACCGCTGCGCACATCTGCTCAAAATCGCAAACGCTGGCGCGAATCCGCAGCGATATTCCGCCGTTATGTTCAATCTCCAGATCCGCCAAATCCAGTTCCGCTTTACTACGGGCCAGCAATCCAACACGCGCGCCCTCTGCCGCGAATCCAATCGCCAATCGTTTTCCAATCCCGCGTCCAGCGCCGGTAATCAGCACACCCTTGTTCTTTACCTTGTGCATCAGCCTCTAATAAGGTACCTGAAAACCGCATACTCTTGATATCCTAAAGCTATAACCCTTTTGAGGAGATTCCATTCATGACGGACGAACTGTCCCGGCGTAGTTTTGTGAAGACCAGTGCAATGGGCGCGCTGGCCGCCGCTTCCGCTGCAGGACCAATTCTGGGCGCCAACGATCGCGTAAAGGTTGGCTGGATCGGCACAGGCTCGCGCGGCTACCACATCATGGGCCAGATGTATCAAGGCAGCAAAGACAATGTGGAGGTGGTGGCCGTTTGCGACACGTTCACCGGCAATCTTGCCAAAGGCAAAGACCGCGTTCAAACGATGGGCGGAAACACTCCCAAAACGTATGTCGATTATAAAGACATTCTGGCCGACCCCTCCATTGACGTCGTGTTCATCGCCACTCCGGAACATCTCCACTATGAGATGGCCATTGCTGCCCTGAAAGCCGGTAAAAACATCTATCTCGAAAAACCTATCGGCCACACAATCGAAGAGGGCGCCGAAATTGTGAAACTTGCTGAAAAGACCGGCAAGGTCGTTCAAGTGGGTACACAAAACCGCAGCAACAAACTTTACATCCGTGCAAAGGAAATGTTTGAGCAGGGCATGATTGGCGAGGTACATTACGTTCGCGCTTTCTGGTACCGCAACTTCGATCCAAACGCCCCTGTTCCGGCCGCGTGGCGCTACGTGATTCCACCAGATGCCGACGCGAGCAATTCCGATTGGAACCGCTTTCTGGGAAGCGCGCCAAAACGCCCGTTCGATAAGCACCGCTACTATCAGTGGCGAAATTACTGGGACTACTCCGGCGGCATCTCCACGGACCTGCTGGTCCACCAAACCGATATTTCCAATTTCGTTCTCAACAAGAGTCTGCCGTCTTCTTGCATGGCCTCAGGCGGAATTTACATGTGGGGAAAACCCGACGATCGTGAAGTGCCGGACACGCTCAGCGCGCTTTACGAATACCCGGACAAATTCCATCTCAACTACAGTTGTTATTTCGGAAACGATCAGTACGGCTATGGCGAGCAGTTCCTGGGATCGGAAGGAACCATTGAAGTTCTGGACCGGCAAAAGCTGCATTTCTACCCGCAGAAGTTCAACAAAAAGCCAATCAAGGACCGGCAGGAAGTCCACCTTGATTACCTGAAGGACTTCAACCAGCCAGACGCAACGGAAGCGCACATCAAAAACTTTATCGACGCTGTACAGGGCAAAGCAAAAGCGATTGCTCCGGCAAGAGCCGGCCAGATCGCCGCCATCCCCGGCCACATGGCCACGTTGTCATATAAAAACAATAAGAAAATCTACTGGGATCCCAAGACTGAAAAGTGCCATTTCACTTAAGCACTTATCACGAAATAAGTGTTTCAACCGCTTTTGCGGGGCGCAGCTCAGAACGTAGATTCCGCTACTCCGGGGGATGGACCTGCTAAAAACAGAATGCATGGATGACGCGCCGATCATACGCAAGTACACCAGCTTCGACGAAATGAAGGCTGACGAATACCGGTACTGGCAAAGTCGGCCAGCGCATGAGCGGCTGGACGCCGTTGATGAAATGATCCAGACCGCCTATGCCCTCAAGGGTTGGGAGATCGAGCCGGATGTACCAAGACTACAAAGACCTTTTGTCCGCCTTCCATGCCCATGGCGTTAAATACCTCGTTGTGGGAGGCTTCGCGGTTATTTTTCACGCGCAGCCCCGCTTTACGAAGGACATGGACCTTTTCATAAAAGCCGATCCCGCGAACGCGCAAGCTATCTATGCCGCGCTCGCCGGATTTGGCGCACCGCTTCAAGGCAATTTACCTTCAAGCTGGCCGCCGGGTCAATGATGGCTTCAATGCGCCTTTCCCATGCCGCATCATTTCTGCCGACGACCTCATAGCCTCGAAGCTGGCGTCTGGACGGCCGCAGGACATTGCGGACGCGGACGCGATTCGTAAGGCGGCACAGAGTCAACGGCCAGAGGCAAAAAACAAGCCCCCGGAACCGAGCGGCCAAGCAAGCAACTGGTGAAGGTAGCCGATTAGTCCAAACACCCTCGATTACAATAAAATAAATGATCGAAATCATTTGCCCCGGCGCTTCCGCGTCACGCGCTCGAGTAGCGCTCTTCGACTTCGACGGCACCCTTTCCACCATCCGCTCCGGTTGGGTTGACGTTATGGTCCCCATGATGGTTGAGATCCTGCTCGATCTGAAGTCCGGCGAAACCGAAGCTGAAATCCGCGCCATCGTCGAAGAGTTCGTAGCACGGCTCACCGGTAAGCAGACCGTCTACCAGATGATCGAACTGGCAGACCAGATCAGTGCCCGCGGCGGCACACCTCTCGATCCGCTCACTTACAAGAAAATGTATCTCGACGCACTCTGGCATTGCATTGAAGATCGTGTCGCCGATTTGAGGAAAGGGCATACATCTCCTGAAACATACCTGGTCCCCGGATCCCGCGCGTTGCTCGAAGGTCTTCGCGATCGCGGCTTAAAGTTGTATCTGGCCAGTGGCACCGACGACAGCTACATGCAGGAAGAGGCCCGCCTGCTGGACGTGACCCGCTACTTCGATGGCGGCGTGTTCGGAGCGCAAGACGATTACAAGAGTTTCTCAAAAGCCATCCTGATCCAGCGCATCATCAACTCAGCGGAATTCCGCGGAGATGAGTTCCTGGGATTCGGCGACGGTTATGTGGAAATTGAAAACGTGAAGCAAGTGGGGGGGGTCGCGGTCGGCGTTGCCACTTCCGAGCCCGAGTGTGTTGTCACCGACGATTGGAAACGCTCCCGTCTGGCGGGTGTGGGCGCGGATTTCATTGTTCCCAATTTTCTCGAAACCAGCGAGCTGCTTCAAACGCTTTTCCCCGCCGAAAAGCGGTTGGGCCTCAGCCAGTGATCATGCAGGCATCCAAATATCAAATATTCGACCGCACCCGCTTGCGGTTGTTGCCTCTGAGCGAGCGCATTCACGATCTGCCGTTCGATCGCTGGCTCGCTCTCGGCGATGTTACTCCGCCGTTCCAGCATCCAGATCTCCCCGCCATTGCTAGCCGTCTGAACAAAGCACGCGAATCCGGCGCGGCACGGATTCTCATGATGGGTGCGCATGTCCTCCGCTCCGGAGTCAACGCGCACATGATCGACATGATGGAGCGCGGCCTCATCGATCACATCGCCATGAACGGAGCGGGCGCCATTCACGACTACGAACTCGCCCGCATTGGTGCAACTACGGAAAGCGTGGCGCGGTACATCCGCTCCGGCCAGTTCGGCCTATGGACCGAAACGGGTGAGCTCAATGACTGGATCGCTGAGGCTTCCGCGGAATCTCTGGGCATGGGTGAAAACATTGGACGCCGGATCGAACACAGCGATTATCCACATAAGCGCTTGAGCGTGCTGGCCGCGGCCTGGCGGCTCTCCGTGCCTGTCACGATTCACGTTGGCGTCGGATATGACATCCTGCACGAACATCCGAACTGTTCCGGCGCGGCCCTTGGCGACACCAGCTATCGCGACTTCCTCATCTTCGCCAACACGATGAGCCGGCTAGAAGGCGGAGTCTTGCTCAGCTTTGGCTCCGCCATCATGGGGCCGGAGGTTTACCTAAAGGCACTTGCCATGACGCGCAACGTAGCTCACCAGGAAGACCGCGCGATCTGCCATTTCACCACCGCCGTGTTTGACCTGATTCCGATCCACGGCGACATTCATCATGAGCTAACAAAGCAGGACCCCGGCTACTATTTCCGCCCCCACAAGACGATGCTGATAAGAACCGTTGCCGACGGCGGTGAAAGTTTTTACGTGTGTGGGGAGCACCGCGCTACCTTCCCGGCGCTTTGGCGCGAAGCGATTGCATCCGCATGACCGCCGCTGAAATTCTCAATGCGATTCCGAAGCTGAATACGCTGGTTGTCGGCGACATTTGCCTGGATCGTTGGTGTGTTTACGACCCGAAAACCGCTCAAGCTTCCCGTGAGACGGGGATTCCACGTGTTGGCGTGATCTCTACCGAAGTCACTCCGGGCGCGGCTGGCACAGTGGCCAGCAACCTGGTCGCACTGGGAGCGAGCCGTGTGACTGTCCTTGGCGCAATTGGGGACGACGGGTGTGGATACGAGCTGGTCCGCGCTCTGAGTATTTGCGGAATCTCCGCCGAACTCAGTGTCAAGTCTCCTCTAATCGGTACGTTCAGTTATACCAAGTTGATCAACGGTGAAACCGGAGTCGAAGATCTCCCGCGCGTTGACTATATCGCCACCAAGCCCATTCCGGTTGAGGTGGAAGAACAGATTCTGGACAGCTTTGAACTTTTCGTCGATGCATTCGATGTAATTCTCGTGTCGGACCAGGCCGAAACGGACAGTGGCGGGGTGATCACTCCGGCCATTCGTTTCTCCCTTGGCAACATGGCTCGCGAGTACCCTGAGAAAATTCTCTGGGTCGACTCACGCATGCGCTCTGAACATTTTCAGAATGTAATTATCAAGCCCAATCGCGACGAAGCAAACGCGGCCAGCATGCGCCAGTTTGGCAGGGTGGATTACCAAATGCTGCGGCGCCACACGAAAGCCCCGTTGCTAATCGTCACTAACGGGCCGGATGGAGTGATTGTAGTAGAAGACGGTAAGGAGACCGAGGTTAAAACCAGGAGCGAGGAACATCCCGTGGATATTTGCGGGGCAGGAGACAGCTTTTCAGCCGGCGCGGCGATGGCGCTCGCCATCACCGCCGATCCCATTCAGGCCGCGCGATTTGGAAATATGGTCGCCTCCATCACTATCATGAAGCAACGCACCGGCACTGCATCGCCTGAGGAAGTGCTGGAAACCGAACGGAGCTGGCCCGAGTGAACACGCTCGCAATTGACATCGGCGGCACGAAGTTTTCCATGGCCATATTCGATGAGGATCGCCCCATCGCCCGGGAATCCCGGCGCACCGACCGCGGAGGCGGCCGCGACTGGATGCTTGATCAGATCACCACGATTGGCCGTGAATGGCAACGATCCATGATTCTCGACCGCTGCGGTATCGGGTTCGGGGGCCCGGTGCAATTCGACCTGCAGCGCGTGGCTCTTTCGACGCACGTAGGTGGTTGGCAGGATTTCAGCCTGCCCGCGTACATCAATCACACGCTTGGCATCCCAGCCATCATGGATAATGACGCCAACACCGGAGCTCTGGGTGAATATACCTACGGAGCCGGGGCAGGCTGCGACAAGCTCTTCTATATGACGCTTTCCACCGGCATCGGAGGAGGCATCCTGATCGACGGCGCCATTTATCGCGGAGCCGACTTCTACGCCGGCGAAATTGGCCATCTGACGATCCGGCCGGATGGCGCGGATTGCCTCTGCGGCGCCCGCGGCTGCCTGGAGCGCGTCTGCTGCGGCCTGTGGCTGGAGCGCGATCACGGCAAAACGGCGGAACAGCTTATGAAGGACCCAGCGTTCGTTGAAAAATACGTGGTGGATCTTGCGCAGGGACTCAAGACTTGTATCATGCTGCTCAATCCTGAGAGAATTATCATCGGCGGGGGAATCAGCAAAGCAGGGGATGCTCTGTTTAAGCCTCTCGGCAAGGAGTTAGGCCGCCAGATCACATCCTGGTCTCACGCCCGGATCGATGTTGTTCCCGCTGCATTGGGAGATGACAGCGTGCTCTACGGAGCGTTGGCCCTATCAAATCAATTATGAATTTCCTGGAACAGTACAAGACAGAACTTCTCCGGACCATCGATATCATCGACAATGCCAAAGTGCAGAGCGCCATCGGCTGGTTCAAAGAGGCGCGGGACGCGAAAAAGCACATTTTTGTTTGCGGCAACGGGGGCAGCGCTTCCACGGCGTCCCATTTTGCCTGCGACATCGTGAAAGGGGCCAGCTTCCAGCGGGAACAGCGCTTCCGGATCATGGCCCTGACCGACTCGCTCCCAACGATGACCGCTTACTCGAACGACGTCAGCTACGAGTGCGTCTTCGTCGAGCAGTTAAAGAACTTCGCGCAACCCGGCGATCTGGTGATGGGAATCAGCGGCTCCGGCAACTCGCCAAACGTTCTGCGCGCCATTGAGTATGGCAATTCTACGGGATGCAAGACGCTGGCGTTGACCGGCCGCGACGGCGGAAAATTAGGCTCCCTGGCGCAACTGAATATCCAGGTGCCCGTGTCTCACATGGGCCGTATTGAAGATGCGCACATGATTATTTGCCACATGATCGGCTACTACTTCATGGAAAACGCAAACGAAGCATCGGCCTAAGTTACGTGGAGCGTAGTTCCCCCGCTGTAACGCCAGCCTGCTGCCAGGTCGCGCTTGATGTCGTCAAACCAATGTAGCTGGCGTCAACCAGACTGATGGACTGGCTTCCAAAGGCATCCACTTCAGAAACTTAGGCTGATCGAAACAAGGACTAGGGACTTTGCTCGCGCCGCGGAGCCGCCTTGAACCCTCATGTAGGTTGCCCAGCGGGTAAAAGGCTCAATTCATCATAAATCGTGCCGCTACCAAATCGTCTCGATGCCAGAAGCCCGGATCTTACCATCGCGGGTTACCAGCGGTAGCCCGAGCACCAGGGCCGTTGCGGCAATCACCCGGTCCGGATGATCGGAGACAGAGTTGCGGAAAATCTTGCGGACGGCTTTCGCCACTTCGAGAGTCAATTCAATCGGCTGGATCGGCGAATTGGCAACCGTCAGAACTTGCTCCAACAGAGACAAGGCTTCTTTCCCGATCCGCTTTTTTTCAGTCAGATATGTGGCTTCCACAACGCAGATCGTAGGCAAATAGATCTTCCGCCCGCAGCGGTGGCCGCGTCAAACACGGCTCCGGCAGGCCCGGAACGTCTGGAATCGTCCAGCAGATACCAGATCAGGGCGCGCGTATCCGCGACGACGCCGGTCATTTAACGAATTTTCGCGCGGGAAGTTGCCCCACATCTCTTACGAGCTTCGGCAATATCTTCTTCAGAAATGGAAATACCCAGGTCTTTCAGAGCCCGCGAACGCTTTTCAATTTTGGGCGCGTCGGCTGCTTCGTCCCCAAGAAGCTCGCAAAATCAAGCACCTCTTGTTGCTTGTCCGCAGGTAGTTCGCGCAGTTTGGCAACCACCGCTTCTTCGATAGAATGCACCGCCATGCTTCTATCTTATCTCTCGCCGGAGGAACAGATCGCCTCGTGAATGCCACAACGCTCCCCAACAGAATCTCGGGCGGCGGCGATTTCGTTACGAACATATTCATCCAGGGCCAACGGTTTGACTTCGTCAAATTCCAGGCTTCGTTCGCAACCCAAACGCGCTTTCCGGTTAGCGTTACGCAAGAAAATCGAAAAGGCTCGTGCGCGGCAGCTTCGCCCGCGATTGCAGGGCGGCATCCCGCTGAAATGTCTCTTGATTCAGCTCGAGCGCGGCCGCTGTCATATCCGTGTCTTCAAAGGAGGCGATTTTTGTCTTCAGCCGGAGCTCATTCTTGTCCGCATAATCGATTGCGCCGTTTACCTGGACCTGAACCGAGCCATAAAACGCATGTTGTCCGTTGAGAAATGCACCCGCTGTGTCGATATTCGGAATCGCCGCATTGATGGCCGTTTGATCGTCGTTCTGCAAGGCGGCGCGCATGGCGTTGATGCTGGCGAAAATGTTCTGGCTTGCGATGGGGCTGTCAAAAATTTCCTGCGCCGTCTTCGATACGGCAAATTGTGTGCCGTTCGGATGACGGATCTCGCGCGTCGCTGGTGTTCCCAAAAAGGTTCCGGTGGGAACGGGCTGCGTGAAATCGACCGTGTATGCAAGCGATTGGTCGCTGTCGCCGCTGAAGATATTGCGGCCTTCCACCGTCGTGTTCGTGATAGCAACCAGTTGCTTCAAGACGTCACCAAGCTGATCGGCCAGATTCTTGCGCGTCTCCGGACTCGCGCTTCCGGTGGCGCCCTGCGCACTCAACACGCGGGCATGCTCCACCAGTTGCACTGCGGTCTGCATCACGCTCTCAGCCGTATCCACCTCGGTTTTCACTCGTCCCAAATCGGTCTTGGCCTGAGAAGTAATCTCCAAGTCCGCGCGGGACTGTAGCAAGGCGCTGACCTGATCGGGATCGTCGGATGCCGCATTGATGCGTTTCCCCGATGTCATGTTCCGCTGCACTCGTTCCAGGCTGCGATTGGTGGCGTTTAACGCATTCAAGAAATTTTCCGAGGAACTATCCAATCGGCTGATCATTTCAGAATCCCCATTAGCGTGTCCAACATGTCGTTCAGAACCGAGATCATTTTGGCCGCAGCCTGATAGCTCTTCTGAAATTCGATCAGTTTAGCGGCCTCCTCGTCGATGGAAACTCCGGAGGAAGCTTCCCGGAGGCTTTTCGCTTGCGTCAACAACGCCCCGCGCGATTGCTGGTCGTTTTGCGCGGTCGCAACGTCACGTCCCACGCGGCCGGCCAAGTTGCCGTAAAATTCCGTGAACGTGAAGCCGTTTACCTGTCTTGACCGCCCCAGATCCGCCAGCGCCAATGCATTTGCGTTCCCGCCGGGCGCTGCAGCCGATGCAGCCGCGATATCTTCCGGGTTGAGTGCATTCACGTTAAGAGTCTGCGCCGCGCCGTTGGCCGGGTTGTAGGTGAACAATGGCGTGGCCGGCACGTTTCCGCCCGCATCCAGCCCGCCACTCAGCGCCGTGTTCACGCTATCCGCTAATGAGCTCGCTAAATTGTTCAGATCGTTCAGATAAGACGGAATCGTGACATTGCGTGTCGTCAATAGCGCGCCGATCCGCCCCCCCCCGATCTGTCCGGAGATGTCCTGACCTCGCACATTCAGCACCCGGGCTTGCGATCCGGCAAAATCCTGGCTGAGTGCATATACCTTGTCACCGATGACGGCCGGCGTCTGCCCGCCAATCAAAACGGTGGTGGTGCCGTCGTCCGCCTTCAGCGCGGTAAAATCCACAAACTGCGATAACTCTTCCAACGATTTATGTAGCGCGGCGTCCAGACCGGGATCCTTATTTGCGTCAAACCGTTTCTGGAACTCCACGTTGGAACTCGCAATTTGCCCCAGAACGCGGTTGATCCCATCCACAGTGTTGGTGATGTCACGGTCCGCCACGCCGGAGGCGGTGGTTAACGCCGACGCACTCTGGTTCACGCTCTGCGCCAACGATTTGGCGCCGTCCAGCACCGCTTGCCGCGAAGGATTGCTATTCGGTGCGACGCTTAACTGCGAGAACGTATTGAAGAACCGGCTCAGTGCGCCGGCAACTCCCGACCCCTCCGTGACATCGAAGACGGGTTCGATTTGCGAAAGATCCGATGCCCTCTGGTCCGCGCTTGCGGACGCCGATTGCTGACGCCGCACCGTCTGTTCGGCATTCTCATCCCGCGCGCTCAGCAGCGGACCCAAAGCCACGCCGCCCGGCAGCCCCTTATCAAGTCCGAAGCTCAGCGATTCGAAATCTTGAGTCTGTTTGACGTATCCCGGGGTCTGAGCATTGGAAACATTACTCTGCACCACATTCAAACCCTGCTCGAATGCCCTCATGCTTGAAGCGCCGTGCAGAATCGAGCCTAGTAGGTTTCCCATAGCCTAACCTTCTACCGAGACGTGCGATCGCCCTGTTAACGGAGCCGCTTCCCCGTAAGGGGTATATCCCCCCATCGCCGCTCCCAGCATTTGCGCCCACCCGAGGTAATAACCTGCTGCCTGCTGCATCAATGCCGTCACAACGGACAGTTCACGCCGCAACACATGCAACTCGTCCCTCAGAATCGGAAGCGGCTCCCTGGTCTTCTGTCCCCGCTCCACATAGCCCAGAATCTCTATGGCCTCCTCCAGTACCGGCCCGCACCCGGCCAGTTGCTCCGGAGTAGGCGTTATCAGGATCTGGCGGACCTGTGCGAGCTTTCGCGTTGCCCCGCGTAATCGTTCCAAGTCGCTCTCCCCCAACATCGTGATGAGTCCCCGATTCATCGCTATTGCCGTCAGCCGCCGATCGAATCCTTGATGATGCTCTTGCTCACCTCAGCCGAATCCGCATGATAACGGCCCGAGCCTATATCTGCCGTCAACTGCTGCAAACGTGCCGCACGCTCCGGCGACTCGCTATCGGAGGCGCGTAAGGTCTCGCTCAGATTCGACAATTGAACCCGGTCGGTGGAAGAGGCTGCCCCGTCTCCAACCCGGCCCTGCCGCCCTCGCGCGGCTTCATTCGTCTCCTGCGCCTTACCTATGCCAGAGGAGCCGATATCTCCCGGTACGTTCTCGTTGTTGATTTTCATGACAGATGTCCCCTAGTACCTCTCTGATGCACTTATCGGCAGAGCTTGCGGGAGTTTGAGATTTTTTTTCAACTTTTTTGCTTCCGCCAGCAAAAGACCGTAAGTTATTCAGGTACTTCAGTTAGCCGGATATCCAGGCTCGCTTTGGCGCCTTCTTCCACGGTCACGCCCTGCCCAGAAATCCCAGGCGTCCATTCCTTGTCCCCTGAATTCTGTAGCTGAAATGAGCTCACCACCTCATACCGCCCAGGGATCACTCCAGCAAAGCTATACATTCCATTCTGGTCCGAAATCGCCGATGCCACGCCATTTAGCCACATTCGTACATCTTTATCCACGGGCACCAGAAAAACCGGCGCCCCCATCGCAGGTTGACCATCGGTTGCTCTCACCATACCGCCGATTTCCGCCGCGCCTGTTGAAAAGATAACAGTATTTGTTCGCTGAGAGCGTGCAATCGGAGTAATCCGGTAGCCCGATTCCGACCTTTTCGAATCCGGAAGTGCATAAACATACATTCCCGCAGGCGGCGTAATTGCCCACTCCCATGCATTCGGAGAAAGCGTCACGGCCGGTTCATTGCACCAGACCTGCTTTGCCGCCCCGTCCGGCGGTTCCATGCGATGCAGGAATATCGGAATAGATCGAGTATCCAGCGCCGTCCCATGCCGTTCTTCGCAACGCAACCGGATGTCCGGGGAGGGCGCCAGATCCAACTTTACATCCACATCCCGGTCCACCGTGAACTTCCGGTATGCCGACATCGCCCCTGGCGGTGTGCCAAGGGACTCGGCAAGCAGTTCATATGTACCAGGCGCGACTTCTTCGAAACGAAATGGGCCACCGTTTGGCACCTTCTTTTCCCGCGTGCCGGAATCCGTAAAAAGCGTAACCGTCGACATCTCTCCGAAAATACCCGTCGTATTTCCAGAGATGGTGGACAGCTTGCCGGGTAGGGGCTGAATCGTGATTCCGCCGTACTCCTCCTCCAGCCGGATATCCATCAGCCGCGAATCCTGCGCTCGCGTTGTCTGCCCGAAGAACGTGGGCAACAGGCCATATTTATCTTCCAGCTCTTTGCCATCGGTTCTTATGTAATACCGGCCGGGCTCCAGACCGGCAATTCTAAAGACCCCGCGATCGTCCGTTTCACCGTCTCCGGCCAGCTTCAACTTCGCACCTTCACGGTATGCATGAACAAGAAGTCCCGGAAGGCCCACCTGATTCTCATCAAGAATTTCACCGGTGAATACTCCGAGCTTTTTTAGCCGGAGTTCCATGGTGAAACTGCCCTCCGCGTCCAAAATGATTGGAGTACCCGCAGCGTTCCAGCGCTTCTGGCCAAAACGCGCCGCCGCATATCCCTTCTTACTGGCGGAAACCAGCCAGGCCCCGGCCGGCAAGGTGTGGATCGCAAATTGTCCGGTGGAATCGGTGAAAACGGAAACCCGTGCAACCCCGGAGCCGCGCCGGATACCTTCCAGGGTGACTCTCGACCGCGCAAGGTGTCACTTTCAACATTATCTGGCATAGGGTAGTCAACATTATTTGGCATACTCTTTGAGTATGGACAAACTGGCGGGTCTGTCGGAAGAGGCACGAAGGCTGGCGATGGAGCGGTTTCAGCTGCTCCAACCCCACATTGAGAACAACGAGCCGCTGACATCGGTAGCACGCGCCGCCGGGATTCCCTATAGGACAGCACATCGCCGGGTTTCGGAGTATCGCCGGATCGGGTTGACGGCGCTGGTCCGCAAGAAACGGACCGATCGCGGCGAACGCCGGGTTGTGTCGGCCAAGCTCAAGGAGGCCATCGAAGGTCTCGCCCTGCAAAAACTGCCTTTGCCGATTGCAGCGCTGTACCGACAGGTGTTGAGATTCTCCAAGGATGTTGGCGAGAAGGCCCCGAGCTACGGAACCGTATTCAACATCATCCGAAGCTTACCAGCGGATCTGGTCACTCTCGCTCACGAAGGTACCAAGGCATACAGCAACACTTTCGAATTGGTTCATCGCCGGGAGGCTTCCGGCCCGAATGTAATCTGGCAAGCCGACCACACGCCGCTCGACATTCTGCTGCTTCGGCCTGACGGTGAGGCCGCCAAGCCGTGGCTCAGCATCGTGATCGATGACTACAGCCGGGCTGTAGCCGGATACTTTCTATCATTCGAAGACCCATCCACCCTGCACACGTCGCTGGCGCTACGTCAGGCGATCTGGCGCAAAGAGGATTCGCGTTGGATCGTGTGCGGCATCCCAGACGTTCTTTACACGGACAACGGGAGCGACTTCACTTCCCAGCACTTGGAGCAGGTCAGCGCGGACTTAAAAATCAGGCTGGTATTCTCAACCCCCGGCAAGCCCAGAGGCCGTGGCCGCATCGAACGCTTCTTTTCGACCGTCAACGAAATGTTCCTGTGTGAACTGGACGGCTACGTCCCCGGTGGCGCAGGCGTTCGCGGAAAGCCAAGGCTCACGTTGGCGGAACTCGACGGCCTGTTTCGAACTTTCCTGTTGGACGTGTACCATCGCCGTGAGTGCTCAGAAACGAAGACACCGCCTGTCGAACGCTGGGAAGCAAACGGCTTCCTGCCTCGAATGCCGGATTCGCTGGAGCAACTGGATTTGCTGCTGATTCAAGTGGTTAAGGCGCCAGGTCCGGGTGGATGGCATTCACTTCCAGAGTCTGCGCTACATTTCGACGACGCTCGCAGCATACGTTGGCGAAACGGTGACACTGCGGTTCGACCCGAGGGACATGGCCGAAGTCCGTGTCTTCCACGAGGATAAGTTTTTATGCAGGGCCGTCTGTGCGGAACTGGCTGGTGCAACCGTTCCGCTTCGAGAAATTCTCCGTGCCCGCAATCGGCAACGGCGAGAGCTGCGCGGCGTCCTTCGGGACCGGCAGTCCGCCGTCGATACGCTGCTTGACCTGAAGCGCGGGGAAGCCACGGAGAAAGAAGATGCACCCCCAGCACGAGACGAGCCAGCAACAAAGCGATCAGCACCAGTCCTCAAACGCTACAGAAACGAATAGTAGCGGCCCATCGGCCATTGTGGAAACGATTCAACACCGGAGGTTCACAGAGTTCTGTGATGCATGCCGCCGGTATCGGTATATCGGCCTTTGCTACGGTCCGCCGGGAGTTGGCAAGACGCTCTCCGCTCGCAGCTACAGCCGTTGGGACAAGGTCAAGCAATCGGACCGTTGGGGCTCAGGCCCAACGGAATGTCCCATGCTCGACACGGTTTTCTATACGCCTGATGTGGTCAATGTGCCTGGAAGCATTTCCTCCGGCATCCGGTATCGACGTGACACACTCAGGGATCTGGCAAGACGGCCGCTGCGGCTGGAGAAGGAAGAACAGTTGGATTCCATTCGGCGCAGAGACGAGGAGCATCAAGCTACGCTTCTGACCGAGCATGATTGGTTGAGTGAGCCATTCCCGCAACTCCGACCTTCATACGGCGAGGTCGCCAAGAAGTACAGTCTACAAGATATGGCAATCGTCGACCCAACGACGCTCATCATTATTGATGAGGCCGACCGGCTGCGAATGGCGAGCCTCGAGCAGGTGCGAGCGATCTTCGACGCCGCCGAGATTGGAGTGATTCTGATTGGAATGCCAGGGCTGGAGAAGCGCATGGCGCGGTATCCGCAGTTCTATTCCCGAATCGGTTTCGTACACGAGTTTCACCCGATGGGTGCACCGGAGATTCGCAAACTGCTGGAGCAGCGGTGGATGCCGCCCGGCGTGCAGCTTCCTGCTCTGCCGTTGGATCAAGAGTCGGTCGCGGCCATTATCCGCATCACGGGCGGAAACTTCAGGCTATTGAACCGTCTCCTCACTCAGATGGAACGAATCCTCGAAGTCAACTCGCTACGAGAGGTGACCAAAGCTGTAGTGGAGACTGCGCGGGAGAGCCTCGTAATCGGACAGGCTTAGAAAGCTCTACACTGCGCCGTTAGGGAGGAGTCTGCCGCTCGAACGTCACGGACTACTGCCCACCTCGAAGCAGCATTTGCGAGACGTATTTCGGGGGCACGGAGATCGATTCGATAGGGTCATCCAACTTCACGTCAGCATTCCGTCGTCCAGTGA
>JBBPYD010000203.1:0-42086 GCA_038200305.1 Bryobacterales bacterium
CCACCGAACGCGGTGTGGGGAAGCGGCCGTCATGGAAGAATCCGCCTTTCTGGTGACTAAACAATCCTCGTAATGGAGGCGTCCGGTAGCGTTGCGTGGGAGAGCGGTTCGCCTGGAAATCGTCAATTCCAATTTCACCGGGAGTGTGCATGTTGAACCCAGGTTCCGTGAATAGCGGCGGTACGTGGCAGCGCGCGCACTGTGCCTTATCTTCGAAAATTTCCTTGCCACGCCGGGCTGCGAAGTTTAGCGGATTATCCGCATCGGGTGATTTCGGCGCTGGAATCGCATGCTGATAAAACTGGAGAGCGGCGAGTTTGGATGTAATCATATCCGTCTTGTTGCGTACATCCCACGAACCGGCTTTCGAGGCAACTGGGAATTGAGACGGATCTTTTAACCGGGGATCATAAAACGTGCCTTGGCCGTGCATTTCCAGATTGGCGACAAATGCGTTCCAATACGTTGTTCCACCGAATCCGGTCCAGGTACCCATGTTCACTCCGGCCAAACCAAACGCAGGCGGGATAAGGACAGATCCCGATTTACCGTCCGGGCGGAACGCCTTACCGTCCAGAAACAGCTCAGCATCGAATTTGCCCGGACCCCAACTGTTCAGCACCGTTCGCACGGTGGCGTCATCAACGCCCAAGAGATTCGTTACTACGCTGAGGTCGGGCGCAAGAGCCACGATGGCCCCAACATTGGGGTCGCGGTTTGCCCAGCCATCCAGGCGATGTCCGATCCCCGGTGCAAAAGAGTTATCCACCGCGGAGTGGCAGAAAGCGCACTGGATGCCGATCGATTTCAACCCGCCGTCCGTATTGGGAAAGCCAGTGACGCCAACCACGGCGTTTAAATTGAGAAGCGCGACCATCGTTGCCGGGTCGTTCAGATCGATTTTATTCTGCTTTATTCCGTCGATTATAGATGGCGGCAGCGCATCGGCATCCACCTTTAAACCCACGGCCAAAGCCGTTTTGGGACTCACGCCCGGTCCCACGCCGCCGAGTTTAGCGCCGGCAATCGCGCGGTGAAGTTTCAGCGCATCGCCCCAGAATGCCTCATCGCCGAACGTATCGAATCGGAAAATACGCCTGCCTTCACTCACCATTTTTTGTGCCTTGTCTGCGATTGGATCAACTGACTGATTTTGTGCGCTGACCCTGCGAGCCAATGCAAGGATCACAACTACCACTGCCGTGAGCAGCAGAGCCGCTACGCGAAGCTTCGTTCTATTTGTCATGCAATCTCCTGTTGTGTGAGCCATCGGCTAGCGCGCTCTGTACCGGTACAGAGTGAGAAAAACAGATTTGGTTACAAGCTTTGTAACCTTGATAAAGATTCAGAAAATTATTCGGAACCCATGTCGATTTTCAACGCGCTCATTCGTTCTTGAGCCGTGGAAAGCAACGCCACAGAGGATTTCAATACACTCGAACGAATAAGGAGAAAAACAATGTCACAATACATGCTCTTGCTTTATGACGACCCCTCCCATTGGCAGAAACTCAGCCCCGAGGAGATGCAGAAGGCGCTGGAAAAGTACATGGCCTGGACGAAAAAAACCTTCTACCTGAATGGAAAGCGGCTGGCGCCAGATCCAGGCCGCGTGATCCGGTCACAAGACGGGCGGCCGCGTGCTACCGATGGGCCTTACAGCGAAACCAAAGAGGTGCTGGGCGGCTATTATACAATCGAGGCCGCCAGCTATGAGGAAGCGGTCGAGCGTTCGCTCGATCACCCGCACCTGGACTTCGGCACAATCGAAGTAAGGCAAATCTTCGGGACGTGAGTACGATGCCAGAGACTGGAATGCTGCTGGAACACCTGTTCCGGCGTCAGGCGGGCCGTATCGTCGCGCATCTGGCGCGGCTCCTCGGTCCGGCCCGCCTTGACCTGGCGGAAGACACCGTGCAGGAGGCCATGCTGCGGGCGCTGCAGACGTGGCCCTACCAGGGTGTGCCGGAAAACCCCGCCGCATGGCTTTTCCGCGTGGCGCAGAACGCCGCGATGGATGCGGTTCGCCGGGACCAAATGATCGGCCAGAAGGGCGGCGCCGTTGTGGCTGAGGTAAAGCCATCGGCTACCGCCCTGCCCGGTGATCCCGATTTCGAGGAACAACTTCGCGACGATGAGCTGCGCATGATCTTCATGTGCTGCCATCCGGAGATTCCAAGCGATTCGAGGGTGGCCCTGAGCCTGAAGACCGTGGGAGGCTTCGGGGTGCGCGAGATCGCGCGCGCTTTTCTGGCGGATGACGCAACCATCGCGCAGAGGCTGGTCCGTGCCAAACGCCAGATTCGCGATCACCACCTGACCCTCGAAATGCCCCGAGGGACCGAGTTGCGGCACCGCCTGGACTCCGTAATGGAGGTCATCTACTTTGTGTTTAATGAGGGCTACGCAGCCCATCAGGGTGAGGACCTGATCCGGCAGGATCTGTGTTTGGAAGCTCTTCGGCTCGGCAATCTGATCGCGTCCTCCTCAATTGCGGTGCCCCAGGTGCATGCGCTGATGGCGGTGATGACGCTGCAGGCCGCGCGGTTGCCCGCTCGCACTGACGATGCCGGAGATCTCATTTTGTTAGAAGATCAAGACCGCGGCCGATGGGACCACCAGTTGATTGCGCTTGGGTTCCATCACTTCGGCTTGGCGATGGCGGGCGAGCATGTCTCGGTGTACCACGTGCAGGCGGCGATTGCGGCTACGCACGCGCGGGCGGCCGAAGCGGGTTCGGTCGACTGGCCGATCATACTCGAACTTTACGATCAGCTATTCGCGATGAATCCATCTCCCGTGATCGCGTTGAACCGGGCAGTTGCGATCGCCAAAGTGCATGGCCCGGCTGACGCGCTGGCCGCGATTGAGCCGCTGGCGAACGATCCAAAGCTGCGCGATTACTATCTCTCCCTCGCGGTGCGGGGCCATCTGCTGCTGGATCTCGGGCGGCGTGCCCAGGCAGCGGCGTACTTCCGCGCAGCCCTGCAATGCCGCTGCTCGGAGCCGGAGCGGCGCTTTCTGCGGCGAAAGCTCGGAGAATGGGGGCCCTAGGATAGAGGAGTGCGAATCGGATTGCTTTCAGACACACATGGCTTTCTGGACGACGCGGTGTTCCCTTATTTTGCCGAATGCGACGAGCTGTGGCATGCGGGAGATTTCGGGTCGGAAGAAATCCTTGATCGGTGCAAGCAGTTCAAGCCAACGCGTGGAGTGTGCGGGAACGTCGATGGCGCTAAACTGCGTGCGGAACTGCCGCCGGATCTCGCGTGGGACTGCGAGGGCGTCAAGGTCTACATGACTCATATCGGGGGTTATCCCGGTAATTACGACGCCAGGGCCAAGAAGGAACTTTTAAAGCGGCGGCCCAGTCTCTTCATCTGCGGTCATTCGCATATTTTGAGGATCATGCGAGACCAGACGCTCGAACTGCTGTATATGAACCCCGGTGCGTGCGGTCATCATGGATGGCACATTATCCGGACCGTGCTGCGATTCACTGTAGAGGCCGGAAAAATCTCCGGCGTTGAGGCCATCGAGTTGGGTCCGCGGGGACGAAAGACGGCCCGTCAGCGCAAGGATCCACCCTACTCCAGTATGGGAGCGGTCTGATCCGGAGTGGTTACACCCGGTGGCAGTTCCATGATCTTGATGTTCCGGAAATGGATTTCCCCACCCTCCGACTCCAGACAGAGATAGCCCTTTTTCTGGGTGGAGTGGCTGATCCCATTTACGAATTTGCCGTTTACGGAAAGTTTGATTACACCGTCAACGCACACCACGTCGTAGGTGTTCCATTCGCCTCTGGGTTTGCAGCGGTTCTCAATCGATTTGCTGCGCTCGCCTCGCGGGTTGTCGGGAGTGGTCTGCACTCCGCCAACTCCGAAGAGTTCCCCGTGAACATAGGCTAACGGCGGTTTCTCGCCATGGACTTTATTGAGGTTCACCCAGTCGAGTTCCAACATTTGAACCTCAACGCCGTTGGGGAGCCGGCTCTTTTCCTGCGGCTTGGCGTCGCTCCAGACGAAGACGCCCGAGTTTCCGCCGGCCTCCATGTGTTTCCACTCGATGTGCAGGACGAAATTTTCGTATTGACGGCTGGTGCGCATGACGCCGATGGGCCGCCCGGAACAGATGAGTATGCCGTCCTTCACGGACCAGGTATCTTTGGCCGTATTGACGTTCACCCAACCGGCGAGATCCTTCCCGTTGAAGAGGCCGTGGAAGGCTTCCGGTTCCGATCCGGATAAAACGGCCGTTGCCAACGCCGTGTATAGGCAGAGTTGAAGTCTCATTGCAGATCCAGTTTACATTCCCCCATATTGTTTAATGAGACGATCTCAATATGGCAATTTTACAGTCGCCACCCGCCGTTCGGGTTTGCACCGGCGCGGCGCCATCGGAAAAGCAATTACGTTTCACATCTTCGTTCCGTATTGGACGGGCCGAAGATTGCCAGTTCCGGGTCCAGAATGAATTTGTCAGCCGCTACCAAGCGGAAGTTTCGTTCGAAAATGGCGAGTGGCGCGTGCGGGATCTGGGCAGCAGCAACGGGATCTTCGTGGGCGCCGAGCGTGTAAAAGAAGTACCGATCCACCATACGCTGACCATCCGCCTCGGAGTGGAAGGTCCGTTCGTATCTTTTGAGGTCGAGCGGCCCAAGGCCGAAGCGCCAGCCATCCAGCCACTCGATTCTACGGCGGTGTATGCGGCCCGTTACTTCAGAGAGCCGGCATCGGGCGAAGCGGTGGGCGAGCACACGCAGATGGTGCGCCGGGCGTTCAAGCATGTGCAGAAGAAGCAGACACGCAAGTACCGCGGCACGGTTGCAGTTCTCATGCTCGCGGTTGCTGCAATCGCCGGGTATGCCTATTATCAGCACCTTCGGATTGCGCAGCAAACCTCCATGGCGAAGGAAATCTTCTATTCCATGAAGTCACTGCAGGTGGATATGGCTAACGTTGAGAAGCTGGTGCGGGATAGCCAGAATCAACAGGGCGCGGAGCAGATCAAAAAGTATCAAAGCCGTCAGAAAGAGATGGAACGGAGTTATGACCGGTTCCTCACATCGCTGCGTGTGTACGATCCCAAAATGACTGCCGAGCAAAAGCTGATCCTCCGTGTTGCGCGCATCTTCGGCGAATGCGAACTGGACATGCCACCAGGGTTCGTGGAGGAGGTCCAGAATTACATCAAGAAGTGGCAGTCTTCCGGCAGGTTGATGAAAGCGGTACAATCGGCCGGGAAGAACGGGTACACCGGAAAGATCGCAAGTGAACTTTTGGGCCAGAATCTTCCGCCGCAGTTTTTCTACTTGGCGCTTCAGGAGAGTGATTTTGATCCGTTCATCAGCGGTCCGCCGACGTATAAGGGGATCGCGAAGGGGATGTGGCAATTTATCCCGGAAACCGCATTGAAATATGGTTTGCGGATTGGACCTCTGGCGGACTTCCGGCGCCCCGACCCGATGGACGACCGCCATAGTTGGGAGAAAGCAACGGTAGCCGCAGCCCGGTATCTGAAGGACATTTACAGTACAGACGCCCAGGCATCGGGGCTTCTGGTGATTGCCTCGTATAACTGGGGCGAACACCGGGTGATTCCGATTATTCGAAGCATGCCGCCGAATCCACGGGAGCGGAACTTCTGGCGCTTGCTTACGGACCATCGGGACAAACTGCCGAAGGAGACGTATGATTACGTTTACTATATCTTCTCAGCGGCTGTGATTGGAGAAAATCCCCGGCTATTTGGTTTTCAATTCGATAACCCTCTCGCACAGCTTGAGACGCGCTGAGAGAACAGAGGAGGAATCCGTGCCCATAGTGCGAGCGATTCGATGGCCGGTGGGATTGATGTTGTTCAGGTTGCAGGCCGCGCAGCCGGCGGAACCGGTGCAACTCACCGCACAGGAAGATCGGCAGAGACTGATGGATCTTCTGCACATCACTTCACTGCGGCGCGGAGCCGATGGCAGAAACGCGCAAGCGCCGAATGCTGCGAACTACGATGAGTCCAAGGCCAATCCGTATCCCAACCTGCCGGACCCGCTAGTGTTGAAGAACGGGCGGAAGGTGACAAGCGCTGTGGCATGGTGGCGTCAGCGGCGTCCGGAGATTGTGGAAGATTTCGACAGGGAAATCTATGGCCGGGTTCCCAAGGATACGCCGGATGTGAAATGGGAAATGACCAGTACGGCTCGCGAAATGAAGGGTGATGTGCCGGTGATCACGAAGCAACTTGTGGGTCACGTCGACAATTCCACTTACCCGCAAATCAACGTGGACATCAAGGTGGCCTTGACCACTCCGGCGAGCGCGAGCGGCCGTGTGCCTGTGATCATGGAATTCGGTTTCATCGGCGGCTTTCCGCTTGCAGCCCGGCCCGGAGCGCCGCCCGCTCCAGCCGGACCCAGTTGGCAGGAACAAGTGCTTGCGAAAGGCTGGGGCTATGCCATCTTGTCCCCTAACAGCGATCAAGCCGACAATGGGCAAGCTCTGACACAAGGAATTATTGGACTGGTCAACAAGGGTCAACCGCGCAAGCTGGACGATTGGGGTGCGTTGCGTGCCTGGGCTTGGGGCGCCAGCCGCGTGCTGGATTATTTCGAGACCGACAAATCCGTGGACGCCAAACGGGTCGGGGTTGAAGGCGACTCGCGCTATGGCAAGGCCGCGGCGATCGCGATGGCGTACGATCCGCGTTTTGCAATCGCGTTCGTGAGTTCATCCGGCGAAGGCGGCGTAAAGCTCCATCGCCGCAACTGGGGCGAACTGGTGGAGAACGTGGCCGCGACGAACGAATACCATTGGATGGCCGGCAACTTCCTGAAATACGCCGGTCCCATGAACTGGAACGATTTGCCCGTGGATTCTCATGAGCTGTTTGCCTTGTGCGCGCCGCGGCCCGTGTTTATCAGTGCCGGCGCAACGAACGGGGACGGATGGGTGGACGCCAAGGGTATGTTTCTGGCGGCGGCTGGGGCAGGGCCTGTGTACAAGCTGCTGGGCGGGAAGGGCCTTGGGACCAGCGAGTTCCCTGCGATAGAGACCCCGCTGGTGGATGGCGACGTGGCGTTTCGTCAGCATAGCGGCGGACATACGCCCGGGCCGAACTGGCCGGCATTCCTGACGTTTGCCGAACGCTACCTGAAGGGCCAATAATTACGAGGCCGATGATGCTTTACTGGCCTGCATAGCCTCAATACGCGCCTGCATCGCGCGCGTGAGGTGCGGGACGATGCCGATCATCCGCTCAATCAGCATGAGTTGGGCGCGATGATGCATCTCATGCTCCTTGACAGCAAGGATCATCTCGAACCGCGATTTGCTCGGCGGCATCATATGGGCGGGGAAACTGACTCGTTCGCCAAGGAAATCATCGGAGAGGCTCTCAAGCCATTTGGCGAAGTGCTCGCCCTCGCTGGTGAGAGCGGTAATGATCTGCTGCTTGCTGCGCGGCTCTTGCTCTTCCGCGATCAGCTTGCCGAAGAAGGTCATGAAGTCGAAACCTTCGAGTGTGGCCAGATGCTGGACGGCTTGGATTTCTAGTGTCGGCTTGGTCGCAAGGGTGAGATGGACGAGTAGCTGCGCTACTGTCCTTGTGCCGGGCGCGGCACTGAACCCATAATGCTCTTCGCCTATCTCTTCGGCAATCGTGATGGTGTTGTTCCGCACGGTACGAAAACTTGCGGCAAGTTCTTTGGCTCCGTAGTAATTCATAATGTCCAGTTTATCGCAGCCACATCACGTCAGTTATGTACGGGAATGTAGAGCGTCTGCGGAATAGTTTCCCCGCCCAGCACAACTTCCAGCGGCAGATCGCCGTTCGGAGCATCAGCCGGAACGGTAATGTTGAATTGATACAAACCGACCAGACCAGGGGCGAAGCCGGCGTAAACGATCTGGCTGGGGGACTGCCCGATACTGAACTGCACAGGGGTGGACAAAGCGGTTAGCCCTTGCACGATCTGGCCCGCGATGGGAGTGCTGGTTGGGGTTACCGCGCCGAAACCGATGCCGTAGAGCACTAGCGTTTCGCCAGGAGCGGCGGGCGCGGTTGCGGTATCGGGAATGTTGCCGCCGCTAACAAACGCGCCGTTGCGTGCGTGAACCGCGGCTACATATTGCTTCCCATTTACGTTGAAAGTGGCAGGGGCCAGAAGGCCGCCGGCAAAGGGCTTGATCGTGAGGCTGACGGGCGGGCTGGGTTGACCTTTGTAGGAGACAACCACCGGGACTGATCCGCCGGTGGGAACATTCGCTGGGACCTGCACGTTCACTTGTGCTGGGCTTACGAAGGCGACGTACGCCGCTTGACCGTTGATGGTCACTGTCACTTCGTCCAGGGCGGTAGGGGCGGCGCCATCTTTGAAGTCGGCGTCGGCCCATCCTCTAGTTGTTCCGGCGAGATTGGATCCGTAGATCTCAATGAACGATCCTGGCGAGGCGAAAGAGAATCGGCCGAAGCTGCTGGCCGTCACAATGCCACCCGATGAAATAGCGGGCGGAGTGTCAATCTGTGTGATCGAGAGCACTGTGATGAAATTCGAATCCTGCACGGCGGCGCCGTTGTAATTCGTCAGCGGTAGCTGATCAAACGGGGAACCGGCGTTGTACACCGGCACCTTGGCGATCTTGTCCATGATGGCCAGACCGGCTGCGTTGGTGACGCGGCCGAAGACGGTATAGCCTGCATTATTCGTCGGACCCAGAGTCGTCGTATTATCCACCGTGTTGAAAAACCACTGGTTCGTGGCGCTATTGGGATCGCTGGTTTTGGCCATGGCGAGGGTGCCGCGTCCGTTGGAGACGCTGTACTCGTTGCGCACGGCGGGATCGGATGGGATCGCTACCGGGACATGATTCTGCAATACGTAACCGCCGCCCTGGATGATGAAGTTAGGCACGGAGCGATGAAAGATGGAATTGTTGAACGCGGCGCGATTCACGTAGTTCAGGAAGTTGGCCACCGTCTTCGGGGCAGAGCCGGGCAGCAGTGTCACATCGATATCGCCCTGGCTGGTGTGAAAGCGAACGTTCGGCCCTGTCGTACTTTGGCACAGGAGCGTTCCTGGCAAACAGAGGACGAGCGCAAGGGCGCCAATCAGGCGGGTTTTCATAGGGTATACCCGAATTTTACCGCACGCCCGCCTAATGGATTAAACTCTATATTCATGCGCCCCTCTGTTGCCGTTCGCCTCAGCACCATGATGTTTCTTAACTATGTGATTTGGGGGGCGTGGTACGTAACCATCGGCACCTGGTTGACAGCGACGCTGAAGTTTTCCGGCACGCAGACCGGCGCGGTGTTCGGGACGGCGGCGCTGGCTTGCATGATTTCTCCTTTCTTTGTGGGATTGATTGCCGATCGGTTTTTCGCGACCGAGAAAGTGCTCTGTTTTTTGCATTTGGTTGGTGCTTGCCTTTTGTATTTCATCGCACAAGCAACCAGCTTCGGCTCCATCTACTCGCTGCTGCTGCTTTACTGTCTTTGCTTCTTCCCCACAATTCCGCTCACCAATTCTCTGACACTCCAGCACGTCACCAGCGCCAGTTCCCAGTTTCCGCTCATCCGTGTTTTCGCCACTATTGGATGGATCGTGATTGGTGTGGTGGTCGCGCGCCTGGGAATAGAAGCTTCTGCAACGCCTTTTCTGATTGCGTCGGGAGTTTCTATCGTGATGGCGCTCTTCAGCTTGACGCTGCCGCACACTCCGGCGTCAGGCGCACAATCGGGAACTACATGGCGGAGCATTCTGGGGCTCGATTGCCTGGTGCTGATGAAGGAGCGCTCGTATTTGGTGTTCGTGGTCGCGTCGGTTCTGGCGTGTATTCCTTTGACCTTTTACTTTTCATTCACGAACGCCTATTTGAATGAGATTGGCGTTCACAATGCGGCCGCGAAGATGTCGCTAGGGCAAGCGTCCGAAGTGGTGATGATGCTTCTGATGCCGCTCATCTACCGGCGCTTCAGCTTCCGGATCATCTTGATGCTGGGCTTGCTGGCATGGTCGGTCCGTTATGCCTTGCTCGCGTTCGGCAATGCGGACGGCTTGGTTTGGATGCTGTATGTAGCGATCCTGCTGCACGGGATCTGCTTCGATTTCTTTTTCATGACCGGGCAACTATACACGGATCAGGTAGCGCCTGCACATCTGCGTGGCACAGCACAGGGACTGCTTACGTTTCTCACTTACGGACTGGGAATGTTCATCGGCTCGCTGCTATCGGGCGTCACGAGAGATTTCTTCACTACAACTGTTGGCGGGGTCCAGGTTCACAACTGGATGGGCTTCTGGTTGACGTCGGGATTGGGTGCGGCGGGAATCTTTTTGCTGGTTGCAGCAATGTTTCGGGGCGGCGGCACCGTCGGCTCCAGGGAAACTGGCAAGGTTGCGGCGCTGGCGGATTGATACTCCAGCCGAGCCGCGGCACAATGTCCATAAGCCGCGGTAGAACCGTTCAGGACCCAGATCGTTAGGGGGTATCCCTGACCAATGAGCGCAACAGCGTAAACTCTTCCACAATGCTAAGCAAATGTGCCGCATGCACCGGCTTCGAGACATAAGCGTTCATCCCGGCCTCCAGACACCCTTCCTTATCCCCATCCATCGCATGCGCGGTCATCGCAATAATCGGCAAGTTGCGCCATCGTCCATCTTTTCGAATTAAACGCGTAGCCTCTAATCCGTCAAGCACCGGCATCTGCACATCCATCAAAATCAACTGAAACCGATGCTTCTCCAGCGCTTGCAATGCTTCCTGGCCGTTGCTCGTGATCTCCACCCGGTACCCGCTCTTCAGCAGAATTGAAGACACCATTTTCTGGTTCACCAGATTATCTTCCACCACCAGAATCGAACCAGCTTCCGTTCTTCGTTCCATTGCCGTTATCTGTTCCGTTGGAGCAGGAGCCTCGTCCAAGCCCGCCTTCAGCGGACGTGCCGTCTCATAGGGAAGGGTGACCGTAAATTTGCTCCCCACGTCCACTTCACTCTCCACGTTAATCTCGCCCCCGTGCATCGCCACTAGAATTCGCGTGATCGTAAGGCCCAGCCCCGTCCCGCCAAACTTACGGCTGATGCTGGTGTCTGCCTGCATGAACTTTTCGAAGATTGAATGCAGTTTGTCCGCGGGAATGCCCATCCCGGTATCGATTACCTCAATCTTCAGGACGGCCGTAACCGAATCGGGCTCGGAATGTGCCTCCGCCCGTAAAATAATAGATCCTTCCGCCGTGAACTTCACCGCGTTGCTCAGCAAGTTTGCAAGAATCTGCCGCAGCCGCAGCGGATCGCCCCTCACCTCTTCCGGCAGGTTCGAGCCAATTTCGCTCCGCACGGCCACTCCCCGCTGCATCGCCACGGCTTGCTGGGATTTTACTGCCTCCAACAGCAGCGTCTGCGGATTGAACGGAATCTTATCCAGCACCATTCGCCCCGCTTCAATCTTCGATAGGTCCAGTAGGTCGTTCAGCAGCGTCAGCAGGGAATAGGCGCAGCCCTGTGCCGTTTCCATCTGGTCCTGCTGTTCGGGCGTCAGATCACTGCTCAGCACAAGATCCATCATCCCGAGAATCCCGTTCATCGGAGTCCGCAGCTCGTGTGAAATGTTGGCCAGAAACTCGCTCTTCGCCTGGTTCGCCGCCAGCGCTTTCTGCATCGCCACTTCCAGTTGCTGCGTCCGCTGCTTGATCCGTTCCTCCAGCATTTCCTGATTCTGCAGCAACTCTTTTTGGCTTGCGGCTAACGCTTCAATCATTTTGTTGAAGCTGTCGCCCAGAAACTCCACTTCGTCGCCTGTCCGGCTGATTTGAATTGGCTCCAGCCGGCCTTCACGGACGTTTGTGATGCCCGCCTGCAGAAGGGACAGCGGACGGGCCAGCAGCCGTATCGTCATCCGTGCAATCGCTCCAGCCACCAGCAGCACCACTACGAAAAGCAGCACGCCTTTCAAAACATCGAAGTTGTCCTGCCGGAGGTCGTAACACAAAGTGACCGCAATGACCCAGAACACCAGGGCGCCGGTGAAGATAGAAAATTTCGAAGCTAACGAACGGTAATGGGGTTTCTTCGCCACAACTTGCCAACGTTTGAATGAATAGACTTAGTATACTCCGCACTCACAGCTACTCCGGTTGCTATCCTGATGCAAGAGTGACGCAACCCTCCACCCGTCTTCAGACATCTCTTTGCGGCATCCATTTGCGAAATCCTGTGATTGCGGCTTCCGGCACATTCGCCTACGGCCTGGAGTTCGCATCCGTAACGAATCTGAACAGCATCGGGGCCTTCGTTGTCAAGGGTATCTCAAGATATCCTATGGATGGAAACCCGCCCCCGCGCCTCTGGGAGACCGGAAGCGGCATGATCAACTCCATCGGACTCCAAAACATCGGAGTCGAAGCGTTTGTGCGCAGCAAGGCTCCCGCATTGCTGAAGTTGAACACTCCATATCTGGTCAACGTCTTTGGCTATGAGCCAGAGGACTACCTTGAGGTGATTCGCATCCTGGAAGATACCGAAGGCCCGGCCGGCTATGAGTTGAACGTCTCATGTCCCAACACAAAACACGGCGGTATTTTCTTCTCAAGCGACCCGGCCCTGTTAGCGGAATTAGTAGCGGGAATCGCCAGAATCGCCCGGCGCCCCCTAATCGTCAAGCTCTCGCCGAACGTAGCCCGCATCGAACCTCTGGCTCGATCCGCCGAGGATGCCGGCGCGAGCGCCATCTCTCTGGTGAACACGTTCGTCGCTCTCGCGGTGGATGCCCGCACCAGAACCCCCCGCATTGGTGCGGGCTTCGGCGGCCTTTCAGGACCAGCCATCAAACCGATCGCTCTACGGATGGTTTACGAAGCGGCGCAAGCTGTCAAAATTCCGGTGATCGGTCTCGGCGGCATCGCCACCGGTGAAGACGCGGCAGAGTTTCTCATCGCCGGCGCCAGCGCGGTGCAGGTAGGGACAGCCAACTTCTGGGATCCCGGCTCCACCGTCCGTATCGCGGGCGAACTCGACCAATTTCTAAAGGAGCAAAACATCGCGAGCGTGCGCGAACTCACGGGCACGCTCCGGTTCCAAAAACAATGAAGCAAATCGTCACAAC
Source organism: Bryobacterales bacterium (assembly GCA_038200305.1). Classification (GTDB taxonomy): domain Bacteria; phylum Acidobacteriota; class Terriglobia; order Bryobacterales; family Bryobacteraceae; genus JANXXV01. Next base: position 13,107 of record JBBPYD010000203.1, read on the forward strand.
CGACAACGCCCCAAAAGCAATCGGGCCTTATTCACAAGCCGTAGCCCACAACGGATTGCTTTACCTCAGCGGTCAAATTCCGTTCGACCCGGCCACGGGCCAGTTAGTGGAAGGAGACATCGCCATCCAGACGGAACGTGTTCTGCGGAACCTGAAAGCCGTCCTGGAAGCCTCTCAATCCTCGCTCTCCAATGTTCTAAAGACGACCGTCTATCTAAAGAACATGGCCGACTTCCCAAAAATGAACGAGGTCTACGCCCGCTACTTCAGCGAAAACCCGCCAGCCCGATCTACGATAGAAGCCGCCCGCCTCCCCCGCGACGTCCAGGTAGAGATCGACGCAATCGCTTTTTCGGAGTGACGGCCAAGCGGGCTGCCGAGCCGCGAGTTCCGCCATGACCCCTCGACAATCAATCTCACCTTAAATAATTCCCGCACCTGATGAAAGTTCTGCAAACAATTTCTGTGGATTTCTAGGCAGGTAGCATAGGTATGCCATATTTCCCACTGTTCGATATCTAGTGCCATGGGCTCTCCAAATGATCTTCCTGACGGCTCATTTTCCGCGCGATCTCGCCGGTGATCTCGATCTTAAGGCAGCTTTCAAATCCTCGTGCTCGAAAGCCGATGCCATGCGGCCGATTTCGGCCGCGGTAAGTCCGAGATCTTTCGCCTCCCGGCGCCACATGGTAACCGCCTGCCCCACTTCGTCTGCGATCTGATGGGCTGCGGCCGAAGCCAATTCGAAATACGAGGCGACGTCAAATGCCAGCTTCAGCGATGCCGTGCCATCCTCCAGATCGATTGCCGTCGTCAGAACGCGCGGCTTGACATCGGTAGGCACAGGATTCAGATCGTAGGCCGGGGACAACCGCCAGCCGGCTGGCCCAGCCCAGAGGAATCCGTGATTACGCAGATGATCGTCAGTATTTGAGATCAGGATGCTGAACACAATCCGCCGCCAAAGCCCGTGCATGTCCTCTTTGGGCGCCGCGCCATGCTGGCGAAGAACATCGACGAACTCCAGATAGCTTCGGGCCTCGTTGTCCTTTGCATCAAGCATGCTCATCGCAGACAGGAAAGGCACTCTTCTCCCCTCCTCGCGGTCAAATCTGCGCAGCAAGAGAACGGACTTCTGGGCGGCACTTTCAAGTCGCCATGCGGGAACCGGGATACCGGCTTTGGCCGCGAGCGTCAGAGCGACTGCCTCCCACACAACCGTGTTCCATTCGTCCCCTTTATTTGGAAACTTGGCTATCGCGAGATGGCCGTCGCGGTCACGAACCGAGGCTTTCGGGCGTGCACCGCCAAGTGAGGAGCCGGGAGCCAGCAGCAGAAGCAGGTCCTCATCGCTGTCCTTGTCGTTTACGACGTGTTCGGCGGCGGATAGCAAACGCGGCAGTTCAATCAACGGCGGGATTTTCGCGGGTTCCTGATCGGCCAAGAATGGCCCCCCTTCCCTCTCAGCAAAACGAAGCGCACCTTGGCGCGCCTCGTCGTCAACCAGCAGGAGATAGTCGATCTCCCGCACCGTACGGGGAGCTTGGCCTTCCCGTTCGGCTCGCCGCCTTTCCGCGCGCCGCATCAATACGCGGCCCCATCGATCGGGAGCGGAATCGCCTATTGCACCGAATAGCGGTCTATCGGGGACCGTGTAGAACGGGCCGGGTCCGAGCTTCAGCGCCGGTTCGAGAGAAAATCGTTCAGGATGAGTCAGCCATCCTTTGTCGTATTCAAAGGTAGCGCTCTCGCGATCCTTTCGGATACGCGCCCACAAGCGCCCCACCAAATGAGGCGTCCCCTGCAGGTCCACGTAAACGAGAGCTTCCCTGTCCATTACTTTTCACCGGATTTTGGCGGCTTTTGAGAACGGGACAGGCGGATCCGTTCCGGCAAGTGTTCTTCATCAAGCTCACGTCCGACAGCGTCGTGCCGGGGGTCAGCCACGTCCGCCAGCCGCTCGGCCATTCCCAAGGCGAATAGAACGGTGGCATACGTACCGAGCGAGACGCCGGGGTCGCCCTTCTCTACCTTATTTAGCGTCATCCGGCTGATAGAGGCTCGCTGTGCCATGATCGTGACGGGAATGCGCCGCCGCCGCCGTGCATCGCGAATGTCGTGTCCCAACTTTCGCAGGACACGTGTGACTGGTACGGGGATCGCCGAAGATGATCGAACCTGCTTCATTTAACGTCCACAAGGCTATACGCTACTGGGTATAGCGTACACAGTTATAGACGCTAAGTCAAAAAATGCCGTCGTGTGCTGATGGCGAAAGGCGAAAACGGTTTGAAGCCAAGTTGACGCGGGAACTTGCCCATGCTTCCCTCCCGTTGAATGGGAAGTGCGTTTCTCCGTGTCCCACCCAAGGGGTTCACCCCACAATCCGCGTTCATCAGCGGCAGGTAGAATGCCTGAACTCGCCCGCGGGCTTCCGGCCCGATCTGATTCTCGTCCCGTCGTCACCGCAAAGCAGATTTCTGTCCATCCAAAGCCCGTGGTTTGCGCCAGATCCAGTAAACGGCAACACCCGTTGCAACAATAAGAAGCGCCATCAGCGACGGCCCGGGCTGGATGATCCATGCGTTCACCATGAACCAGACCGAGACAACGACGAAAGCCCACAAGGTGTAAGGATAGCCCCACATGCGATACGGCCGGGGCGCATCCGGCATCTTTTTTCGCAGCACGTAAACGGCGGCGACGCTCATCGTATAAAAAATCCAGGCGGCCAGGATTGAATATGAGTACAGCGTTTCGTAAGAGCCGCTGAGCACCAAAACGGCTGTCCAAAGTCCGCCAAAAAGAATCGCGAACGCGGGCGTCTGAAATCCCGGATGAATGCGGCCGAACCGCGCAAAGAAGAGCCCGTCGCGGGCCTGCGCGAATGGCAGACGCGCGGCCGTCAGGATACAGCCGTTGACGGCTCCGGTAATGGAAAGGAGAACGACAAGCGACACGAACGTTCCGCCATAGGGTCCCATGGTGCGCATGGCAAGATCGGCGCCGGCACGCTCGCTCGCGGCGATTTCCGGAATCGTCATGATTCTCAAATAAGCGATATTAGCCGAGACATACAACGCTCCCACAATCGCCATTCCGGTCATCAGGGCGCGCAACAGGTTCTTCCGTGGCTCCTTCACCTCGCCCGCCACGAAGCTCACGTAGCTCCAGCCGTTGTAGGCCATCAGACACGCCGCCATTGCGGCTCCAAAGTTTCCAAACGAAAACGGCTGCGGCGAGGTGACCGCCGGCGCCGCGGAGTGGGGACTTAAAAACGCCGCGCCGATCAGCACCAGCAATCCCGCGATCTTCAGAAACGTGAACGTCCTCTGAACCCGCGCGCCTTCCCGGACTCCCACGTAATTCACAGCCGACAATACGGCGAGCAGCGCCAGCGACACCACCTTGCTTGCCACCGGAGTCAGCGGAACAAAGTGCCCCAAGTAAATGGAAAACGTCACCGTCAGCCACGCTGTCCCGCCCGACAGCACGGCCAACATGAAAGTCCAGCCGCAAACAAAAGCGGCGAGCGGACCGTATGCTTCGCGAATATAAACGTATTGGCCGCCGGTGGCCGGCATCATGGCGCCTAGTTCCGCATAAGCGAGCGCGCCAAAAAACGAGAGCACGCCCGATACGATCCACACAGCGAGGATGGCCGTGCCCGACGGCAACTCTCTCGCGATCAGATTCGGCAGTACAAAAATTCCGGACCCGATAACGATGCCGATCACGATTGCCGAGGCGTCCAGCATGCCCAGTCTTCGGGGCAACTCTTCCTTGCTCAGATAGCTTGCTGGCAGCGCGTCGCTCATATCCTAACCAGCATGGCCCAACATCTGCTGAAACCGCTCTCCGGAATACTTTTCCACCGCATCCATATCGAGATCGATTCCTAAACCGGCGCCATCCGGCACCGCGAGCATGCCGTCGTTATCCAATACCCATTTCTTCACCGCCAGCTCGTCGATGAAGGGCGATCCGGTCAGATATTCCACCAAATCGGTGCTGCGGCTGGCGGATGCCATTTGCAGGTCCGAGGCCAACCCAAGGGCCGTATTCCATCCGTGTGGAATAAGCCGCACGCCGTTTTCCTCAGCCATCCAGCCGATGCGCCGTTGCTCGCTCAGGCCGCCCGCCTTGGTGACATCGGGTTGCACAATGTCAAACGCCCGGCCCTGCAGCCATGGCGCAAACGACTGTCTCCGCGTCAATACCTCTCCGCCGGCAATGTTCACTGGAGAATTCTCTCGCAGCCGAATGTAATCGTGCAGGTTGTCCGGCAACAGAGGCTCTTCAAACCAGTACACGCCGTAGTCGGCTAACATGCCGGCCGTCCGCAGAGCCCACTTGTAGTCCTGCGGCCAGAAGGCATCGCTCGCTCCCGCATCCACCATAAGGAGAGCGTCCTCGCCGATAGCTTCCCGCGCCGCTCTCACAATCGCCTCATCTTTCTTCCCGCTCTGCCGTCCAAACGGTCCCCAGCCGATCTTGAACGCGCGAAATCCCCGGCTGTAGATGGCTTGTAAGTGGTCCGCTAGCGGTCCCGGTTCCTCCATTAAGAGAGAAGCGTAGGGCCGCACGCGCGAGCGGTAACGTCCTCCCAGCAGGCGGCCAACCGGTTGCCCCGTCACCTTGCCCAGGATGTCCCACATGGCAATATCGATCCCGCTGATCGTGTGAGTAATGGACCCGCCACGGCCCATCCAGAACGTGTTGGCATGAAGCTTCTCGCTGACCCGTTCCGGTTCGAGCGGAGTTTCGCCGAAATACAGCGGCTCCAGAACACCCAGAGCCCCGCGAACCAGTTGATCGTTCGTGAACGCCGAACCCCAACCGGTGACGCCCTCATCGGTGAACACAGCCACTAGGGTATGAACGCAGTCGCCGGGCTGTAGCTCGTTCGCCCAGCCGCCCTTCGGTGTTCCGTAACGCAGTCCCGCGGATCTTATCTCAGTGATTTTCATATCGGAAGGTTCGGAATCATAATATATCATAGCCTTGACATGGGATATATGCGGCGTATAATCGTTGCATGTTACGGCGTAGCTTCATAACAAAAATCGTGGCTGGGGCCGCGCTGGCCCGTCCGGCAGGCGCCCAGCAGCAGCGGCCAGCCACGGATAATGTCTTTGTTGAAAAGCCTGTATCCGGCCAGCCCCACAAAGGGAAAGTGCTTTTGGCGTTGCAGGCGCATTCGGACGACATTCCCCTTTCATCTTCGGGCACGGTGGCTAAACTGATCGAAGAAGGCTACACCGGGTATCTCCTTCGCGCCACCAATGACGATATGGGCGATGAACCGGGCTTCGGCACTGTCGGGACAATCGGCGAGAACGTGCTTGGCAATGAACAGGATAACGCCGAGGTCGCTCGCATTTTGGGTTGCCAACGCACTTTCGATCTTAACTACAACAACCATAGGATGGCTGACATCTCCGTCAACGAATTAATTAGCCGCCTGATTCTGATCATCCGCGCGCTGAAGGTGGACACCGTAGTGTCCTGGGATCCCTGGGCGCACGACGAGGAAAATCCCGATCACCACATGATCGCGCGCGGCGTGGAGGCGGCCTGCTGGATGGCCGGGCGCAGCCACGATTATCCAGAGCAGTTCGCACTCGGCGTTAAGCCTTATACAGTGCGCGAGAAGTACTATTTTGCGCGCCGGCCGGAACTCACGCGCGTTGTGGACATCAGCCGCCAAATTGATAAGAAGGTGGATTGCAACCGCGCCAACGTAGCCAAAGGACCGGGTGGCCACCTCGGTTCCCGCTTGCGCGCCGAACTCGCGCGCGAAGGTAAGAAACTCCCGTTGCTCGGTGATGACGATGCCACAGCCGACCGCAACTACATCAAACAGTTCTTGCTAAGCCGGAGCCGTGACCTCGGCCGGAAATACGGCGTGGAATACGCCGAAGCGTTCCACTACATCGGTCCGCGCGGCGGACCCACCCGCGAAGATTACATCAAGCAGAACGAAGTACCGCTGAAATAGATTTTGACTGGGTCGCACCTACGCTTATAGGCATGGAAGTCCATTTCACTCCCGAGCAGGAAGCGCAGCTTTCTCAGATCGCCACTCACGCCGGTACGGATGCCGAGTGGTTGGTGAAGGAGGCGGCCTTGCGCCTGGTCCGTCGAGGCATCGAGCAGGCCGATCGAGGCGAAATGATCGAGCATGAAGAAGTGGTGACGCGCATCGAGCGGCTATTGCACCGCTGATGAATATCCGATGCTTCTGCCGCAATAATTCCTGGAATATATGGGCAATCCGCGTTAATCGGCGGCGGGTACCCCGCCTGACTCCCCTAATTACTCTCTGCCTCCCGCTTCCACTTCTCCATTAGCGTCTGCAGTTCATCCGTCACTTCCGGATGCTGCCGGCGCAAATTACGGGATTCGCCCGGGTCCTGCTCCACGTCCGACAGGAACACAGCATCCTCCCCCTCCAACGGCTTTTCTCCAGCCGGCGTCCCATCATGCACCACGCCGTTCTTGACCAGTTTCCACTTGCCCTTCCGGATCGCCAGTTGTGGACCCTGCGCCCACGCTACAAACTCATGCGGCAACTTAGCGGCCGCCGTCAGCACCGGCCATATGTTCCGCCCGTCAATCGTCCGGTCGCCCGGAGCACGTGCACCGGTGACATGGCACACCGTGGGCAGAATGTCGGCCGTCATCAAAATTTCATGATTCACTTGTCCGCCCGGCACCACGCCCGGCCAATTCACCAGCGCCGGCACGTGCATCCCGCCATCGAACGCACTGAACTTAAATCCGCGGAACGGGGCGTTGTTGCCGGCCGTGGCGATATTTTGGCGGAGGCCGGCGCGGCGTTCGGTGGTCGCGCCGTTATCCCCTAACATGAAGATCAATGTCCGCTCCCGCTGCCCGGTCCGCTCCAGGGCGCTTACCATTGCGCCGACCATATCGTCCGCCGCTGACAGCATCGCCGCGTACATTCTGCGCTCGGGCGGCAGATTTGGAAACCGCTGCAAATACTTCTCCGGAGCGTGCATCGGATAGTGCACCGCGTTGAATGCTGTGTAAAGGAAGAACGGCGACTCCCGTTTCTGCGTGATAAACGAGACCGCTTCTTCGCCGATCCGTTCGGTCAAATACCGCCCATCCTCGAAGATCTCCTCGCGATTCCGCCACAAGTCATGGAAATTGGCGCGCTTGGGCTCGCCCCAATAGTAGCGATGCGAGTAATAATCGACGCACCCCTCCAGAAATCCGTAAAAGTAATCGAACCCGTGCGCATTCGGAACAGTATCCGGCGTCGATCCCAAATGCCACTTCCCTGTAAGCCCAGTGGAATATCCGCTGCTCTTCAACACCGACGCGATGGTCTTCTCCGAAGGGCGTAGCGCCTGCCCGTTATTCGGCACGCCCGCACGAATGGGCACACGGCCCGTCATCAGCGTTGAACGAGCGGGAGCGCACACCGGCGCATTCGAATACCAGTTCCGGCAAACCGTCCCGCCGTCCGCCAAACGGTCGATATTCGGCGTACGCAAATCCGCCGCGCCCAGATGCCCGAAGTCGTGCATTCCCAAATCGTCAAACAGAATTACAATAACATTCGGTTTACCCGGAGCCGCTCCAGGCAGCATCTTCACCTGAGTAGCGGCCAGCGCTCCTCCCAGCAGAGTTCTCCGCGAAACAACCCCTTCCATTTCAGGTTTCAAAACGTTATCCCCCTCCTAGTTGCAACTGCCGGGCAGTTTCTAATCCAATCTTGTGTTGTACAACTCATTCGCGCCCCCAAGCAAGCCGCCCTCGGAAAAATCCGACCCACTCCCTAAGCAATAAATCGTCCCTACTGGCCCAACAAAAAGTAGACCCGCGCAACACGCATGAGCGGCTGCTGTGCGTAGTGCCATTAATCGGCAAAGGAACTATGGCCGTTCCCAAGCGCCCCATGTGCACCCCCGCGCCAAACCAAATGCACCCCAACCTCCGGACCGGCATCCTCGCCTACCAATTCGAAACCAGCGACGACGGCAAAATGGCTCTCACCGATTTCGTAGCCGCCGACCGCGCCGCTTTCAAACCCATCCAAGCTGACCCCAGCCTAAAAACATTCGTAAAGAACATCCATAAACGCGACGACATCGAAACCGATTTCAAAAAACACAAAAAGGATTTCAACTTCGACAACTTCGGCGTGAGGATACGATGAGAACCATCCTCGCCCTGCTCGCGCTCCGCGTTATCGCCCGCCGCCTTCGTCTATGATGGCTGGGTCAAAGCCGCCACTGCACCGCCATTTCCGGCTAGGCCTTTGACCCAAGCCGCCCCAACACACCCATCAACCTCGATCTATACGACGGCTCCAATCCCATCGTCACCGAAGATGAAGCAGGTTTCGCAGCCGCATGCACCCGGCGCCGCCCAATACTGGACCACCTACACCTATGACGCGATCGGCAGAACCGTCAGCGTCCTGTCGCCCGATGGAGCCAGCACAAAATCTTATGTGTACCAAGGCAACACCGTCACTACCATAGACGCAGCGGGCAATGGGAAGACCTTCACCTCCGATGCCATGGGCAATCTCACCCAAGTGGCCGAACCCCGCCCGGGCGGCGGCTCCTACACCACGTCGTATGCGTACGACGTGCTCAATCATCTGATCCAGGTCAGCATGCCGCGCGATGGCGCAACCCAAACCCGCACCTTCAATTACATCGATCCGGCAACAAACAACCCCGGCGCATTCCTCCGCAGCGCCACCAACCCCGAGACCGGAACGGTTTGCTACACCTACAACGCAGTTGGTTTGGCCGCCACCAAGACGGACGCGAAGAGTCAACAGCTTGCCTACACTTACGACGGCTACAACCGGCTATCCCAAGTCAGCACTGCCGGCAGTGCACTCCGGACCTATTACTACGACGCAAATCCATTCGATCCGGCGTTCTCGCAGTACACGCTCGGCCGTCTGGCCGCCATCCTGCATGCGCCATCCCCCATCGGCCAGTTCATCGACATGTATAGCTACACCCTTCCGGGCCAGCCAAGCAAAAAGCGGATGCAATTCAATCAAACACTGTATGGCGATGGTGGAACCAATCCGGTCTCGCGGTCGCTAAACATCGATGCTGGATATGGATACGATAGTGAGGGAAAGATGACTTCGGTGAGCTACCCGAGCACGTATACAATCTCGGACGACTTTTACCCGGTGCAAGTCGCTCACCCAGGGCGAGTCTATTCCTATTCTTACGACACCATGCACCGTGTACGGAATCGAGTTGTATTTCTACGGCATCGACGGAAAGCGGATGGGAACCTACGTGCCTGGCTTCTCGAATCACAACGTTCAAGGCTATGCGATTCCGCCAGTCCTTACCGACAGTGCGACGGACCAGAACCTCTACTTCACGGGGAAGTTGATCGCGCACGGATTTCCAGGCGTTCGCGGGGCGATGACTTATATCGACGATATCAGGACGGCTGAAGACCGTTGCCACGGTATACTCGGGCATTATCTCGCACTTTCAGAGCTCGCCCGTGAGGGTTGCAGCGCCATCGGAAGTATTGTTGAACGCGCAGAGCGGGATGGATACCGCTTGGAAATTGAAGCAGGTGTTTCAGAGTACACCATCAAGGTTTTACCGGCGACAACTGCGAAATTGATTTCTCTTTATTCGGATCAGGAAGGCAAGACTCGTATCGGAACTCGTGATAAACCAGCGAGCCGCACGAGCGCCTTATTAAGATAGCCTCGCTGAAGAGGAGTTTTGCTTTAAGATTAACGAATTACTCCAGCCAGTGGGGCCGGTTCATGATGCTAATATAGTGCGCGCTCAGATCCGGGTTGCCAACCATGACGGCTACTCTTTGGGTCCTTGCGGTGGTATTGGTCACCATCGAAAGCACCATGGCGGCTGAGGAAGTCACAGTCGGCGTCATGGAATCAAAAACAGGCCGGCCAGTGAACGGAATTCCTGTTCGGCTCAACTTAGCTGAATTGCATGGGGACCCGAGAAATAAGCCACCGATAAGCATGGCCACCAGCAACGGCGGTCCATGTCCAACGCGAGTTGCAATGCTCATCTGACATATATCAAACTGCTCTTTTCTTGGAATCGGGTATTGTCGGTGAAACCTGTGTCCGCCAAAAAAAACCTCAGCGTAAAGAAATACCAGCCAAACCTGGGGAGATTATAATCTTCATGGCGAAATACACCTTCTGGGACTGGCTAAGCCGCATGCCGTAACGCCACTGGATAGCGCGTCCGGAGCAAGGGTCTCCGCGCGGTGGTGACAAAAGTTTTCCAACTTTCTTCCCAATCCCCCCAACAACTTACCCGGAAATTGCAAAATACCCGCACACCCACTCCTCTACTCTATGCGTAGAGGAACCACAAATGTCATCCAGAAACAAACGCAAGATCGCCCGCAAAAACGGCGCGCAGGCCGCCGGGACCAAGTCCCCCGAAGGAATCAAGAAATCCTCAATGAACGCCCTTCGCCACGGACTCACGGGCAAGGCGCTGGTGCTGACCAACGAGTCCGAATCCCAATTCAACGCGCTCATGCAGAGCTACATCGACCGCTTCCAACCCGAGGACGATGTCGAAATGGACCTCATCGACCAAATAGTCGCGGCCCAATGGCGTCTACGCCGGATCTGGTGCATGCAGACCGCCGCTCTCGATCTCAAAATGGACCACCAGGAAGAAGAGATCGCAAAGACCTTCAACCATATCGACCAGGCCACCCGGACCACTGTCGCCTTTACCGCCATGGCCAACGAAGAACGATTCCCTCGATCTCCTGCTGCGCTACGAAACAGCCTACAGCCGGATGTGCGACCGCGCCCTAAAAACGCTCCTGCGTTTGCAGCAAGACCGCCTGGATTCAGCAACATCCACGAAATTACGAAACGAACCCAATCCCGAAATCACAGAATTACGAAACGGCCCTAAACCGGACACCAACGAACCGGAAACCCTGACTGTGAACCGGACACCAACGAACCGGAAACCCTGACTGTGAACCGCCCACCCGAGCTTTCAGAGCCTGTCAGCACCGTCGAAAACAGGCCAGTACCGGTCATCCCCGATGTCCCGGCTCGAAAACCGATCATATCTTTTTATAAATGACAGCCGGACCAACAACTTTCCAGTATCTAAGTGGGTTTTTAAGCCGCAGTGGGTCTTTTTTGTTTGCTTTGACCCGCTTTGATGGCGGTCGCGCCTGCGGAGGCAGAACCGCCGCTCGTTCCTTGACAATCGAATATTCTTATTTCCGCCTTTGACAAGCCCAAAATCCAAGGGCGCCCCGGCAGACTTTCGCCCCACGCCTAAGGATTCACTCAGATCATGGCTCGTGGCGGTCTGCTTTCCGGCGCAGGCCGCTGCTTGTCATGACTTTAAGCCTGCCGGTCAACCCCTTCCATTTCACATTTCAAAACGTTACCCTCGCTCCTAGTTGCAACTGCCGGTTTTCCGACGCCGTGGCCGTGATAATTCCGTTGACTGCGTTGCCAACCGTGGCGCCAGGCGCGGCAAACTGCGGATGGTTCAATCCATTAAAGGCTTCCACACGGAACTGCAGAATCGTCGCGTGTTCAATCGGCATACGGAAATCCCGCTGTGCGCTCAGATCCAAATTGCTTCTCCCTGGAGCCCGAAGCACGTTCCTTCCGGAATTACCGAAGGTCAATGAGGTTGGCGCCACGAAACACGTCGTGTCGAACCAATGCTGTAGCATGCGCCCATCGATATTTCCGTCGCAAATCCGGTTGGGCCGCGTAGTGGTGCCCGCGTTCGCCGCATCGAAGGACAGCGAGGGCGTGAAGGGAAGGCCGGTCTGCGCCTGGTAAATACCGGTCACGCGCCAACCACCCAGAACCGCCGCCCCAAGACGAGATTGATTCAGCCACCGCTTGCCCGCGCCAAAAGGAAGTTCAAACGAGCCTGCAAACACGTACCGCATCCGCACATCGTTATCCGCCGACGCGCGATTCGCGCCCAGGTTGTAGTTGTTCTGGATGGTGTTCCCGCTGCCGCAACCGTCGCATAAATCCAACGCCGGATTCTGCAGATCCAGTGCATGGCCATAAGTGAAGGTGGTCAGAAAGGACACGCCGCTCTGAAACCGCTTCTCCAACTTGGACGACAAGCCCTCGTAATAACTCATGTTCCAGTTACCAACGGCCTTCACGGACGCCACGGTGTATTTGGCAAGCGGGCGGCGCGACACCACCGTCGTTGACGCAAGCACCAGCGGCTGATTGCCCTCTCCAATGCCCAGCACTTGCACCCCATGGTTGCCGACGTAATTCACCTCAGCCACCATATTCCAGGGAAGACTCTTCTCCACGCTGAAACTCCACTGCGCGACGTTCGGCGTCTTGATGGCTCGGCCAACTTACCAGCGTCGATGTCGCAGTGGGTACAAGTGTAAATTTCTGCGGATCGATAGCGCCCGGACGCGCAATGGACGCACTGGGGCCTAAAAGGAAGCCGCTCGATGGAAACAGTTGATCGCTGTTGATCGTCTGCGCGCCATAACCGAAATAGGGAGGATTGCTCGTCATCCGGTTCGTTACGCCCGTACCCTGATCCTGTCCGTAGAAGATGCCCACCGAGCTGCGGACCACAAGATCGTTTACGCCCGGTACGCGCCACGCCAGTCCAACTCTGGGAGCCCAGTTATTCTTGTCGCCATACACAAGAGACCGCGGCCTGCTCGGGTCCCCAGCCTGGATCAATTTCCCATACAGCGGATCGCCGCCGTCCAAAATAAAATTTGCCATGCGGTTGTTAGTCTCAATGTACGGCGCTGCATATTCGTAGCGAAGGCCCAGGTTCAGCGTGAGTTGCCGGTTGAGCGTCCATTGGTCCTGCACATATCCCGCTCCGAACCAGGCGCGCTCCACGGACTCGGCAACCGTGCCGCTAGTCAGCGAATTGGCATAACCGAGCAGCAGATCCGCCACCGCCGTGCCGGTTCCAGAGCGGCTCAGCGGATTCTGCGTGAACACGCCGCTGAAGCCGAAACTGCTGCGTCCGTTGCTAGCCGCGAATGTCGAAGGCCGGATCAGAATGAACTCGCCGCCGAACTTCAGCACATGCGCACCGATCGACTTTGACAGGTTGTCCGACCAATCCCATACACCGGACGATTTTCGCAGCGGACTATTTGCGCAGCAACCCGGCTGGCTGCCCAGGCTCGCATAGCCCGACACCCCGAACGTAGGCGTACCGCTGGTCACTCGTGCATCGAGGCTCCCGGGAATGATCAGGTCTAGCGGCTGAATTGCATCCTGATGCAGATTGATCGTGGTCCAAGTGAAGCGCAGTTCGTTAATCAGCGTGGGATTTAACGTCCGCTTGTAACCATAGCCGAAACTGGTGGAGTCCGTCTGGCGATTCACCGGCGTTTGGGCCGGAAGCGGCAACCCGGCCGAAGCGTTCAGGAAACCGCGCGAGATGGAATACCGGCCAAACATCGAATCCTTGCTGCTCACCTGCAGATCGCCCCGCACCACCCCATTCTTGTTGTCCTGTTTCTGCGGCGAATTCGCGATGAACAGCGTGGAGGAGCCCGGCACATTCGCAAGCGGGTACTCGTTCAGCAACTTCACCCCTAACGAATTGAATCGCGAAATCGGGATCGCGTTATTCGGAAATAGATCCCGTATATAGCCGGACCCGTTCGGATTCGCCCGCGTCGTGTCCGGATCGTAAATCGCCGTTGAACCGAAATTGCCGCTACGTTGCGCCGCCGTCGGCACGGTCGAAGTGCTGGTGGATTCGCTCCGGTTCGGTGACGCCTCGTAAGCTCCAAAGATCCATGCCTTGTTCTTCCGGACCGGCCCACCCAGAGAGCCGCCGTATTGATTGCGGACGAGTAATGGTTTGGTCTGCGCGAAAAAGTTCGTGGCGTCCAAATAATCGTTGCGCAGAAAATCGTAGCCTGATCCGTGTACGCTATTCGTGCCGCTCTTGGTGATCGCGCTCACCACCGCCCCCGCCGCTGCGCCGTACTCGGCCGAAAAATTGCTCGTCTGAACCGAGAACTCACTCAAGGCGTCCAGCGGCGGCCGGACCATGTCCCTAGTGCGGTTATCCAACCCTCGCAGGTAGTTTTCGTTGCGCCCGCCGTCCAGCAGAAATGCGTTCTGCAACCCCGTGTTGCCGTATGCGGAAAAGGTCTGGTCCCGGCTTCCAGCGGAGGGAATGGTCCCTGCCGTCAGGTTCGCCAGTGACAGATAATTTCTTCCATTAAGAGGCAGGTCGATCATTTGCTGCGCCGTCACCACTTGCGCCACGGTTGCCGACTTATCTTCCACCAGTGGCGCATCGGCCGTGATCGTAACCGAGTCTGAGGAACTGCCCGTCTCAAGCGTGATCGATACAGCGGCGATGCTGCCCACGTCCACCGAAACCTCACGGCGGACCGCATTCTTAAAGCCCGCGAACGTGACCGACAGATCATACTTACCCGGCGGCACCAGAGGAATCGTGGCCACGCCCGATCCATTCGTCTCTATCGAGCGCAGAGTATTTCCCGTATCGGAACCAGTCAGCCGGACCATTGCCCCCGGCACCGCCGCCGCCGATGGATCCAGCACGGTTACCGACAGTTGCCCGGTGGATGTCTGCGCGTAGCCGGACATCGTCAAAAGCAACAGCCACAAAATAAGCATCATTGAGTCCTCACTTCCCGCATGCAAAGCTAGCCGCGTCATCCGTGCTGCCGGAGCCTTTATATTTCGCTACCTCCGGCCAGGGGCACAGCGGGTGGGTTCGCAGCACTCCGCTCTTCGGGTCGGCATTAACCTTGTACTTCGTTGCGATGAGTTGATCCGGCGCCGTCCCCTGCTCCACCCACGCTTCCAGCGCCGCGTCGATGCTGTGCAAGCGGTCCCCATTCGGCGTGCCGGCCTGGCCAAAACCGTTCGGACCCGCCCCGCCCCCGCAATGCTCCATCCCAGGCACCATGTAGAGGCGCACAAAGCCCCCAGCATTGCCCGCTCCCATCTTGGAAATCACGCTGTCGTAGTAGTGGATGGCGTTCACGGCGGGAATGGCGGCGTCCGCCCAGCCGTGATACAGGATCAGTTTGCCGCCGCGCTTCTGAAACGCGCTCAGGTCTGGATTGGTGGAATTCAAATCGCGGGCCATCCTCTCGTCGGCGGCCTTCACGTCGCGGTCCGGGTCAAAGGAGCGGAACTGCCAGTCGGGATCGCTGTAAACCATGTTCTTGAAAAATTGCGTGCTGAAGGCGTACATCAAACTTTTTTCCGGCGCATCGCCGGTTATCCAAGCGGCCCATCCACCCGGCTCGGCCTCGCCGCCCGGAGACAGCCCTGGAAACATCTGCTTCCCTTCATCGCTCGTAAGTCCTCGGTAGATCGCCTTCAACGCCGTGAGTTGTGCCACCGTGAGGCACGAATCGGATTCAACATCCTTACACAACAGCGGCGACGGATCGAACTGGCAGGCCATCGGGTTTTCAATCACGCCGTCTTTCACGCCGTCCACGGTGTCGCATTGCGCAAGCGCGGCTGCCTCAATCGCTGGAAGCTTCGCCGCCGGAATATAGCTGGCTGGTTCGGAAAGCGTAGCTTTGACGCCGGAAGCGGCCGACGAGAGCAGATGAGTCCAATCGTTCGCAGGCGCGCCGGCGATGATGCCGTCATAGTCGGCTGGATAGCGTTGCGCTTCCATCAGCGCCTGGCGGCCGCCATTGGAACACGAGTTGAAGTACGACCGGCTCGGCGCTTTGCCATAGAATGCGCCGATGGTGGCTTTTGCAACCGCCGCCGTCTCATGGATCGCTCGATAGCCGTAATCGGCGATCTTTTCAGGATGATGGAGCGCCCATTTGGCGGAGTTGCCGCTGTCCTGATGGCCCGTGTCCGTTGACGCCGTGGCGTACCCGTTCCGCACGGCGTCCGCCAGTCCCGCAAAGCTGATCGCGCCCGCATAGCCGCCATTGCCGATCCCCTGGAATTTGCCGTTCCAGTTGGAGGACATCGGCAGCCAAACCTCGAAACGGATGTCGGAGTCGGCGGAAGGCTTGATCGATCCGGCGACATGGCAGAACGCCGGAAGATTGGCGATTGGTTTCCCGCCAGGCGGCGTGAATTCACCGGCCGCTCGGGATTCGGCGATCGTTACAGTACTGTTCGGCAGCGCCAGAGCGGCCAGACTTTCACAAGTAGCGGGAGCGCCGCTCGACACGGCCGGGATGGCGAGAGCAATTGCCCAAATCACTGGCTTCATGGGAGGGATTCCTTAGTTCAAGATAGTATCGCAGTGGATGAGGAATTAGCCACCCTGTGCTACAAATACCGTGCCAGTGTGTCTAACCAAGATGACTGCGCCGCTTTCGATCCGTGTATTTTCCGATTACGTCTGACCTTTCTGTTTTTTGGCGGAGTTTCCGCTGAACGGCGCGGTGCGCGGCAAGGACGTCGAGATCGTCTGGATGCCCTTCGAGTTGCGCCCCTGGCCCGCCCCAACACTCCGGCCGGAGGACTCCTATCTGGAAACGGCATGGAAGAACTCCGTCTATCCCTTGGCCGCTCGAATGGGGATAGAGATCCGGCTCCCGGCTGTTTCTCCTCAACCCTACACACGGCTCGCCTTCGAAGGTTTGGAGTTCGCTAAGGATAGGGGATCCGGCGGCGAGTACAACGCGGCCGTGATGCGCGCGTTCTTTCAGCGAAGTGAGGATATCGGAAACCCTGAAGTACTGGCTCGTGTGGCGTCCGCCGCGGGTCTCGATGCAGGAGCCATCGGAAACTCCCTGAAGGATCGGACCTATGCCGGACGCGTCGGCGATCTGCTTCGCCATGCGGCTGAAGATGTGCAGGTTACGGGAGTGCCGCTGTTCCTTATAGGAGATGTTCGGCTAAGTGGAGTGCAATCCCAGCAGACACTGGAGTCCGTCATCGATCGCCAGTTGCGGGGGTAAATACGGTACAAGAGCAGGAAAGGTGCTATTTGGAGATAGTATCGTGATAAAATCCTGACTGGGTGCTGGCACCCAGGCTGTTGTCCGGATTCGTTTCAAAGCTCAAACTCAAGACCGCCGGAAACTATGAAGGCTCAAGAGATCGCCCTGCGCACCAAGGTTTTATTGGCCGACGACCATACGCTGGTCAATGAAGGCCTCGCCAAACTTCTTCACGATGATTTTGACCTGGTCGGAACTGTTGAGGATGGCCGCGCCTTGGTCGAAGCCGCCGAGCGGCTCCAACCCGATGTCGTATTGCTCGACATCTCCATGCCTGTGATGAATGGAATGGACGCCGCCAAGCGCCTTAGGCAGACCATGCCGCACGTGCGGATCATTTTTCTCACCATGCACGCGGAAACCGGATACGTCCGTGAAGCGTTCCGCGCCGGCGCATCCGGATACGTGCTCAAGCGGTCCGCCGCCTCCGAACTGGTCACCGCCATTCACGATGTCATGCAGGGCAAGACCCATGTATCGGACGCCATCGCCATGCCGGCCAACTACTTGAAAGAGGGCTCGAAAAACGGTGGCGAGACCTTGACTCCCCGCCAGCGCGAGGTGGTCCAGTTAGTGACCGAAGGCAACACCGCCAAGGAGATCGCCCACGTAATGGGCATCTCCGTAAAGACCGTCGAGTTCCACAAAACTCAAATCATGCAGCGCCTGGGCGTAGGCTGCGTAGCCCAGCTAATCAAATACGCCCTGGACAGCGGCATCATCGGCCACTAACTGCAACCCGAGCCGCGCTAACCGCACCCGAGCCGCGCGCGTGAGCAAGCGGACTGCCCCGGAAACATTACTCCTCCTGGCGCAATGAGAGACGATAAGTTCTTCGGCCGCCCAACCCGCTCGCGTCCTTAGACAAAATAATGGCCCTCAAAAAATCGGAACTCTACAGCTCCCTCTGGTCCAGTTGCGATGAACTACGCGGCGGCATGGACGCCAGCCAATACAAGGATTACGTCCTCGTCCTGCTATTCATCAAATACGTCAGCGACAAATACGCCGGCGTGCCTTACGCGCCCATCAGCATTCCCGAAGGGTCCAGTTTCAAGGACATGGCCGCCCTCAAGGGCAAGCCCGATATCGGCGACCAGATCAGCAAGAAGATCGTCGCACCGCTGGCCAATGCCAACAAGCTGTCCGACATGCCGGACTTCAACGACGCCACCAAGCTCGGCAGCGGCAAGGAATAGCGTAGAACAGTATGGCAATGAAGAGCGCCCGCAAGAATATCTTCTCCTAGAAAATTCAAGTTCTCTGGTCAGTTGAATAGGGATGCTCCGTCTGTACCCGTAGTTACTTGGAATGTACTGGAAGCCGCGCGATTTTCCAAAGCAATTGCTCCGAATCGTCCTTAGCTACTCGGATTTTTCCGACCCACCCTCTAAGCAATAATCCCCCCCCCATACTAGGCCAATCCACCAATACCACCACTCCCCAATTCCCCGTATAGTCCTTCTTACACCATTCAATCCGGAGGGATTCACCGCATGAAAGTCCTATTGCCATTCCTGCTAGCCCTAAATCTCTTCGCCCAACAAAAAGTAGACCCCCGCAACACGCATGAGCGGCTCCTGTCAGTAGTGCCATTAATCGGCAAAGGAACCATGGCCGATCCCAAGCGCCCCATGTACGCCCCCGCGCCGGGCCAAATGCGCCCCAACCTCCGGACCGGCATCCTCGCCTACCAATTTGAAACCAGCGACGACGGCAAAATGGCGCTCACCGAATTCGTAGCCGCCGACCGCGCCGCTTTCAAACCCATCCAAGCCGACGCCAGCCTAAAAACATTCGTAAAGAACGTCCACAAGCGCGACGACATCGAAACCGATTTCAAGAAACACAAAAAGGATTTCAACTTCGACAACTTCGGCGTGAGGATGCGATGAAAACTATCCTCGCCCTGCTCGCGCTCTCGTTATCGCCCGCCGCCTTCGCCTACGATGGCTGGGTCGAAGCCGCCAACTGCACCGCCATTTCCGGCTGGGCCTTCGACCCAAATCGCCCCAACACGCCCATCAATATCGATCTATACGACGGCTCCAATCCCATCGTCACCATTACAGCCGCCAACTTCCGCCAAGATCTGTTGAACGCCGGAATCGGAAATGGATATCACGCCTTCTCGCTCCTCACTCCCAACGGTCTTAAGGACGGCGCCCAGCACATCATCTATGCGTATCAAGCCGGCTCCATGGTTCCCATCGGCAACAGCGGCGCGTTCGCGGTCAACTGTAGCGCCCCCGCACCCGGATACCAGCCGTATTACTCAGACACTCTGAACGCCGTCAACACCACATGGTGGACCCAAACCGGAGCCGTCACCGCGCAATCGAATGGAATCACCTCCACCGGAACCGGCGCTCTGATTTCCAACTACGGGGTCCCCGGCGGCGTCAGCGATTATGAGGTCCGCACCACCCTCAACCTGACCGCGTCCGGCGGCACTTACTATCTCTATCTCCGGGCCTCGCCCGACGCCAACGCCGACGCCAACACCGGCACGTTCTACGCCGCCGTCCTCTCCAATCCCACCTACTCGGGAACCACCTGCACCGCCACTCTGTCCATCGTCAAACGAGTCTCCGGCGCCATCACCAGCCTCTTGGCCAACACCGTCCCCTGCCATGCCGGCATGGTCCTCCGGGCCGTCGCCATGGGCGGCAGTTTCGCTCTTTACATCGATTCCACCTGTTCCGGATGGATCAACGACGCCTCCATCGCCACCGGCCAACCCGGCATCGGCCTGTCCTACGCCCCCGCCGCAAACAGCATCTCAAAGGTAGCGCTCGGCCCGCGCGAGCACATCGCGCCCGCCCCCATCAACGCCCAGACCATCGCGGCTTGGCCCTTGCCCAACCGCATCGACTTCCAGTGGCAATCGCCGCTCGACGATCCCAACGGAACCGGCGTCGCCTATTACCAAATCTTCCGGAACGGCCAGTGGTTTGCCAGCACCTCGCAGCCCACCCTGTCCGATACGGCGGTCTCTCCAGGCACCACTTACAGCTACCTGTTCCAAGCCATCGACTATCACTGGAACGCCTCGAACACAACGATCTCAGTGACCACGCCCCCAGCCGGTTCCATCGACGCCCGCCGAGTTGGCGTCCGGCCCACCGGATCATACTGGGGCGGAGCCGGAGAGCAGATCGACATGGTTTCCGGCAATCTGAACTTCACCATCCCGCTGGTGAAAGTGCAAGGCCGTGGAGGCTGGGGCGTGGGATTCAATCTCAGCTACAACTCCCAAAACTGGCGGCAGGACCCGGCGGGAACCTGGCAGCTTGGCAGGGACACCGGTTACGGCTACGGATGGAGACTGCAGGCCGGCTCTCTGACTCCGGTCTACCAGGCCTATCTCATCGTGCATCACTATCTGTTCATTGACGGCACCGGCGCCGAATACCGGCTCGACCAGAACAACGGAGGAGTCTGGACCTCAAAGGAAAGCATCTATGTCTCCTACGATTCCACGGCGCAAAGATTATATTTTACCGATGGAAGTTTCTGGGTATTCGGAGCGCTGTCGGCCGGCACTGAGCAGGACACCGGCACCCAATACCCGACACTCATGCAGGACACCAACGGCAATCAAATCCTGATCCGTTATAACCCGGGGATCGGGGTCACCTGGCCGGACTCCTCGGCGCGGATTCAGCAGATCGAGGATGTGCGGGCTACCGGAGGACCATCGGTTTATTCGACTTATAATTTCACGTTCAACACCGACCCCATTCCGCACTTGACCGGGATTCAGAACAACATCGGCACCGCCGAGAAATACACCTTCGCCTATACAACCGGCGCGTTGCTGTCTCCCTTTTCGCCTTCTCAGAATTTCGGCAACTGGTCGTTCCTGCAAAGCATGAATCAGACCGGAACCGGACTGACCACCTCCTTCGCCTACGATGGAAGCCAGAGCGGAGAGCTCACGCAGACCACCTTCCCTTATGGCGGGCATTTGCGCTGGGTATACACGCCGTTCACTTTCATAGGTTCGCGGATACAGCGCGAGATCGGGTCACGCTTTATTTCGACAGGACCCGGGGCGCCAGAAACACAACATGTGATGGGCCGCGATACGGCGGCCGATACGGGCCGAACCGCGCATTACTATGCGAACTGGGTTGATATAGCCGCCGATGCGGGAAAGGTTTGGGTCCTTCGGTACGATGGAACGCAGTTTAACGTGGGGCTGCCGGATTCGTATTATGAGCGCCGGAACTCGGATGGATTAATGAAGGATCTGACCTACTATACCTGGGCCCAAGATCCCGCTGGCAATCCCTACATCTCCGCCGCGCAGACGATCCTAGATCCAAATCAGCCGTATGCCGTCACCAAAAAAGCAACCCAAACCCTGGACCAATACGGCAACGTCACGCAAATGCAGGTCTTCGATTACGGCAATCTAACCACGCCCGTCCGGACCTACACCAATACGTATCTAGCAGACCCGAACTACACGTCCCGCTTCATCCGGAACCGGCTTGTTAGCAGCACGGTCAACGACCTGATAAGAACAGTATCATTAGTCCAAAACCATTACGATCAGTACTTCCTGTTCTGCGGCTCTGGCATGTTATCTGATGTCGCCGGCGTCCGGGAGCACGACGCTACCTATGGGACAGGCTTTACTTACAGAGGCAATCTAACCGCAAGTTTCACCCCCGGCGTGACACCCGAGGCGTGGAATACAGGAGTCCGTCCAGCCGTGACCACATGCCGGTCCTTCGACATTACGGGCGCTGCGGCCAGCACCACGGTGAACGGCGTCACCACGTCGGTTGCCACCAATTCCAGCACAAACTGGGCAGCCCCCTCGGCCATCACAACCAACAGCCTCACCAACAGCCTCACCTGGACTTCGTTCCTCGGCACAAGCTCACAAACCGGAGCCAACGGAGATGCTGCCCAGGTGTTCTACGATGCAAACGCCCGGCCAACATCGACAGTTTCTCCCTACGGAGCCACCACCACTTACGCGTATAACGACACCGCCTCGCCGCCCACCAAAACTGCGACCACCAACGGACATTGGGTCCGGACCACCATGGATGGATTCGGCCGCACCATCAAGGCCGAAACCGGCGACGCTACCACCACCAAATCGGTCGTTGATACCGTATACGCTCCCTGCGGCTGCAGTCCGCTCGGGAAGATGAAGCAGGTATCGCAGCCGCACGCACCCGGCGCCGCACAATACTGGACGACGTATACCTATGATGCGATCGGCAGAACCGTCAGCGTCCTGTCGCCCGATGGAGCCAGCACGAAATCCTACGCATACCAAGGCAACACCGTGACCACCACAGATCCGGCCGGAAACTGGAAAACCTTCACCTCCGATGCCATGGGCAATCTCACCCAGGTGGCCGAGCCCCGCCCAGGCGGCGGCTCCTACACCACGTTGTATGCGTACGACGTGCTCAATCATCTGATCCAGGTCAGCATGCCGCGCGATGGCGCAACCCAAATCCGCACCTTCAATTACATCGACCCGGCAACGAACAACCCCGGCGCATTCCTCCGCAGCGCGGCCAATCCCGAGACCGGAACGGTTTCGTACACCTACAATGCAGTTGGTTTGGCCGCCACCAAGACGGACGCAAGAGGCATCCAACTCGGCTATTCTTACGACGGCTACAACCGGCTATCCCAAGTCAGCACTGCCGGCAGTGCACTCCGGACCTATTACTACGACGCAAATCCATTCGATCCGGCGTTCTCGCAATACACGCTCGGTCGTCTCGCCGCCATCCTGCATGCGCCATCCCCCATCGGCCAGTTCATTGATATGTACAGCTACACCCTCGCGGGCCAGCCAAGCAAAAAGCGGATGCAGTTCAATCAAACACTGTATGGCGATGGTGGAATCAATCCGGTGACGCGATCGCTAAACATCGATGCTGGATATGGATACGATAGTGAGGGAAAGATGACCTCCGTGAGCTATCCGAACACCTACAGGGCCTCGGAAGATTTCTACCCGGTGCAAGTGGTCGCAAATCCCGGCCGGGTCTATTCCTATTCTTACGACACAATGCACCGGCCCACCGGCATGACCGACGACACCAACGCATTATTCGCTTCCAATGTCCAGTATGGACCTGCCAACGAGCTGCTCTCGATCAACTACTTAGGTGTCGCTGAAACGCGCACCTACAACAGCATGTTGCAACTGACCAGCCTGAACGCCAGCAACTTGAACCTGCAATACCGCTTCTCGGCCACCCAGAACAATGGCAAGATCACCTCACAGAAAGACATGACCAGCGGAGAGGAGGTGCAATATACCTACGATTCGCTGACCCGGCTGATTGCCGCCTCCACCACCGCGGCATCGGATCAGGTGACCACGCCCTGGGGCCAGAGCTTCGGCTACGACGGATTTGGAAACCTGAACGCAAAATCGGTAACCAAGGGTTCGGCTCCCACCATGTCCATCTCCATCGATCCGGCAACCAACCGCATCGTCGGAAGAAGTTACGACGCGAACGGAAATCTGTTATCGCTGCCAGCGGGCGGCCTCGCGCAATACGACGCAGAGAACAGGCTGATCTCCGTCCCGGGTCTTCAATACGGCTACGACGCCTCGAACAAGCGCGTCTGGAAATGGGACGGTAGTGTAAATGGGAATAGCAACGTGTACGGAATCGAGTTGTATTTCTACGGCATCGACGGAAAGCGGATGGGAACCTACGTGCCGGGCTTCTCGAATCACAACGTTCAAGGCTATGCGATTCCGCCAGTCCTCACCGACACTGCAACGGACCAGAACCTCTACTTCACAGGAAAATTGATCGCGCACGGAATTCCAGGTGCCCTCGTGCCGTTCACGCAGGACCGGCTCGGGTCCGCGGCCAAGACCTACCCCTACGGCGAAGAGAAGACCCCGAACGGACAGGACGGCATTAAATTCGCCACCTACACGCGTGATACGGCAACAAATTT
Source organism: Bryobacterales bacterium (assembly GCA_038200305.1). Lineage (GTDB taxonomy): Bacteria > Acidobacteriota > Terriglobia > Bryobacterales > Bryobacteraceae > JANXXV01. The sequence continues at coordinate 37,065 of JBBPYD010000203.1, forward strand.
AGATTACGCCGATCAACGGTTTTATTCTAGCCAGTGGGGTAGGTTCATGAGCCCCGATCAGGGTGCGCCGCGCCTCTCTAATCCACAATCATGGAATCGCTACAGCTATGTCGGGAATGATCCAATCAACTTCAACGACCCTGATGGGATGTTGCCGGCTAGTGTTTCTGTAGACTTTGGAAGCAGCTGTTCTGAAAGTTCATATGCTGGCGGTACAGTCGATGCATCCCGTCACTGCCCTCCTGGATCGGTCGACATCGCTATCCAGGGTACAAGCTCTTCTAAATCTCTTACCTTTCAGGTTGCCGATGCATTTGAGAGAGTAGGGGACTTGGTAGATGATTGGGAATACGACGGCAACTCTGGAAGAAAGTTTAAGGTCTACATGTCTGGCGGGACTTATGAGGACTTGGTCGCTGCTGGATTTCAAGGCTCTTGCGGCTGTGCTCCAGGTGAATGGCTCAAGGACAGAATCGAGGTGAAGGTAACTCTCTGGATGTTGGGTCAGCTTGCAGCGTTGCGAAGCAGGACCCCTATCCGAGGAGAGCCCGACAGCGTTCAGACATTTCCTTCCAAGAACGGGAAGACCGTGCGTGTATACGGTGAAGATGGGAGAGCGATCAGGGACATAGACTATGGCGATCAGTCTCATAGTGGGTTTGATCCTGAGGTTCACGATTGGGACTGGAGTTCCGGTAGCCCAGAACGGTCAAAAGTTGGGAGAGCACCGCTACCTGGAGAAATCCCTTAAACTCACCGTATGGTTAAAGACCCTCATATGGAAAGCAACGAACAGTCCGATTTGGTCGGTCAAGCTCAAAAGCTCATAGCCGTCTTCAACCATTGGCCATCGTTTCACGACGCTCAAGTTTTATGGGCATGCCTAGATCGTGAAGATTGCTCACTCCGCCTCAAGATCTATGTCTTTGAGAGCACTAAGACAACAACGCGAGACACCGACGAGAGTGGTTACTTTCGTATTATCAAGGAGTGCTATGTAATACTACGTTTTCAGAAAATTGAAAACTTTGTCCTGGAGGAATTCAACCACCAAAACGTCATAGCCGGTCTAATCTTTAAAAAAGATTCCGAAATCAGAGTTGAGGTCGAACCCATTTTTGGCGTTTACGGAAGTTGGTCTTGTCGATCCATTGAAATCGAAGACGTGCAGTCTTGCAAGCCTGCCTGCGCACCCGCCGGAACTCCATCGCTTGGCCTCGTATCTTGAAATCGCACTTTCAATCCGCATTGCTTATTGACTCCCCGAAGGGCCTCCGGCCCTTCGTCTCTTCAGCCGCTAAGAAACACACGAACGATACCTCCTCACCGCCCACCAGAACCGCAACCACCAACGGACATTGGGTCCGGACCACCATGAGTAGTGGGCCAGCAGATCGCAGTACACCTTCATCATGGAACCGATATAGCTATGTCCAGGGTGATCCGGTCAACTTCAATGACCCGGACGGCAGACTTGCGCAGAACGTCGTATTCGATAGTTCGTGCGACCCACTGTATATGGATCCATCGTCGATGACGGCCTGTAGCCTTGGTAGCGGATCTATTTCGGGAATAACTCCCACTATGAGGGCCTATCTTGCGATGGATCCCTTGTCAGATGTTATCGATGATTGGGATTACGCAAACAGTTCTGGAACAAGATTCAATATCACGTTATCCTAAATGCTTTTCAGGAGGCATTTTTCCCGCCGCTTGCCAGAGCGGGTGCGGCGGGAGGCACGATCATTCTTGCTGGTGGACCCGTATCATGGGTCACGGTAGGTGGGGCAGTTGTTATCATTGGCGCGGTGCTTGGGGCTGTTTATGTTCTGGACCAGGTCTTTCAAAAGTCGAAGAGCCAAGATGGCCAGACCCGGGAATACGATAAAGCCCTCGACAAGCTAAAACGAGAATGCGGTGAAACGCTCACACCAGGTCAACGGGACCGTGTTCACGACCAGATAACCGGTCAAGACCTCACCTCCGATGAGGTCTTGGAGGTTATGAAGCAAGTGGCAGGCTGCTGGGGCGGCCGACAGGGTGGTTCAGGCAGTCGAGGAGGCAGAGGTAGATAGCCGATGACTGAATTAGAGAATGAAATATCCAGAGCTCTCCGTCCGTTGATTGGGCTAAAGCTGTCCGTCGCAAGAAATGCTGGAAACATGAAAGTTCTCCATTTTGGAGATCTGAGGCGCACAGACAGAGGGCTACTTGGAAAGTACGCTCTCCATATCAACTGTCCCTGGAGAATGGAACATGATGGCCGAATCGTCACCGGATCGGCTGATTTTTACATCCGAGCTGATGACAACGAGGACGAAGAATGGGAACCGGGAACGGTCACAGGACATCTTCAGAACCAAATCTTAGCCGAACTTTTTCAAGGCTACGATGCCGAAACACGTTCGTATACGAACCAAACGGATCACTTTTGGGTTACAGATGTGAGTTCGGATCGGGTTGGCGGAGTCCAAATTCGTTTTACCGGGAATTATCAAATTATGCTTTTCCCATGTGCCTCCCGAGGCGAAGAGTGGCGTTTGCTTGAGCCTGGTTCCGAAAAAGCACATTTTGTCATTGACGCGAGCGTTGCCCGACTTAAGTAGAGGGTAAGCGTCTGACCAATACACCTACGATTCGCTGAGCCGGCTGATTGGGCGGTGTGAGCGAATCCGTGTAAACGGTTCGCGACGCAATTTGCTTTTGAGTTTCGGTCGTAGAGAAAAGCCTGTTAGCTCATCCCGCCGGAGCGCCCGTCGCGAAACCATCTAGGCAGAACGGCGCGGAGGGCGCAAGGGCGCGCCGCTTCGGCGCGGCGGAGCGAACCCTTGCGCGCGAGCACCGTTCTGCGATTTGCCTGGATTCCGACGGGCGGTTTCGGGGGGATGAGCGACTCATCCCACTGGTGGGCTGTGAGCGGTTTTTGTATTTACCTCAAGCCGCCCGCCGCCTGGATGCGGTCCCCGCACATGGTGTCCAGATAGTTCAGCATCTGTTTCCAGTGCTGCACCGTTTCACTTTGCCACCCGCGCCAGCGCCAGGTACAGGAGTTTAATCGCGGCCTCTGCGGTCGGAAATGATCCGCGCGTCTTGGTGATCTCGCGCAGGCTCATGTGCAGCGACTCCACTGCGTTGGTGGTGTACACGATTTTTCGCACCTCTTCCGGAAATGCGAAGAACGGGATTAAAGGATTAAACCGGGCTACAAACTACCAGAATATCTCCCCCCCTCAAAACCCCGGCAGCCTCCCCGGCCCATACAAACTCCACCGCACAAACGTCTTCGCCCGCCAGCAAGCCAGAGCCACCGCCAACACCAGATCGTCATGATCCCCATCCCGCCACGAACCGTAACTGTCATGCCCCGCCGCCGAAACCTTTATCCGCATTCCCATCAGCTCCTTCATAAACTTTTCCATCTCCGGCAGCTTACTGGCAATCTGCAATTGTTCCGTCTCAAACATCACCTGCAAGCCCACAATCAGGTCCCGCTTCGGCACCCGCCATTCCCGCCCGCGCTGCACCGCTGCCTCCCCTCCCGTAATGGTCACCGGTACTAAATCGCAACCCGTCTTCGCAGCCCGCAACAAATCCACCACCGGACCGCCCACGCCCGTCGCATCCACCACCAGTTCGCACTTCCCCAGAACTGCCAGTCCCCTCGCCACCTTACGCACCCGCTCCACCACCTCCGGATACGGAGTCCCCAGCGCAATCCGCTCCATATGACGCAAGTGGTACTGCACTTCCTTCCTCCGCTGCCAAGTCACCGGATCGGGATCGTCATACGTCACCGCCCGCCGCTCCACCACGCACACCGCCGTGTAGTCCTGCTTCTGCCCCAAATCTACGCCCACAAAATATTCACTCGTCGATCCCAAAATCCGCACTCACCACCCCTCTGGATATAGCGGCTCGATATCGTCCCGCACCGCCCGCTTCAACAACTCGCTGTCGAACAGGCCGTCGTCCGCGTCTGTAAACTCGCAGCAGTACTCCTGCCGGAACCACCGGTCTCCCATCGCCGCCCGTTCCTCCTTTAGAAACGATTCCGGAATCCTGGCGCACTCCGCCCCCGTCACCGCCACCCGCTGCCACCGGTCCCCTCCATTGGTCCACTCTTCATAGAAGAACCCCCGCTTGCCAGACGGCGTGCTCATCAGCCACAAATCCCCGTCCCCCACCGCCAGCATCGGCCGCACCGCTTTATAAAGATCGTCGTTCACCCGGGCCGCTTCATCGATCAGCAGCAGGCTCACCGCCGAAAACCCGCGCACCGTGTTCTCCACCCCCGGCAGCCCCACGATCCGCGACCCGTTCGGAAACAGCAGCGAAATCTCGTTGTCCCCGTCCCCGCGTGGACGGATTTCCAGCCGCCGCGTGAACCCCGCCGCCTTCCGCAGAAACTCCCCGCTCTGCCTCGCGCTCGGGCTCAACACCACCACCAGACTCTCCGCCTTTGAATACGCCTGATACACCGCCTTCGCCGCCGTGATCGTCGATTTCCCCCACTGCCGCGAACAGTTCAGCAATCCCCTCCGCACCCGCTGGTGCAGGACCCGTTTCTGCTTCTCATCCGGATCGAAGCCCAACCGCTCCCGCGCAAATGTAATCGGATCCAGATCCCTTGCCAACTCATCCGGGTTCGTCATTGCGTCGGGACCTCCGCCGGCATCGCGCCCATCGTCCGAAGCGCGGCGCTCACCGCAATCCGCGCTTCCTCAAACGGCCAAAGCGCATTCAGGATCACGGCCCGCACACGAGGCCATTCCACGTCAGCCGTCTCAGCCCGCCTCGCCACCAGCCCGCTCCTCCACGTCCGAAAATCCTCAAACTGACAATTCATGTAGGAATCTTACAAACCAGGCGAACACCCCAATCTCCAAAAAACGAGAAGGAACCTGAAAACAAACGAAATAGAGTGACACGAAAGTTGGCACTGCCAAAATGATTCCGTGTCCATCGGCGTTGATCGGCGGCCGGTGACAAAAATTTTCCATTTTTCTTCTGAATCCCCTCAGC
>JBBPYD010000204.1:0-10611 GCA_038200305.1 Bryobacterales bacterium
CTCGTCCGGCGGGGCGAAGAAGCGTTTTTCGTTGCGAAGGGATTTGAGCAACCCGCGAATGCCGGTGACATTGAGATGGTCCGGCGTTTTCAGGCCGATCTCAAAGACGCGCTAAGTTAAGCCAATAAGCGTGCGGGTAAGGTAACAATTGCCCAGACCAGGTGAAGCACTCCGCCCACCGCAATGCCGACGATTCGAAACGGCAACAGCACCAGCCATACAAACGGATAAATCACCAGAGCGAACAACGCCAGCGGCCACGAAATTACAAATAATAGGCACCAGAGTAGGAATGTGAGCATAGCTTCTTGACTGAAGATACGCAAACCGCAGGGCAAAAGTTCGCTTGAATTCCGGGTGCATCAGAGTGCACCGTCGGCGTGGTAGGAGCTTCTCACCAGTGGACCGGCTTCGACGTGCGTGAATCCCATTTCGTATCCGAGCCTTTTGAATTCATTGAACTCTTCTACGGGAACATATCGCAGAATGGGGAGATGTTTTGGAGAGGGACGCAGATATTGGCCAAGCGTGAGAATGTTGACGCGATGCAAATGCAGATCGCGCATGACTGAGGCGACCTCATCCGCTGTTTCACCCAGACCCAGCATCAGGCCGGACTTGGTTGGCACATCCGGACGGAGCTGCTTGGCATACGCCAGCATTTCGAGCGAGCGCTCATAGCGGGCGCCCAGCCGGACCTGCCGGTAGAGCCGGGGCACGGTTTCCGTGTTGTGATTCAGAACATCGGGTTGCGCTTCCATGACGATTTGCATGGCTGTATGCGAGCCTTGGAAATCGGGAACCAGTACTTCGACGCGGCAATCTGGAATGCGGTCTCGAATAGCGCGGATGGTGAGCGCGAATAACTCTGCGCCACCGTCTTTGCGGTCATCGCGATTCACGCTGGTGATCACGGCATATTTGAGTTCCAGGATTTCGCAGGCTTCCGCTACCCGGCGGGGCTCGTCGTAATCCACTGCGAGGGGCGCCCCCTTCTGCACCGCGCAGAATCCACAGCGGCGGGTGCAGACGTTACCCAGGATCATAAAGGTTGCTGTGCGGCGATTCCAGCACTCCCCAACGTTTGGACAGGCCGCGCTCTCGCATACTGTATGGAGTTTTAGGTCCGTTACCAGCTTTTTAAGTTCACGATAATTTTCCCCAACCGGAGCCGGCGCGCGCAGCCAGGGCGGGCGCTGAACTTTGGGAGCGATGGTAACTAACACTATGCTTTCATTCTAACGCGAGGTAGTCCGGTAGCCGGTTTTCAAAAATCATGCTGGAGTCAAAATCCTTGATCTGTAATCGCGATGCCGCTGTGTTCCCGAGTGCCGCCGCTGGAATCAGTCCAATGATTTCGCTCTCCAGAATCTCCGTTCCGTAGCGGACGGCTTCGCACTCGATCGCGTCGAAAACAGCCTGCATCGGCGTCACCTCAAAATCGGTGAGGTTCATGGATACTTGCGCATGGCCACGCGTGTTCAACAGCAAACCGAGCGCCTTTACGTGTGGGAAGCCGCCACTGGACGCGCGAATCTTTCGTGCAATGGCTTTTGCTACTGCAACATCGGTGGTGGCAAGGTTCACGTTCCACGCGATCAGAAACTTGCGGGCGCCTACGGCCGCGGCGCCCGCCGTAGGATGAAACTCCGGGCCACCAATGTCGGGTAGACCATGTGGGTTGCCAGTAGCCGCGCGCCTGACATCTTCCAGGCGTTTCCGATCCGTGTGTCTTGCCGCGGCCTCATAGAAATACACGGGAATTCGCAGCCTGCGCCAGATCTCTTCGCCGGCCGCGGCCGCGAGTGTTGCACACACTTCGAGAGTGACGCCCTGCACGGGCACGAAAGGAATCACGTCGGCCGCTCCTATGCGCGGATGCACACCTCGGTGCCGATTTAAGTCGATCAGCCCGGCGGCCTTTTGGACCCCAAGTACAGCAGCCTCGACGATCTTTTCCGGCTCGCCGGCAAAGGTGATCACCGACCGGTTATGGTCTGCATCCATCGTTTGGTGCAGAACGGCGATTCGCTGCACCGAGGAGATCGCACTTGCGATGGCGTCAACGGCAGCCGGATCGCGCCCCTCGGAAAAGTTTGGAACGCACTCTACTATTCGTCTGGCCAATTGACGTCCGCTTCCTTATAGATCATGTCCCCTTTGCGCATCGTAAGCGACACCAGATTCACGCCGGAATAATAAGAGAGTTCCCTGTAATCCGCTACGTTCAGCATAATGAGATCCGCATCCTTGCCGAACTGGAGCGAACCGGCACGGCGATCGGTCCGCAGTGCATGGGCGGCATTGATGGTGGCAGCGGAGATAGCTTCGGCAGCAGTCATCCCCAGATGTTCGCACGCAATCGAAATGATGAACTGCATGCTCAGCGCGGGCGACCTTCCGTGGTGAAATCCAGTGGCGATGGCCACGGCGGCCCCTCGATCGAGCAGCATACGCGCGGGGGCAGCGCGGTCAGCCGCATTGTGAAAAATGTCCGCAGGAAGAAGAGTTGCGATGACATTTGAACGGGCCAGTAGATCCGCGTCGGCGCCATCGGCGTAATTTAGCCCATCCGCGCTGGCAGCCTCCATTTCAATGGCCAGAGGAATCGCGCCGAGATGAGCCGACTGCTCGGCATGCAGCTTCGGAATGAGACCCAGGTGGCGGGCTGCCTGCAGATAAGTGCGAACGGAATCGACGCTGAAACCGCTTGGACTACAATCGGCGTCGGCGAACCGGGCGAACTTCCGGGAGGCTACTTTGGGGAGAAATGTGGAACAGACCCAATCGAGGTAGGCCCCGTGATTTTGGTTGAACTCCGGCGGCGTAATGTGAGCTCCAAAATAGGTGGGAACTATGTTAATAGGCTGCCGATCGATTTCAGACAGAACGCGAAATATTTTTACTTCAGAGGGTTCGTCCAGGCCGTGCCCCGATTTGGCTTCCAGGGTGGTGGTCCCGTGGCGAGCGCACAATTCCAGAATTTTCCGCGCTTGGAATTCCAGTGAACGGGCTAGCGCCGCGCGGACGGTCCTTATAGCGGATAGCGTATCTTGAACACCATACGCGGAGCCTTCCTTCGGAGGGTCATCCAAGCGAGTGGGACCGCTGATCAGATGAGTGTGCGAATCGATAAAGCCGGGCATTACGACGCGGCCCGCCGCGTTGACCTCGATCGCTGTACGCGCCTCTACCAGGTTCTCAACCCTGCGTGAGATCCCGACGTTGGCGATGATTCCGTCCACCACCAGCACGGCTCCATCTTCTATAATGCCGAGGTCGTCTAACGATGATCCCCGCCGCGGTCCGCTGGGACCGTGCAACGTGAGTAGCTGCCGGGCTCCTCTGACCAATATGCTCTGCTTCATGCAGGTTTGTGAATACGATTCTAAGATGCTTCACATTCACTTCGTGGTGCAGCCTGGATGCCGGTGACGGTGTTCGCACTAACAACTGGTGAACGGCTGACTCATTCTAACGCCAATCGCGAAACGAGCGCTTTCGCAGCCATAGGGTAGAATCAGGCTGATATGAATCACAGTTTTGCCTTTGGTACTGTCGCGGTTGCCGCAGCCGTATTGAGCGCGGCATGTAATCGGCCCAGGGTAGCGGAGAAGCAAACAGAAACTCCGCAATTGGGCGTCGGCAGCATCGTGCGCCTTGACCCGGCATTCGATTCGATACTGCCGCGGTCGGCGGCAATTGAGAAACTCGCCAGTGGATTCGATTTTACCGAAGGTCCGATGTACATGCGGGAGGGCTACCTGCTATTCAGCGACATTCCACGTAACACGATTTACAAATGGCAAGCGGACGGAACAGTATCTGAATTTCGTAAATCGAGCGGATACAGCGGCAAGGATGCTCCCAAGGGAGCGCTTATCGGCTCGAACGGACTCACTGTAGACAACAAGGGCCGGCTGACGATTTGCCAGCATGGTAATCGGCGTGTGGTGAGGATTGAGGCCGACGATGCGGTCACGGTACTTGCCGATAAATTTGACGGAAAGCGGCTGAACAGCCCCAACGATCTGGTTTATAAATCGGATGGCGCGCTTTATTTTACCGATCCGCCGTATGGACTTGCGAAAGAAGATGACGACCCGGCTAAAGAACTCAAGTTCAACGGCGTTTATCGTTTGCAAAATGGGAAGTTGCAGCTCTTGACGAAGGAACTGAGCCGTCCGAACGGAATAGCATTTTCGCCCGATGAGAAGTATTTGTACATTTCTAATTCGGACGCGAAACATAAAGTCTGGATGCGCTACGATGTGGCGCCGGACGGCGCCATGAAGAACGGGAAAGTTTTCCTCGATGTTACCGCTCAGACCGAAGCTGGTTTGCCGGATGGAATGAAAGTGGATACGAAGGGCAACTTGTATTGTTCCGGTCCGGGGGGCATCTGGGTGATTTCTCCGGAAGCGAAACACTTGGGAACCATCAAGCCCCCGGAGATTCCGGCTAATTTGCACTGGGGCAAAAATGCTTCCACTCCGGATCAGGCGGCGATGGGATCGGCCGAATACGCCACGGCCCTTTACATCACTGCGCGGACGGGAATTTACCGCATCCCGATGAGCGCTGTAGGGATTCGTCCATAGGTCTCAGAATGTCGATCAAGTCGCAATTTGAGTTTGAAAAGCTGAAGACAATCGGGAGCATTGTAGCCCGGGCTTTGAAAACAATGTCGGAACACGTGCGACCTGGCGTTACTACGGCCGAGTTGGACGCGGTGGACGAGGCCTTTCTAGCGAAACACGGAGCGCGCTCGTCGCCGCCGCAGGTCTACAACTTTCCAGCTTGCGTTTGCATCAGCGTCAACGACGAAGCGATTCACGGCATCCCCGGAACACGGGTGATTCAGCCGGGTGATTTGGTGAAATTGGATCTGGTGGCCGAACGGGACGGGTTTCATGCGGACGCTGCGGTTACCATTCAAGTGCCTCCGGTTGGCAGTCCTGGCCGCGAACTGGTTCGCTCGGCTGAAAGTGCCTTTCACCAGGGACTTCGGTTTGCACGAGCAGGCAATCGAGTGTACGACATCGGGCGCGCTGTAGAGCGTGAGGTCCACCGGTCCGGTTTCAGTGTTATCCGCGAGCTTTGCGGTCACGGTGTGGGGCGCACGATCCATGAACCTCCGAACGTGCCGAATTACGCCGACCCACATGCGCGGCAGCGGCTGACTGAGGGCTTGGTCTTCACCATTGAGCCGATTATTACGTCAGGGCAGGGAAAGGGCGAATTGCAATCGGACGGTTGGACGATTCGCACTGCGGACGGGAGTCTTTCAGCGCACTACGAGTACACAGTGGTGATTACCCGGGGCGAACCGGTCCTGCTCACTGCCGCATGACAACCAAGCCTCCAAGGACAGACGGACCTGAGCGTCCGATCAAGACTCTGGAGCGCGTGATCTCAAAGGCCGGTCTCGGTTCCCGCACGGAGGCCCGCAGTTGGATCGGTGCAGGCCGCGTTGCGGTGAACGGAAAAGTGATTCAGACGCCGGACAAATGGGTAGACCTGGAGCGGGATAAGGTCACCCTGGATGGCAAACCGGTCCGCACACAAGCCAAACTGTATCTGCTGCTCTATAAGCCGAAAGGTTACCTGACCACCTATAAAGACCCCGAGGGCCGCCCCACGGTTTACGATTTGATCGCCGATCTGGGCCAGTTTGTGGGCCCGGTTGGCCGGCTGGATCAGGATACGAGCGGTCTACTGATCCTGACCAACGATACCCAGTTTGCCGAACGAATCACTAATCCGGATTACAAAGTTCCGAAGACGTATCTGGTGAAAACGTCTACGGTGATTAGCGACGAGCAGATCCAGAAATTGCGCGATGGCGTTGTCCTGAGCGATGGACCCACCAAGCCGGCCGTCGTTTCCAGGGTGGCTTCCAGGGTGGCCGATTCCGATAGCAGGAGCTCGCTGGAGATCACCATCACCGAGGGAAGGAACCGCCAGGTACGCCGGATGATTGACGCCATCGGCAGCAAAGTGAGCAAGCTGGTGCGCATCGCGGTCGGGCCGATTCGAATCGAGAACTTGGAGATTGGAAAATATCGCAACCTCACGCCGAAAGAGGTCGAACTGCTGCGCGGTTAGCCATATATAATAAGTGGCAAGCAAGGAGCGGTCATGTTATCGATTCCTGGAAGACCCGGCAAAACCTGTGATGGATTTTCGCGGCGTGAATTGTTGCGCGTCGGCGGAGCGGGGCTGATCGGCCTCGGGTTACCTGAGTTTTTGCGCATGCAGGCCATGGCTGCGCCGCCGAAGCTCGCCATTCAACCGCGCGCGAAATCGGTGATTCTCCTCTTTCTTCAGGGCGGCCCCAGTCACATCGATATCTGGGACCCGAAGCCGGATGCCCCCGCGAATATTCGCGGCGAATTCAAACCGATCAAGACCAAAGTGGACGGCATTCAGGTGAGTGAAACCATGCCAATGATGGCGGAGCAACTCGGCAAGGTCACCATGATCCGGTCGATGAGCTACACGCCGGCGGGTCTGTTCAACCACACTGCCGCGATCTACCAGATGATGACGGGCTGGGCTCCAGACAAGGTTTCGCCTTCCGGACAGCTTGAGCCGCCGTCGCCGCGCGACTTCCCGCACATGGGCTGCCACTTGTCGAAAATGCGTCCGCCAGAGGGCCCGATGCTGCCGTTTGTCGAAATGCCGCGGCCTCTGCAGGAAAGCAATGTGATCGGGAAGGGCGGCGCCGCCGGTTACTTAGGCAAGGCGTTCGACCCCTACCGGCTCTATCAGGATCCGAACAAAGACATTCGTCTGGAAGACCTGACCATGCGACCCGAAGTAACGCCTGAGCGTTTGAAAGATCGCGTGACACTGCTCAAGGGCATCAACGGTTCCATGAAGGAACTGGAGAAAGCCGTCAGCGGATACGCCCTGAATGAATATTACGAGAAAGCGTATGACCTGGTGCTCTCCGGCAAAGCGCGCGATGCGTTCGATCTGACCAAAGAGCCGGACAAAGTTCGCGACCGGTATGGCCGCACCACCTTTGGCCAGGGTGCGCTGCTGGCACGGCGGCTGGTGGAAGCGGGAACGCGTTTCGTACAGTTGAACTGGCCGGCGGTGGCGAACGGAAATCCGGAAATCGATTCGTGGGATACTCATGCAGCGAACTTCGGACCCCTTAAGAATCTGCATTGTCCGGTGCTGGACCGGTCGCTTTCGGCGTTGATTGAAGACCTGGACCAGCGCGGGTTGTTCGCCGATACTTTGCTGGTGGCGATCGGTGAATTCGGGCGCAGTCCACGCATTGGCGTCAGTACTTCGGGAAATACAAATGCGCCGGACGGACGCGATCACTGGCCTTACTGCTACACCGGTATCGTTGGCGGCGCAGGCATCAAGCGAGGCTTCCAATACGGCAAGTCCGATGCGCAGGCGTCTGCTCCATCAGAGAATCCAGTGCATCCGGCCGATCTGGTTGCTACTATCTATTACTCCCTGGGCATTGACCCCAGCATGGAGGTTCTCAATGATTTGAAGCAGCCGCGTGCACTGGTGGAAGGTAAACCAGTCCATGGGCTCTTTACCTAGGTTACGCAAACATCATGAAAGCATTTTTAGCGGGTATTGTCGTATTAGTGTATTCAGGTGCCGCAAGCGCGGAAACACCGGCCGTGGAACAGGGGCGCGCTATTTTCCGGAGTAACTGCGCGTTCTGTCATGGCATTACGGGACTGGGAGGGCGCGGGCCAAATCTGGTGGCCGGCGAGCGGAAGTCCGACGATGAGGTGAAGCGCATTATCAAGAATGGCGTTCCGGGCAGCACCATGCCCGCGTTTAACAGCTTCGAAACGGAAGAACTCAATAAGCTGGTGGACTTTATCAAATACCTTGCCGGGGCGAATGTTCCCGTGGAGAAGGTCACCGGCGACGCCGTAAAGGGCAAACTGGTCTATGACCGGAATGGCTGCGCCGGATGCCACATGAGCGGCGAGCACGGAAGCACGTTCGGGCCGGACCTCAGCCGCATTGGCGGCGCCCGATCGCTGCATTACCTGCAGGAATCCATTGTGGAGCCTTCCGGCGATATCCCCGATAAATATGAAGGCGTAACCGTCGTGACGAAGGATGGCAAACGGATCACCGGAATCAGGGCGAATGAAGATACGTTTTCCGTTCAGCTCCGGTTGCCTTCACAAGCATACCGATCCTTCATCAAGGACGAAGTGAAAGAAGTGATTCATGAGAAGAACTCACTGATGCCTGCTTACAAGAAGCTGCCGAAAGAAGATCTGGACAACTTGATTGCTTACCTGAACAGCCTGCGCGGCAAGCTGGAAACGGGCGCAAAGACGAAAGAAGCGGACGGTATTCGATGAAAAAGTGCTTGATTGCCGCCCTCCTGTTCGGAAGCGCCCTGTCTGCGCAGGTTACCAGTGAGCGGCTCGTAAATGCTCTCAAAGAGCCGCAGAACTGGCTTACGTATTGGGGCGACTACTCGGCCGTACGTCATCGGGATCTGAAGCAAATCAATACTGCGAATGTGAAGGATTTGCGCACCGAGTGGATCTTCCAAACCGGCCAGCGTGGAGCTTTTGAAACGGTGCCGCTGGTGGTGGATGGTGTAATGTACCTCACCGCGCCCGAAGGATACGCCTTTGCCGTGGACGCACGCACCGGGCGTGAGCTTTGGCAATATCAATATCCAGTTGGCGATAAGAAGCTCTGCTGCGGCACTGTGAACCGGGGCCTGGCGATGCTTGGGAACCGGCTGTTCATGGCGACACCCGATGCGCATGTGATCGCGCTCGATTCGCGTACGGGCAAGTTGCTTTGGAACGTGGAAATGGCCGATTACCAGCAGGGCTACGGCGCCACTCTCGCCCCCATTGTGGTGAAGGATAAAGTGCTGGCTGGTGTTTCCGGCGGTGAATTCGGTATCCGCGGATTCGTCGACGCCTACGATGCCGCTACGGGCAAGCGCGTGTGGCGATTCAATTCCGTTCCTGCAAAAGAGGAACCAGGCGGCGATACGTGGCTTGCGGAATCGTGGAAGCGCGGGGGTGGCGCCACCTGGATGACTGGCACCTACGACCCGGCGCTGAACCTAATCTACTGGGGGATTGGCAATCCAGGTCCCGACCTTTTCGGCGAAACGCGCAAGGGTGATAATCTCTACACCGCGTCTCTGGTAGCGCTGGATGGCGACACGGGCAAGCTGAAGTGGCACTTCCAATTCACTCCGCACGACACGCACGACTGGGATGGCTGCGAAACACCGATGCTGTTGGATCTGCCTTGGAATGGAAAGCCGCGAAAGCTGGTGGTGCAAGCCAATCGCAACGGTTTTTACTACGTGCTCGATCGCGCAACCGGTGAGTTTCTGATGGCGAAACCGTTTGCGCGCCAGACGTGGGCGAAACAAATCGACGACAAAGGCCGGCCTGTATTAGCAACAAACACGGAGCCAAGTCCGGAGGGAAACCGCCAATGCCCAGGGCTGGCGGGATCGGCGAACTGGATGGCGCCGTCCTACAATCCACAAACTGGTTATTTCTATTTTCCCGTGCGCGAACAGTGTGATGTCTTTTTTTCCTCCCCGCCTGTGTATTTGGAAGGGAAGCCTTACTGGGGCAGTGTGTTTCGCGGCGTGACGGATGAGAAGGAATGGGGCCTGCTGAAGGCGCTTGATCCGCTCACCGGCCAGACTAAGTGGGATTTCCGCTACGAGAAGGCCCCCTGGGCGGGCACCATGTCCACGTCGGGCGGGCTCATTTTCGCAGGGGATGAAGACGGTTATTTCATGGCCTTTGACGCGAAGAATGGAAAGATTCTGTGGAAGCTGAACACTGGCACACGTTTGGTCACTGCTCCCATTACTTATATGGTGGATGGAAAGCAGTATGTCACCATGCCGTCAGGGGCCGCGCTGCTCACATTCGCGCTTCCTGGTAAATAAATCGCTGTTCCCGGCTGTTAAACTGATAGTCAACTTATGCCGAAATCTTATCCAGCAGCGCCAGAAATGGCAATTGATCCTACCAAGAACTACTCCGCGACATTTGATACGTCCCAAGGGATGATTACTTGCGATCTGTTCGCGAAAGACGCGCCGAACACCGTGAATAACTTTGTATTCCTTGCGCGTGACAAATTCTACGATGGAACGAAGTTCCATCGTGTGATCGCGGATTTCATGGTCCAGGGCGGAGATCCGGAAGGGACCGGCCGCGGCGGTCCAGGATATAAGTTCCCGGACGAAGTCGCGAAGAACCCTCACAAGCACCAGATTGGTTCGCTGTCGATGGCCAACGCCGGACCGAATACGAACGGCAGTCAGTTCTTCATCACGCACATTGCCACCAACTGGCTGGACGGCAAGCATACTGTATTCGGACAGGTGCGTGCCGGGCAGGAGGTGGTGAATGCAATCCGACAAGGTGACATGCTGAACAGCGTCACAATTCAAGAAAGCTAGCGCGCCGGGGGTGCACGACTAGAAAATGAGGGATCAGGCGGTCCTCCGCTCTGAGCGACGCTCCAGTAATCTTGAAACCTGCCACTTAGTTTGGCACAGCGAAGAGCGATGATCGCGTTGGCCCCCGCCACGGTCCAGTGCATCCCGGC
>JBBPYD010000205.1:0-12398 GCA_038200305.1 Bryobacterales bacterium
CTTCCTTATTCTTAGGATCGACCTGCGCCAACTTCTCATACCATTCCTTGGCTTCATCTAACTTCTTGAATTTGCCGTCAAGACTTTGCGCGCCCTGCGCTTCGCTGTAGTGCAACGAAGCAAGCGAGGTGATAGCCAACTGATTGTTCGGTTCCTGTTTGAGAACTTCCAAAAATTGATCGTTGGCCGCCTTGGCGTTTTGCAAGTTTTCGGGCGATTCCGCTCCCGGAATATACTGGCTCATATAAGCGGTAGCCAGATAGACACGGGCATTGGGGTTTGAGGGATCCAAATCCACAGCGGTTTTGAAGTGCTCTACCGCGTCTGGATACTTGGCGTTCTTAAATGCGGCGACCCCCTTGTTCAGGTGGTCGCGCGATTTCAATTTATCGCACCCGGTAGCGAAGAACACCAGAGCCGCCAACCCGGTGAATGCAGCTAGTTTGCTTGTCATGGAACTACTGTCCAGCCTCCATCTTTGCGGTCATCAGACCGACCTTATCGATGCCTGCGCCCTTGGCGATATCAATCGCCCGGGCCACGTACTGGAATTCCAGATCCGGGTCGCCCTTTACGAAAACCACCTTCTCGGCGCGCGTCTTGAAAATATCCATTAGCCGGGCGCCTAGGCGGGTCTCGTCCGTCGGCTCGGTGTTGATCAGCATCTTCTTGTCTTTATCGATACTAATCACCACCGTGCGGTCTTGTTGCGGAGGCGGCGCATTTGGCGGCGGAGGCTGCGGGACCAGCGCATCAAGTCCCATCTGGTCGAGCGGAGTGATCACCATAAAGATGATCAACAGCACAAGCAGAACATCGATGAGCGGCGTTACGTTGATTTCCGATTTCGCGCCCCCTCTTCCACCGACTGCCATTGACATAAAATTGCTCCTTGTATTTCAAACTATCTATTTCCGCTAAACCGCGCGGCCACACCGAAACCAAGACGGAGTCTATTGCCCGGCCGGTGCGGCAGCCGTTGGCGGCTTGTTGCTCTTTTCCACCTGCTGTTCCGTCAGAAGACCGAGTTGATCCACGCCCGCTGCACGCAGGTTATCGACCACTTCGACTACACGCTCATAGCGTGCGCGCGCATCGCTTCTCAGGTAGACCATTTTGTCTAACTTATTCGTGAGTAAATCTTTCACCTTCTGCGGCAACGCATCCGGAGCCATTGCAGCGGAGCCCAGATAAGTCTTCCCATCGCGGCTCACCGCCACAAGCACTGCATCTTCTTTATCCGCTGCCTGCATTTTGATCGGATTCTTCGTCTTAACCATTTCCACGGTGATTCCTTTCGAAAGCATGGGCGTGATTACGATGAAGATGATCAATAGCACCAGCATCACGTCCACCATCGGAGTGACGTTGATGTCGGACACCGGAGGAGGAACTGGTTGTTTCTTCATGGATCGAATCTCCTTAGTTTCCCAGGCTGGTGAAAGCGAGCCGCCCGGCCCGCCTCACAAACCCGATTCAACTCGCAACGGCAAATCATGCCGCCTGCTACTTTTTAGCCATCCGCTGAGAACGCTTCAAGAAGTAGTCGATCAACTCTGAGCTGGAGTTACCCATCTCAACGTCGAACGCTTCCAGCTTGCCCGTGAAGAAGTTGTACATCCACACGGCCGGGATAGCCACGAACAAACCGACGGCGGTGGTCACCAGCGCTTCCGAAATACCGGCGGATACCGCGCCGAGACCGGCCGACTTTTCAGTCGCAATGCCACGGAACGCATTGATAATACCGATAACCGTTCCCAGAAGTCCGACGAACGGAGCCGTGGAACCGATGGTTGCAAGGGTGCTGATTCCGCGCTTCAATTCGGCATGAACGATGGCTTCGGAGCGCTCAAGCGCGCGCTTGGAAGCTTCAATCTCTTCGCCCGGAATCTCACTGCTATCCTGGTGCGCGCGGAATTCCTGAAGACCGGCCACCACAACTTTCGCCAAATGGCTCTTGCGGTAGCGGTCCGCGATCTTGATCGCTTCATCTAGTTTGTTCTCACGCAGCGCGCCGGCAACCGCTGGCGCAAACGCCCTGGATTGCTTACGGGCGGCGTTGAAGGCAATCGCTCTATCGATCATGACGCCGATGGACCAAGCGGACATGATGAAGAGCACACTCACGATAATTTTGCCAAGAATCGTCATCTGTCCCCACATCTGAAGGGGGTTAAAGCTGATTGCGGGTCCTCCGGCTGCTTCTTGAAGAAACATGAAGGCCCAAAGCTGCATCTGTAGCAACATTCTGTTTTTTCTCCTACGAGTTGAATTAAGTACTGAACTTTCTATCGAACAAAGCTTACCAGTCTTGCGTATACCTTTTTAGACGTCACTGGCTCAGTGTGAAGTTAACATCGATTGTGGTGACAACTTCCACTGGCTCGCCGTTCAATGTAGTCGGGTGATAAACCCACTGGCGAACGGCGTCCTGCGCGGCCGGAATCAACAGCGGGTGGCCGCTGACCAGAGCCAGATTCTGTATGGTTCCATCTTTTCCGATTACCGCGTTGAACCGGACCGTGCCCGAGATGCGGGCCTGTTTGGCCAACGGAGGATACACGGGCTTCGGCTGCCGGATCAACTTCGCCGCCTGCACGTTGCCGCCAACGCGAATCGATTTCGGCGTCACCGGCTTGGGCGGCTCCTTCACCGGAGGCGGCGGAGGCGCGGCGGTTGGTACTGAACCAATGATGCCACCCAGCACACCACCCGCAGTGCCTCCGGGAACTCCGCCAGGAACACCGCCAGGAACACCGGCATTGGCCATGGCCGGAAGCTCCTCTTCCTTGATATTGGCGATCTCTTTCGGAATAACTTTCGGCGCCATCAGCTTTCCCGCATCGAACTGGCGCGGGATCACCTTCACCACTTTAACGGGAGCTGCCGCTGGCGGAGGTGGCGGTGGAGGAGGCGGCGGCGGAGCAACCAGAAAGCTGGTTAGCTGCGTCTTAGGAAGGGAGTCTGTAAAGATCAGCGGAATGAGCACCAAAACGATGACCAACGCTACCTGAACCAGAAAGGAGACAAGCACCGATGCGCTCTTTCGGGTCTGATTTCCCCCATCGACAAAGGTCTGTTCAAACATGATTACCCCTTTTCATTGCCGCCGCCGGCTGATTCCCGCGCACGGCCCACTGTAATTAACTCACTGGCGTCGGCGCACCGCTCCGTCGGCTATGGCCGGGGCGCCCGCTTTCCGCTTTTCTACAAAATCTTGCCAAAACACTAGAATCGGACTCGCGATGAAAATCGAAGAGTAGGTGCCGATGATGATACCAATAACCAACGCAAAAGAAAATCCATGAAGTACTGGACCACCGAACAACAGCAGCGATAGTGCCGTCAACAGTGTGAGTCCCGATGTCAAAATCGTCCGGCTCAGGGTCTGATTGACGCTGATATTGATCAGCGCACCCAGCTTCTCCCGCCGCATCAGCTTCAGGTTCTCCCGGATGCGGTCGAAGACCACAATCGTATCGTTCATCGAATAACCAACCAGCGTCAGCAGTGCCGCCACAACCGTCAACGAAATTTCTTTATCAAAAAGGGAGAACAAGCCAATCGTGATGATCGTATCGTGAAAGACCGCGATTACCGCGGCCACCCCGTAGATCCACTCAAACCGGAACGCGATATAGATCAGCATGCCCGCCAGAGCGGAAAGCACAACATAAATCGCTTGACGCCGCAAATCGCCCCCAATCTTAGCGCCCACTAACTCCACGCTGCGGATCGCAAACGGGGCCGCATAGAATTGCTGGTTCAACGCGGCAATCACTGCCGGCGTAACGCCAGGAACCCCGGCAAGCTGCTCAAAGTTGCGGATAATTCCAGACTGCGGAGCTGTATCGCGGAATTTCGTAATCGCCTTCCCCAGATCTTCCAGTTGTTGATCCGTCAGATTGGTTCCGCCACGCTGCAACGGCTCCCGCAGACGATTCGTAATCTCTGCCGCGCCCGCGTTGTTAACATCCAGGCGCTGATTGGCGCCCTGGCCCGCGCCTGGACCAAACATGGTAGCCAGCGTATCCAGGATCACCTGCCGGGTAACGGCCAGGGATTTTTCATCCTGCGTCTCCGTGCCGATAATCAGTTCGTTCGTGCCCTTCACTTCCACCACTTCTGGAGCGCCCCCAGGCAGCTTGGACGCAAGCGCGGCACGCACCTTATCGGGCGCCGGCGTACTTGCGAACTTTACGTAGACCAACGCGCCGCCTCTGAAATCGATCCCATACCGCGGCCCTCCATGAAGGGCCAAACTCACCAAACCAGCCGTTGTCAGAATCAGAGAAGCGATAATAAAGGGCCACTTCTTGCCCAGAAAGTCAAAATTCGTATTCTTAAAAAGTTCCATGAATCCGATCAAGCTGGTATTCGTCTTGTTTAGACACCAGCTCCCGCCAAACAGTTCCCGATGTGTGCATGAAAAAACGTATCACAAAACGGCCTCATACTCAAACCGTTCCAAAGAGTTACAGCAAGCGCCACCAAAGGCGGTGGGCATTGGGATCAAAGCGCCGCCACGGCGCTTCTATATGCTCAGCGTGGTAAGTTGCCGCTTGCCGGACAGCTCCCAGTCGAAGATAAACTTCGATACAAATACCGCCGTGAACACATTCGCCATCAGCCCGATCACCAACGTGACCGCGAATCCCTTCACCGGACCGGTGCCAAACAGGAACAGAAAGGCGCACGACACGACTGTAGTCACGTGGGTGTCGATAATAGTGCCCAGGGCCTTGCTGAAGCCCATCTCCACGGCCGCAATCACCGCTTTTCCGTTCCGCAGTTCTTCCCTGATGCGTTCAAAGATCAGAACATTGCTATCTACGGCCATACCGATGGTAAGAATGAATCCTGCTATGCCCGGTAAGGTAAGAACCGCTTCAAAGTAGCTCAGGGCAGCCAGCAAAATCACTGCATTCAAAATCAGCGCCAAGGTCGCGTTGATACCGCTGCGGCGATAGTAAATGAGCATCGCAAGCACCACTGCCCCAACCCCGGCAAGACCCGCGATCAGCCCCTGCCGTATGGAATCGGCGCCAAGCGAAGGTCCAACCGTCCGCTCCTCCAGGTAGACCAAACTCGCCGGCAGCGAACCGGCCCGCAATACCAGAGCCAGATCCGATGCTTCCTGCTGATTAGCCGCGCCCATGATCCGTCCGCTGTCGCTAATCTTGTTCTGAATGGTTGGAGCACTACGATACTGATTGTCCAGGACGATCGCAAGCCTGTTTCCGATATTGGCTTCCGTAAACCGCTCAAATCTCTTAGCGGCATCCTGCGTTAAAACGAAACTCGTCTCCCACCGCCCCATTTCCCCTTGCGCGGGCTTTGAATCTCGAATATCGGTGCCGCGGATCACAGGATTGCGGCTGACCAACAGCCATCCCGTGCTATTGTCCCCCCGTCCAACCCCCTTGATCAATTTCGTGTTGAGAGGCAGCACGCCGCCATGCTTGGCTCGCGCTTCCTCTTCCGTTGCAAACGGGCCATCTTTCACTTCATAAAGTTCCAGCACCGCAGCAGTCTGAATCAGTTGTTTGATGCGTGCCGGATCGTCCACGCCCGGCAGTTCCACCAGAATCTCCGAAGAAGCCGATGTACGTCCACGCGGAACCACCGAAGACTCCGCCAGTCCCAAGCCATCCACGCGGGTCTTAATGGTCCGGATGCTGGTTTCTACGGTGCCTCGGCGCAGTTCAAGAGCGTCGCTCGGGCGCATGTTCATCTTGTAATCGGTCGAACTCACCAAAGTAAGAACCCAGGACTTGAAGCTGTCGCTCACGATTCCGCGAAAGATTCCCGCCTTCTCCGGAGGGACGCCTTTGATGTTGATCTGCACCTGCTCGGCGGTATCCAGCGTTGCCGGCTCGGTGTTGTCGATCTGCGCAAAGGGGATGTTCTGCTTTGTCAAGTCGTCCTTAAGCCGGTCCACCGCCTGAGCGGCGTCGGCCTTGAACGCATCCTGCACTTGTACCTGCAGAACCAGATGGCTTCCGCCGCGCAGGTCCAGCCCAAGGTGGATATTCTTGTCCCAATTGGCAACCAGTTCGTCTTTCGATTTCGGTATCCCGATGAGCAGGTATACACATGCCAGCAAAACGGCAAGGATTACCACACCTTTGATCTTCAAACTCTTGTTCATGCGCTTCTAATTTGCCTCGGTTATTTTTCCGCCACCAGGCCCGAGACGGAACTCCTCGCCACCTGTAGCTTGATATCGTTCGGTTTCACTCTTAGGATCAGCGTATCATCACTAGTATTGACTGAAACGATAGTTCCCACAATGCCCCCGCTGGTCTGAACCACATTTCCATTCTGCAGCCCTTCCAGCAATTGCTTCAACTGCTTTTTCTGCTTCTGCATGGGCATGAAGAGCAGAAAGTAGAAGATACCGAAAATCAGTAGAATCGGCAAAAACCCGATGAGCTGATTGACTTGATTCTGGAAGAGCAACAGGTTTAAAGGCACAAAGGTCTTTCGCCGATCGGGCACGCGCTGTGCGGCAGCGCGGACTGCCAAGGGTCACGAATTGAGGACAGGAACGGATCGGACGGCATTCAGGTATTCCGGGAAGGTCCCAAGCAGAATAGACTCTCTCATTTCCCGCATAATGTCAAGGTACCGCTTCAGATTGTGAATCGTGGCGAGCGTGGCAAACAAAATTTCTCCCGCTTGATATAAGTGACGTAAGTAGGCCCTGCTAAAGTTTCGACAAGTGTAGCAACCGCATTTAGCATCCAGCGGATTGGCGTCTTCTTTGTACTGAGCGTGCTTGATAATCACGCGCCCGGCGGACGTAAACAGGCATCCGTTCCTCGCATTGCGGGAAGGCAGCACGCAGTCCATCATGTCCACCCCGCGCGCCACGTACTCCGGCAGTTCCTCCGGCATTCCCACGCCCATCACGTATCGAGGGCGGCCGTGCGGCAACAAAGGAGCCGTCGCCTCCACCATGTCCTGACTCAACTCCCGCGGCTCCCCCACCGAGAGACCACCGATCGCATACCCATCCGCTTCCAGTTCCAGAAGCTGCATCGCGCAATCCTTGCGCAGGCCGGCGTACATGGACCCTTGGACAATTGGAAACAGCGCATGTGGGGTCTTGATGGCTTCCATCCGCTTCTTGAAATGCGCGTACCCCTTCCGGGCCCAGCGAATGGTGCGATCCATGGAAATTTTCGCTTCGAGAGGAGTGGCCGGATATGCCAGGCACTCATCCAACACCATCGCGATGTCGCTGCCGAAGGCAAGCTGCACATCCACGGTCGATTCCGGCGTAAACATGTGGGCGTCGCCATTCAAATGCGAATGGAACAGGACGCCTTGCTCGGTGATCTTGCGCAGGCTGTTCAAGCTGAATACCTGGAATCCGCCTGAATCGGTGAGAATCGCCCTAGGCCACGACATGAATTTGTGCAGTCCGCCCAAGCGTCGAATCGATTCGTGCCCCGGCCGCAAGAAGAGGTGGTAGGTATTCGCAAGAATGATTTTCGCATCCAGGCTATCGGCCAGATCCTTCGGCGTGACGCCCTTAACGGTCCCCTGCGTACCAACCGGCATGAACACAGGCGTTTCGATAATTCCGTGCCCAGTATGCAGCAGGCCGGCCCGCGCGCCTGTCACGGGACACTGAGCCTGCAACTCGAATCGAAGCATAGTTTGAGGGTAATGCAAGGATGATTCAACGCCAGATTTAAGCCGATTGCTTCTGTTTACCTCCGCTCCTCAAGATGCTTCAATCTGGCGTCAATCACTTCTTCGACCCTGTGAAGCTCGGCGCGCCAGAGATCGCGCATGTCGTCGAAGCGTTGGTCAAGAGCGTCGAAGCGTTGATTAACGCTCCTTTCGACTGTGTCGAAGCGTTGACCAACGGCGTCGAAGCGCGCATTCATATAAGCCAGGAGAAGGCCAATAAGCGCTGCATTTACAAGGGAAGGAATACCGATCGCAAGATAGAGTTGAACATTTGTCATAACGAATTTCTGCCAGCATGCGCGCGGGCCGCCGTTGCTGAAGGGATTCCTGGCATCGCTCTACCTCCGCTCCTCAAGATGCTTTCAGTCTGGCGTCAATCACTTCTTCAACCCGGTGAAGCTCGGCGCGCCAGAGATCGCGCATGTCGTCGAAGCGTTGATTGATGCCGTCGAAGCGTTTTTCCATCCCGTCGAAGCGTGCACTCATATAGGCCAGAAGAAGGCCGATGAGTGCCGCATTTACAAGAGAGGGAATACCGATCGCAAGATAGAGTTGAACATTTGTCATCGTCAACCTCTTCCGCCAGAGTGCGTCTCGCGGCTGCTGCATTTGACCGGCCTCATTCGACTAAAGTATCGCACAAACAGCGCTGTTTCCGTGGCGCTGGCGCTGCCGCCACTTTGAGATCGGAGAAGCGGAAACCACAGCTTGTAACGGTAAACTAAGTCAAGCGAATTCAAATCATCGATAATGGGTTGGACATTATGAAACTCCGCTTATTTTCGTTTCTTTTTTTTACTCTCCCGTTGTGGTGCGCCAACACCACGGTTCTGTTCCAACCCGCTTCGCCTTCCATTGGACCGTTTCCGGCGAACGCTTTAACCTCGCCGGCGCCAAGCCAGAAGACAGGCTTGCAGGTGAACCTGCCACTTCCAGCCGATTGCACGGTTGCATCCACGTCCACTGAGTGCTCCAACACACAGCTACTGAACCAGTTGGATGGATTTAGCGTGAACCCCCGAATCAAAGTGTGTTTCTCGGGTCCGGTGGATGTAACAACTCTATCCACGGGCATCAGCATCACGGCCGTAGACACTGCCGCGCCCTCAATCGGCATCAACCAGGTAATTTTTGACCCCCTCGGCAATTGCGCTTATGCCAAACCGGATCAGATTCTCGATCAGCAGACCCGGTATCTGCTCGCCATTACCTCGGACGTGAGCGACACCGGCGGCAAGAGGTTGAAGGCTGACAAAGATTACGGCGATTGCGTAAAGAAAGGTGATTCAAGCTACTGCGAGGCCCTCTCGCAGGCGATCAATCATGTCAATAGCCAAAGCGATTCCGGCGGTAAGGAGAAAACCAAGGCCAAGGGAGACGGTCTAGGCGATGTTATCTCGGCGTCTCTGTTCACCACATTGAGCGCCACCCATTGGCTACAAGAGGCGCGCGCGCAGGTCAACTCGGGTGCGATTCCCGGAGCTGGCACGCTGTACGGTCCGGTTTCCAGCTTCGACCTCGCTTCCGTCCAGTCCATCACCTGGATGCCGCAAACCGGTGTTTCCGGCGTCAACTATAACCAAACGCTTCCCTTGAACGTGCTGGGGGAAGTGCAGCGGATCTCGTTTGGGCTGTTTCTTTCTCCCCTATACCTGAATACCGCCGGACCGCAGGCCGGCTCCATCAACACCACGCCGACAAATCTTCCCATTTCGCCTCCCGGCACATTGATTCCAGTATCGTTTCACGTGTTTCTTCCCAAGGGTCCCATCCCGCCCGGCGGATACCCCGTGATTATCTATGGTCACGGGCTCGGCGACAGCCAGTTTGGCGCGCCCACGTTTGCCGCTTCAACCTGGGCCACAAAGGGTTTCGCCACGCTTGCGATCGAGGTCACGGGCCACGGCTTCGGCGCTTTGGGTGCGGTGCAGATTGCGACAAACAGTGGCAATCTCGTGGTCGCCACCCCCGGCCGCGGCGTTCAGCTTTCACAAACCAAACCCATCGGGTCCACGGACGGCTGTATTCTTCCGAATGCCGTGGCCAC
The DNA here is from genome assembly GCA_038200305.1 of Bryobacterales bacterium. Lineage (GTDB taxonomy): Bacteria > Acidobacteriota > Terriglobia > Bryobacterales > Bryobacteraceae > JANXXV01. Next base: position 9,755 of record JBBPYD010000205.1, read on the forward strand.
GCGGGATTGCGTGCGTCAAACCGCAGTGGACCTGTTCGCCCTGATGCGCGCCATCCGGGACACGCACGGGCTGGGATTGGACCTGAATCCGTCGAAGATCTACTATACCGGCCAGTCCTTAGGGTCGCTCTACGGCACTCTTTTCGAGGCTGTGGAACCCGGTGTTTCGGCGGGCACGCTGAATAGCGGCGGCAATCAAACGGACATCGCACGGCTGAGCCCAATTGCCCGCCAGATTGGCGCCCCTTATCTGGCTAGCTTCACGCCCTCTCTGCTGAACGTACCGCCCGCGCCGCCGCAGGCTTACTTTCATGATGGGTTTAACGATGAGTATGTCTATCGCAGTCAGGCGATCACGGATAGCGTGCCCGGCGCGCTTCCCATTCAGGCCGCGTTTGAAACGGCGGAGTGGCTTGGAATGCTCGGCGACCCCTTGAGCTACGCGGCGCACCTAAAAATCCATCCGCTGCCCGGTGTTCCCGCCAAGCCGATCCTGGTGCAGTTCGGGCTGGGCGATCTGGAAGTGCCGAACGCGACCGAGTCGGCGTTGGTCCGTGCCGCCGGACTCCAGTCTGCAACCTGGTTGCTCCGGACGGATCTTGCAGCCGCTATCGATCCCCGGTTGCTCGGCCTCACTCAGCCAGGTGTGCCGTTTCCCATCTACCCGCACCGGTACCTGAGCAATCCAACGCTGTTCAACCCGCTCAGTCCACCTCTTGAGACAGCGATTGGAGTCGCTGCGCAGAAGCAGATCGCCGATTTCTTTGCTTCCAATGGAGCCATCATTCCCAACCCCAACCAATATTTTACGGGGGCGTTGGCCGGCCAAACCCTGTTCGAGAACCCGGCTATTTTGCCGGAGAGGCTGAACTTTCTGCAAATACAACCATAACGATTACCCACGGGCGGTGAAGTTCTCGCTCCGCCCGTACATCCCGTGCAACGTACTCCTAAATCCAGCGTCACAGAGTAGAGGATCTCGGGAGCGTTCTATTGGCCCCGCACCCTGAAGCGGTGACATACGGAACACAACAACTCAGAATCGCGCCAATCACGGGATCAATGGAAGCTTGTTCTTCCTGTCGCCGCGTCTTTAATCCTGGCGCTGGGATTTCTTGGCGTTGTCTGGATGTTCGCGCGCGGGATAGCGGTGGTCCTTCTCAGCATCACTATTGCGGATGGTTTTTCCCCGATTGCCACGTGGCTGGAACGCTGGATGCGGCGATCCTTTGCCGTCGCGTTGATTTACGTTGTTGCCGTTTTGCTCGTCGCACTGATCGCATGGTTTCTGGTCCCGATGCTAGTGGGCGAAGTGCAGCAACTTCTAAACCGCGCTCCGGAAATCTTCGCTAATCTTCAAAACCGCTTTGGCGAATGGATGGCCGGCATGCCCGGCCAGGCAACCGGCGGTCTTGGGAGTATCGTTGGGGATTGGCTGAAGAACCTGGCGTCCCTGCCGCTGACCATCGGAACGGCGCTCATTACACTAGTCTTAATTGTCTTTTTATCGTTCTATTGGCTGCTTGCGAGTCCTTCCATTTCCGACTACGTCCGCTCCCTGTTCCCCGAGGAGCTTAAAGGCAAGACCGATCACGTGCTGACCGAGTTGAGCCGCGCCATGGGCGGATATCTTCGCGGCGTCACCTTAAATGCGCTCGCGACAGGCACGCTGGCGTTCATAGGGCTTCAATTTGCAGGGATTAACTACGCCTTTGCGCTCGGAGTCATTACCGCGCTCGGCGAGTTCATTCCTTATCTTGGTCGATTCTCGCGGCTATTCCCGCCGTCCTGGTCGCGTTTCTCCAATCGCCCACAAAGGCCCTTTGGGCCCTGCTGATTTATGTCGCTGTAGAGCAGATTGAAGGGCATATTCTGACCCCGAATATCATGCGGAGCCAGACAAACGTGCCTCAGGTTTTAGTGATTGCGGCTCTCTTCGCGGGAGGCGCCGTGGGCGGAGTTCTGGGAGCCGTGGTAGCTGTGCCCATAGCAGGAGCTATTAAGGTTCTAGTGGATGAAATTGTCGCCCCTGCCGTCCGCCGTAAATCCGGCGCGGTTCCTACCCACCCCGAAACGGCGGCATCCCGGTAATGGATTATCCGCCGCGAACCACTTCCAGGAATGCCTTCGCCGCGTGACTAAGTGCCCGCCGTGCCGGGTAAACCAGCCGGATCTTCCGGTCCACTTCGAGTTCATCCACTGTAACTTCATGGAGAGTCTTCGCCTCCAGTTCTTGTTCCACGCACATTTTCGGCAGGAAAGCGACTCCTTCATTCCGTTGGACCAGCTTGCGAATCGTCTCCACCGTTGGCATCTCCACGTCCATGTTCAACGGAACCTTATGGCGCTGGAACTCGCGCAACACAACTTCCCGGTAAGGCGATAAAACATTGTGGGCGATAAACGTCTCCATCCCGAGGTCGGTGATGGAGACATGCGAATACCTGGCGAACCGGTGATTGGGAGAAACCACGAACGCCAGATGATCGGTATAGATCACCTCTGAAATTAGCCGCTCATCTTCAGGATCGTAGCTGATGACGCCCAGTTCCAGATCGCCGTCGATCAATTGCGCCGGTATTTTGCTCGATAGACTCCGGCGTACCTGTATTTTCACCTTCGGATACAATCGCCGGTACTGTTC
>JBBPYD010000206.1:0-62478 GCA_038200305.1 Bryobacterales bacterium
GAGCCCACCACCGGCCTCGATCCGCAAGTCCGCCACGAAATCCACGGCCTGATCGAAGAGCTCCGGGCACAGCAATGCACCATCCTCATCACCACGCACTATATCGAGGAGGCCGAAAAGCTCTGTGATCAAGTCGCCATTGTCGACCAGGGAAAGATCATCGCGCACGGCTCACCGCGTGAGATCCAGGCCCAAACCCTGGGCCACTCCATCATCGGTATGCAACTCAGTCTGCCTCTGCCTCCGGGCGATATTCCCGCCATCCTCGACGGTGAAAAAGTTGTGCTGAGCGGGGACCGTAAATCACTCAACGTGACCTCGGCGCGGCCGACGCGAACGCTGGTGGAACTCGTCAAATGGATTGACGGGCAAGGCGTCGAACTCCTCGATATTCAACTCAAAAGGCCGACCCTCGAAGATGTATTCATCGAGCTCACCGGAAAGAAGCTGCGCGAATGAACGGCTACCTGGCGCTTATCAGGATGAACCTGAAACTCTCGCTGCGCGAGAAGTCCGTCCTGTTCTTCAATTACGTTTTTCCGCTCATTTTCTTCTTCGGGTTCGGCCAGCTGATGGGTGCGCAAAGCGGCGGTATCGCACGCGTGGCCGTCATGGTGCTGGTCATCGGCATTTTAGGCAGCGGGCTATTCGGCGCCGGTATCCGCGCCGTTGTCGAGCGTGAAGCGAACATCCTGAGGCGCTACAAGGTCGCCCCCATCACGCCCACCCCGCTGCTGGTCGCATCCATGGTGACCGGCTGGATGCTCTACATGCCATCCGTGATTCTGATGCTGGCCTTGGCGCATTTCTATTACGGAATGCCCGTGCCGGAACGCTGGATCTCACTCCTTGTCATGGTGAGTATCGGCGCATTCGCGTTGCGCGCCATCGGCCTCATTGTCGCCTCGGTGGTCAACTCGGTTGCGGAGAGCAACATCCTGATTCAGGTGTTGTACATGCCTATGCTGTTTCTCAGCGGGGCCACCATCCCTATGACTGGGCTCCCGACGGTGGCGCAGATCATCTCTCAATTTCTGCCCGCGTCTCATTTGAACTCCGGCGTGCAGGGCATCCTGCTGAGAAACGAAACCATCGCACAAAATGCCGCGCCCGCGCTCGCGCTGATCGTCACCATAGCCGTAGCGATGTTCATCTCCATCAAGCTGTTCCGCTGGGAAAAGGAAGAGGTGATCCGGCGCAGCGCCAAGCTGTGGATTCTCGCGGTCTTCCTGCCCTTCTTCATCCTCGGAACTTACCAGGCGTACAGCAAGGAGAATATCCAAAAGGGAAAGATGTACGAGCGCGATTTCCGCCGCGGCCGTACCCGCCTCATCCGTGGCGCCCGTATCTTCATTGGCGATGGAAAGGTGATCGAGTCCGGAGTCATCCTGATCAAAGATGGAAAGATCGCGGAGATATACGAGAAGAGCCTGCCTGACGCAAAGGCGCTGAAGGCCGAAACCGTTGAAGCTTTTGGCCAAACCGTCATTCCCGGCCTGATCGATGTTCACGTCCATTTAGGCGCAACGGGCGGGATACCTGAAAGCCAGAAAGACTACAACCCGAAAGCCATGCTGGACCGCAACCTCGCCGCGTATCTCTATAGCGGAGTCACAGCCGTAAAGAGTGTGGGCGACTTCCGCGATGAAGCCCTAAGCGCTCGCGCCCGCATGCAAAGCGGCGAAAAGCTCGGCGCGGAACTCTTCGTTTGCGGGCCGCTCTTCACCGCGGAAGGGGGCCACGGGACTGAGTTTTTCAGGAGTGCTCCAGAGTTTGTGAAGCAGATGAGCGCGGAGCAATTCATCCGTATTCCTAAAACCGCCGCGGAGGCGAAAGAACAAGTGGATACCCTCGCCGCTCAAAAGGTAGACGGGATCAAAGCGGTGCTCGAAGCCGGAGTTTCCGGCATGCTGTTCAACCGGATGGATCTCGGAATTCTCAAAGCCATCGCCCAAGCCGCCAGGGCCGATCGATTGCCTATCGTGGTCCATACGGGCGATGCGCAGGATGTGACGGATGCGGTGGCCGCCGGCATCAATGGTGTGGAGCACGGTTCGGCGCGTGACAGCATTTCAGAAGAGACATTCAGCGCCATGGCGAAACAGGGCGTCACCTACGATCCCACGCTCAGCGTAATGGAGGCGTTCCGTGAATTCGCCGAGGGCAAAACGGAGCTGCTCGATCGCATACTCATCGCGAAGACCGCTCCTACGAATCTGGTTCAGAACACAAAAAAGCAGATGACCTCCCCTGGAATCGTCAAGATGCGCAAGGCGATTGGAAATTATCCCGTAGACCTGCAGAAGGCCGGAGATAACCTGCTCCGCGCCTATAAATCCGGCGTGCCGCTGGTAACCGGAACTGACGCGGGCAATATGCTGGTCCTGCACGGCCCAACAGTGCATCGCGAAATGCAGCTCTGGGTGCAGGCGGGAATTCCGCCCCAGGCAGCGCTGCAAGCCGCCACATACAATGCGGCGAAACTTCTGCGCACCGAAAACCGCATGGGTCTTATCCGCAAAGGCTACGAGGCAAATCTAGTGCTCGTGGACGGAAACCCATTGCAGGACATTTCCACCACTGAGCGCATTTCCACCGTCTTCTTCAAGGGAGAGCGAGTGGACCGGTCGGCTCTCTTCGATCAGCAGTAGAATCTCTTAGTGCGCCGCCCCCACGCGCCGATAGACCCGCACAAACGAATTCGTTCGAGGCGTGGAAATCAGCCGCATCGTGGACTCAATTTCCGCAAGCGTACCAGCGAACTCCGCCGCGCGCTCCGGGGGTGGCGGATTATCCCCAAGGACAACCACATAATCGATCGGGACCGGGGAGTCCTTCAACAGCGCGCTCACCGTCGTAGTCCCGCCTGTTCCCATTCTCTCCAAACCCCATAACTGATCCTTTTTCTCCGCCGAAAAAGTCGGCCGATACACGACTGGGAACAAACCGGAGAGTGCCTGATAGTCGCTTAGATCGACGATCTGCCGCTGTGCCGCCACCCACGCGTCCGCGTGAATCAACGGGTCAAGCGCGATCTCTTCGAAGCCAAAACGCTTCCGGGCTATGTCCGTTGGGTACCGCAGCCGCACCATGGTGGACCCGGCCGGCACGCTCTTCAGCGCCGATGCGTAGGCCTCCACCGAATCGCTGACGTCCCATACGTTGCGCATCATGGAATGAATCAAGGTAGCGCTCAAGAAGCAGGTGATGTAGATGCTCAACGGTGTCCGCAGTGCCTGCATCGTTGGGACCGAAGAAGCCACCATGCAGCCAAATACAAATACCGCCCACGCCAGCCGGATCTTGATCTCGTCGCCGCCAAACCCTGCATTCGGGAGCAGTAGATAGAAGACGAAACACTGAACGGCCGTGATCACAATGGCGCCTCGTGGACTCGCCCACTCACGGCGCCGCATCGCCAGCACCCCGATCCCCATGTAAAACAGCATCGCCGGGTACAGCAACAGTTGTTCTCCAGTCCTGCCTTGTGACGATGCGAAAGCGTGCATGGGAAAGTTGTTCCAAGCCCATTCGACATTCGATTCGAAATTTGTGCTCTGGCCCGACCCCTTCAGAAATATCGCAAACAGAATCAGCCCTGGGGCGACCGCAGCGGCCATCAGCGCCAGAGGCGGCCAGGCGTTCCGCACGATTGCAAGAGTAGGCCGGTCATCACGCGCCAGTAGCAACGGCGATACCACATAAACCCACAACCCAACCAGCACGGTAGCCATGATCGCAAGCGTCAGTCCGAGCACGTGCGTGAAGAACAGCACCACCAGCCCAAACGCTAGCGCCAACACGCGGCGCCTGGTCATGTCCCGCACATGCCGTGTATAGTAACCAACCAGAAACAGACAGAGCGCCATCCCGAGATAGAAATTATAAAAGCCGATCCACAAGAACCACGTGTTCAGCAGAAAATTTGTCAACGGCGACCACGGGCTGTTCTGCGGATCAAGCGAACGGCGGAAATACGAGAACGCGAAAAAGCCGATCACGACGCACAGGGTGGAGAGCACCTGATCGGTATGGTCTGTACCGAACAATACAGCCGATGCGTTCAATAGCAGAGTCGTGCTCCAATTCGTGATCAATTTCGGCTGCAGCATGTAAACGGCGCGATACGGCGAGTGGCCATGAAGCAGCAGGTCCTTCGTCACCAAAGCTGTGTAGAGATGGGAGGGACCGTCCTGCGTGATAAAGTGATCGGCCGTCCACGGCATGACAGCCTGGAATGCGAGCAACCCAAATGCAAGGATCGCCGGGAGCCTTTTCCATCCCAGTGCCATAAGTGCCTGTGCGGAAAGTGTCATATGGACCTGAGCATCAGTTCTACGTAATACTTAGGGTAGCTAAATCAAGCGAGGAATCCACATGTCAGGTCAGTTTTTGGGAAGCGGGTCCAGCCGCCGCGACTTATTCCGGCAGGGAGGAATGCTCGCCGCCGCTCAGGCGCTCGGCGGTAGTTTGCGAAAGATGGCTGCCGCCCCACTTGAATTCAGCGCGAATCTCTATCGCTCCATCGGTGTCCGGCCAGTGATCAACGCCAGAGGAACCTTTACGATCATTACGGGCTCACAGACGCTGCCGGAAGTGAAGAAAGCCGTGGACGAAGCTTCCCGCAACTACGTTCAGATGGATGAGCTGATGGCCGGGGTGAGTAAGCGGCTAGCGGAACTGTCCGGCGCGGAGTGGGGCATTATCTCCACAGGCTGTTGCGCAGGCGTTACGAACTGTACGGCGGCCGCCATTGCGGGGTCTAATCCCGAACGGATGCAGAGGCTTCCCGATCTGACGGGCCTCAAGAACGAAGTGGTGATTCCGTCTTATTCGCGCAATGTTTACGATCACGCAGTCCGGATGCTAGGCGTGAAGATCGCCGAGCTGAAGGATCCTTCGGAGCTTGAGACCGTTTTCAACGACCGCACGGCGATGGTATACATCCTGGCCGGCAACGGCGACGATGGACCGCTTGGCACGCGCGCGATCTCAGAGGTGGCCAGAAAGAGAAACGTGCCGGTGATCGTGGACGCCGCCGCCGAGATCCTAACGCTAAAACCCAATGTGCATTTGGCTCGTGGCGCAACCGTGGTGGCGTATAGCGGCGGTAAGTGCATGCGCGGGCCGCAGGCGGCCGGCCTGCTGCTGGGGGAGAAGAATCTGCTACAGGCCGCGTGGGCCAATAGCGCACCGCACCATGCCTTCGGGCGATCTCTCAAGGTTGGCAAGGAAGAGATCATGGGCATGCTCGCCGCGGTGGAAATGTGGGTGAAGCGCGACCACGATGCGGAGTGGAAACAGTGGCTTGCCTGGTGCGATCAGATCGCCGCATCCGTAAAGAAAATCGATGGCGTGACCGCGAAAATGGGAGAGCCGAATGAAGGCCTCTCCAATCGTACGCCGAGACTGATCCTCCAATGGGATGGCGCGAAGCTGGGGATCACGGGGCAGGAAGTGAGCAAGCTGCTTTCGGAGACCGAGCCCAGAATCATCCTGGCGGGCGGCACCGGAACCCGGCCCGGCAATATGGAGAGTTCCGTCACAGTGGTTCCATACATGATGATGCCGGGCGATGTGAAAGCCGTCGGCGGCCGGCTCGCAGCGGTTCTGTCGAATCCACCAACGTTCGAAAATCCGCCTGCGCCACAAGCTCCGAGCGTCACGGTGGGCGGCCAATGGACGGCCACGCTTCAGTTTGGACGCGGTTCTGCACTGCATAATATCGTGCTCGAACAGAATGCCGAAAAGCTGATTGGTACGCATTACGCGGAGTACGATCACGGCGATCTGAACGGCACGGTTTCGGGCGCCGTGGTTAAGTTTCAGAGCCGCTACCGCATTCAGGGCCAAAGCCTCTCCTATGCGTTCACCGGAACGGTCGATGGCGATAAGATGTCCGGCACGGTGAACATGGGCGAGTACGGTGAGAGCACCTGGACGGCGGAACGGCGCAAATATCAGACCGGCGGACGCCGGCGCGGCTGAGGAATAAACATGCACAAACTTCTGCGCACCTATCGTAGCGGCCTTTCCCGCTCGCTCCTGATTGCGGCCGGCGCTGCCACGTGCTTCGCACAAGCGCCGCAGCCGCTATACGATCTGCTGTTGCAAGGGGGAACTGTCATTGACGCAAAGAACAAGATAAGCGGTATACGCGATGTAGGAATCCGCGATCATAAAATCGCCGCAGTGGCCGCGCACCTGGATGCGGCGCAGGCGGTCAAAGCCGTCAACGTCAGCGGACTTTATGTAACCCCGGGATTGGTGGATATCCATGTGCATGCTTATACCGGGACTGGCGAGCCCGGCTCCTATGCGGGGGACCATAGCATCTATCCCGACGGCTTCACGTTTCGCACAGGCGTGACGACGGTCGCCGACGCCGGCTCTTCCGGCTGGCGGAATTTTGAGGACTTTAAGCAACGAGTGATCGACCGGTCGCGGACGCGCGTCCTGGCGTTCCTGAACATCGTCGGGAACGGGATGCGCGGAGCGAAATACGAGGACGACCAGACCGATATGGAAGTGAAGCCGGCGGCGGATATGGCGTTGAAACACAAAGGCCTGATAGTGGGCATCAAGACGGCGCATTATGCAGGCCCCGAATGGACTCCGGTGGATCATGCGGTGGCGGCGGGTACGATGGCGGGAATTCCGGTGATGGTCGATTTTGGCTCCAACCGCAAAGAGCGGTCGCTGAGCGAACTGCTGACTAAGAAGTTACGCCCCGGCGACATTTACACCCATGTGTACTCGGGGCTCCGCAATGAGCTCGATGAATCCGGACACCTCAATGCCGCCCTGTTCGAGGGGCGGAAGCGAGGCGTTATCTTCGACGTCGGCCATGGGGGAGGAAGCTTCTCCTGGGCAGTGGCCGTCGCAGCCATCAAGGGTGGCTTTCTACCGGACTCTATATCGACGGATCTTCACGTCACGAGCATGAACAGCGGCATGAAGGACATGCTCAACGTGATGAGCAAGTTTCTGGTAATGGGACTTTCCATGGATGACGTGATCGCGAGATCCACCTGGAATCCGGCGCGCGAAATCCATCATGAAGAGCTCGGGAACCTGTCGCCCGGCTCGCCCGCTGACGTTGCGGTGCTCAGGGTGGAAAAGGGCGATTTCGGGTACGCCGATATGTACGGAGCCCGCCTGAAGGGGGACCGGCGGCTGGTTTGTGAGCTGACCATCCGCGATGGAAGAGTCGTTTACGATTTGAACGCCATCACGCGCCCGGATTGGACCACTCTACCCAAGGGCTACCGGAACACCGGGGGCACCCGGTGGGATTCCATCACTCCAAGCCGCCCCCGAAGGCTTGATCCGGCGGCAAAGTAAGTTCGGTTAGAACTGAATCTTACCGACAATCAGCAGATTTGCGTTAGTGGTCCCGATATCCGAGAAGGCCCCGCGCGTTGCAGTCATTCTGCCGAAAGAAGCAGGACTGTTCGCGTTGAATGTGGCGGTTGGGTTAGCGAACTGCGGCTGCTTGATTGGGAAGTTATTTGCATCCAGGCGAATTTGGAATCTGAGCCGCTCGCCGGCGTTCCACCACTTGGCGAATGAAAGCTGCGTCCAATTCAGTCCCGGTCCAATGAAGGTGTCGCGGCCCAGATTCCCAACCGTGTATGCGGCGGGATAGGCAAATGAGCTGACGTTCAGGTAAGGATTTTGGGCGGAGGTCGGGAACCGGTTTGCTCCGATATCCCAATTTGCGGCCTGCGCCTGATCGTTCATGGTGATGATGTTTGGCCGCTGTGCGCCAGTAGGCAGGTACTTGTATGGGCTGTTCGTATATCCAACCGTAAACGGTAGGCCGGACTGCAAGGTCTGGGTCCAGGTGAGTTCCCATCCGCCCACTATTTGATTGGCGATTCCGCCATGGTTCATCCAGCGGCGCCCGTTTCCGAAGGGAAGTTCGTATGACAGGATGTTCACAAAGCGGTGCGCAATGTTGTAGCTGGCCAGACCTTTCTCAAGGCTCCGATTGTAATAATCCACGCCGCCGACGCCGGTGTCGCCTTCGTTGTCCGTGATGGTTTTTCCGAAGGTATAGAAGCTGTTGAGAACCAGACCCGCGGAGTATCGTTTTTCCACACGCACCGTGGCCGAGTGGTAGGAATTGTGGCCGAAGTTCGAGATGAGATTCACCGCGCCAAATTGCGGGTACGGCTTGTAAGCCTGCGTGTTCTGGAAGATCTTATCCAACACCGCTGGATCATTGGAGATGTTCAGGGGGATTCGATTCGTATCCCAAGTATTGATCAGCCCGACGCCGGACTGGCCCTGGTATAGGGTCTCCAGCACCCAGTTCTGGCGAAAGCTCCATTGGACACCACCCGACCAGCTCATTACATACGGCATGCGCATGTTGGGATCGAACCAACTGGCGTTCCGCGACGAGTAGTTGCTACCGATGAACGGCACCGAGCCGTCTGGCTGCACATTGAACTGGAATTTCGGCGGGCCATCGGAGAGTTTGAATGCGGGGCGCGGATCGCCGGAGGGCTGCTGGATGGTCGCGGTCGCCAGGTACTCCTGATAATTGATGTTGGTGGATGTCGCGAACATGTCCTGGTGAATGATGTTGAAGGAGGAACGGAACACCATATTCTGGCGAAAGTTCCAGGCGAGGCCGAGGCGAGGCGCAAAGTTGTTCCAATCGCTGCGGGCAAGCGCGCCCTTTGGGTGGGTGATGGCTCCCATCAGGCCGGTGATGGGATCCTTCACGGTGGGGTCGAATTGCGCCTGCTCGCCGTACTTAGTCTGGAAGGGCGTTTCGTAGGAGTAGCGCAATCCCAGGTTGATAGTGACACCCCGGAAGGGCTTCCAATCGTCCTGCATATATGCCTGGTGCGACCACCAGCGGGGTAGCCAGCTTGCATATTCCTGAGTGAAAGTGGCGCTGCTGACGCTGCCGAGCAAAAAGGATGCGAAGGGTTGGCCGGTGTTCGGAGTAAACGGAGCATCCGTTCCGCCGAAGTTGTAAGTGCCGCCAGGGAGCGCGCCGGATGTTCCGTTGTAGCGGGTGCGAATCAGCTCATAGCCAAATTTGACGGTGTGTTTTCCAGTTGTCTTTGTGACGTTGTCCTGGAACGTGAGATCCTCCCCAATGTTCTGGAAGACATTCAACCCGGCAAGATTGTATCCACTGGCGCAAGGCTGGGAACAAGCGGGAATGTTAAAGTTGGGGAAGGTTCCGCCACTCACATTCGGAATGCCCAGTTTCTGCGCCCAATCCTGATTGGCCAACAACGATTCGTTATGCAGTTCGCGGCGGTTGAAGCCTCCGCGAAACTCATTGCTCATTGTGGGGCTGATGATGTACATATCCGAAATTACGCCGTTGTAGTGCTCCACAGGCGCCGGTTGGGCGTTGGGATCGATATCGAGGAATGCGAACTGGGCCTGATGGTCGCCCTTCCAGGCGCGATGGTGGGCCTGGGAATACCGGCCATAGATCTTATGATTGGCCGAGAACTGATGATCGAGCTTGATATCCCATCGGATGCGCCGGATTTGCTTGACCTGGTTCGCCACCAGGTCTTCCGTCGGACCGGTTGAACCCGGTATTCCAGCCTGATTTGGCTGGGTAAAAGGGTTCAAGGCGAGGAACTTCTGCACGGCGGGGTCGAAGAGACTTTTCGGAATGATGTTTCCGGGAAACGGGTCGCGCACCCATGTGGAACCTTCCAGCCGCGTGGTGTACGGATTATAAATCGGAAGCACTTTGGGCGTTGTTTGTCCGCCGAAGGAAAAATCGCCGTTGTACATGCCCGGTGTTGGGACCTGGATCCGGGCTCCCGCGGTTCCAGCGTTTTCGCGATGCTGCTCCCAGCCGACAAGCCAGAATGTCTTGTTATTGCCCTTGTAGAGTTTCGGAAGAATCACTGGACCGCTAAAGAGAAATGACGTCTCGTCGTAAGCGAAGGGATTGGTGCGCGGCAACTGCTCAAGGTAGGCGCGATGCACCATCGATTTGCCGATGTGACGATCCTCGGCCGAGCCATGAAACTGGTTGGTGCCGGACTTGAAGACAATCGACATCATGCCACCGGCGGAGTGCCCGTATTCGGCAGGGGTGCCGGTGGTGTGGACCTTGACTTCCTCAAAGGCATCCTGTGTGGTGGAGATCTGCTCATTAGTGCCGCCGATGTTGCCGATGCCGGGCTCTTTGCCGTTGATTCCATCGACCGTGTAACCAATGGAGCGGGCGCGTTGACCGAGGACGTGATAACCATTCACCGGTTGCGTGCCGGGATAGTAATAGGTCATGCGGATGGCGCGCTTCTGGCTGACTGGTATCTTTAGCAGCATGTCGCCAGAGAGAACCTGCCCGGCGGCCGCGGTCTCGGTCTCAAGAAGGGGAGCCGATCCTTCTACCCTGACGCTCTCAGTCACGGCGCCTACTTCGAGCGATACGTCGATACGCGGAATTTCCCCGATCCGCATGAGGATGCCATCGCGGACGTACTTCTTAAAACCGGGCGTCTCAATGGTCATCCTGTACGTTCCGGGGGATAGATACGGAACGTAGTAAGAACCTTCAGCCGAAGCGGTGGTTTCCGAGACGAAAGCCGTGTCTATGTTGACAACAGTGACCTTTGCAGCGCCAATGATGGCGCCGGTGGTATCGGTGATGGTCCCGACAAGGGTACCGGTGCCGGCGGTCTGGCCGCAAAGCGCGCCCGCGAAGACCGTGGCGCCGATCCAACATCCTAGAGCAGACCTCACGACGGTCCTGTGCAACATGGCTGTCTCTCCTAACTGATTGCTTGCTTGTTTTCCGTTCCCTGCGCGTTCCGACTGGTGGTTCAGGTTTATCATACGCGCAACGGGTTAAGCAAGCCCTCTCAGTGCATAAGGTGCTGACAATGCGCGGCCAGCTGTCATTTGTAAAAAGATATGATCGGTTTTCGAACCGGGACATTGGAGATGACCGGTACGGGCCTATTTTCGAGGGTGCAGGGAGGCTCGGGTGGGTGGTTTACAACCGGGGTTTCCGGTTCGGTAGTGTCCAATTTAGTATCGTTTCGTAATTCCGCGGATGTTGCTGAATCCACGCGGTCTTGCTGCAAAGGCAGGAGCGTTCTTAGGGCGCGGTCGACATGCGGCTGTAGGCGGTTTCGTAGCGCAGCAGGAGGTCGAGGGATCGTTCTTCGTTAGCCATATCGGTAAAGGCGGCGGTGGTGCGGGTAGCCTGATCGATGTGCGTGAAGGTCTTTGCGATTTCATCTCCTGGCGGTCCATCTTGAGATCGAGAGCGGCCGTCTGCATGCACCAGATCCGGCGCAGACGCCATTGGGCCGCGACCATCTGGTCGGACCAGTTCCTGTCCCAAAGTAGATAGGTTTATTGCTCCCGCTAACAGTCAGAACCGTTCCAATTTGTTGCAGTGTAAGTACCGCGAAACCGGAGATGAATCTTTGACACCAGCGCTGCCGTCCGCTAGGTCGTCAGCAAAATTAGTCAGTGCATTGCAATCGTCAATTGAGCCATCCTTACTTTCCGGTTTTGGAATTGGTTGCGCTGCGAAGGAATGCGCCGGGGTGTTTGCGGCCGCCAAGGATGCGGTGTATGCGGCGTTGCTGAAATTGTCCGAGGCGCCAGAGGATGGCGGCCGAGCTTGACCCAACTTTTACCGGATCACAACTTTCTCTACACTTTGATTATCGAATTCGTCGCTCACCCGCACGGCAACCGTGTGTTCACCGGGGCCGGGGTTATCCAGCGTTAGCACGAAATCATGCTCCAATGAATCCGATAAGCGCGTCGTCGGCTCGACGATGGTCCACTCATGGCCGTCCAAAGAGTATTCGGCTTTTTCCACCACGCTGAGCGCATCTTTTGCCTTCCAGCGCACAGTCACTTGCGTGCCGGACCGCGATCCAGTCAGCCCGGTGATGCGCGGCGGTGTGTTATCGATTACGAACGATTCGCTCTCAAGTTGATTGCTCAACGCCTGTCCAGGCGGATTGCCCGGTGAGTCCGAGGCCGTCACGCGCAGCTTGTAGGCGCCATCCGGGAACGCCGCCGTATCCCAGCTCAAATACTTTTCCTTCACTTTGTCATGCAGGAGCTTCCATTCGGATTCGTTGATACCTCGGATCTCCACCTTGTAGATCATCCCGTCGTTGTTCTGGTCGGTGGCGGCCCAGCGCACTCCCATCTGGCCCTTTGCATACTGGAGAGTCTGGCTGGATGCCAAACTCTCGGCCGATGCAGCGCCCGGTTGGCGGCGGCGTTGGCCTAATGCCGGCAGGGTCAAAGTCTGTCCGGCTGCCGGAAGCGCGGAGACTGGTTGAGGAAATTTGTAGTTGGCCGGGGTCACGTCCACCTCTTCCACTACCGGTGCGATGTTCTTTGGCATGTAAGCGATTTCCACTTCCGTCAGCTCCGGCGAGCGGCCGTTATTTGGCGCGGCCAGAGTGGCGCGGTATTGCAAAAATCTAGCCGCTGGCGATGCGACACGCGACGCCCCTTCCACCGGAACCCACGTACTCCAATTCTTTTGTGGACGATCCAGATTGCCACTGCGCGTTTCAAACGCCAGTTGGCCGCCATCGGAACCGCCCTTCCACACTAAATGCCCCCAATAGGAAAAGGAACCGGTGTCATAGGGATCGCTCTCATAAGTGCCTTGCTTTTCCATTGCAGGCCCAATCTGATAAACACTTCCGATGTTACCGGTGGCCGCGTAGAGCTTCCCGTCACGTCCGCTCAACAAGCTGGTAACTTGGGTCGGCAGCGCATTAATCAGCAGCGTCGACACGATATCCGAATCTATGGAGTAGATCTTCCCTTTATTGCCAGTGCCCAAAATCGCATGGCCTTGAGCGTCAAAACCGATTGCATAGATCACATCCTGCGGGTGAGACCAGATCTTCCGTGGGGAATTGTCCGGCTCAATCCGGTAGAGTTCCGACCCGCCCGAAATAGGCGCTGGCACGGCCGGCGTGGGCGCCGCCGCACTGGTGATCGGGACAATACGCGAAGAAACGCCGGGCGACAGCGGACTACTGGTGGAGAGGATGGGAACGGCAAGCGGCGCCGTGGGAGAGCTAGACCCTGGCGACTTGTTCCCCACGCCAGACGCATAAATAGCGCCATTCTCGGCGATGGCGACGGCGGTAATTTCACGCTTAGCGGCTTGGTACAGGACAAAGCCTTCCCCTTCCGGAGACACACGGATCACCAAGCCGCCAGGTTCTGTGCCAAGGATCACGTTGTCTTTCGCATCCACGGCGATGGACCGCGCGTGGGTTTCTTCGGTGCGGAAGAAGATGGAGCCTTTTCCATCCGGGGTGATCCGGTGGACCTCTCCCTGATCGCCGGTGGCGACGAAAAGATTCCCTTTGCTATCGAACGCCATGCCCCAGATATATTTCGCCTTGGGATCATAGACCAATTCCGTTTTCCCATCGGCGCCGATACGATAAACCTTGCCATCCGGAGAGGTGGCGGCGAAAATCCGGTCGTTGCGATCAATGGCGATCGCGTGAATCTCCATGGCGGGAAGTTCCGCCAGCGTTTTGGATTTGCCTGCGGGATCGATCAGGACGATCTTCGCCTGAGATATTCCGGGACCGCCGCCCGCTGTGTA
This sequence comes from Bryobacterales bacterium, assembly GCA_038200305.1. Lineage (GTDB taxonomy): Bacteria > Acidobacteriota > Terriglobia > Bryobacterales > Bryobacteraceae > JANXXV01. Next base: position 13,610 of record JBBPYD010000206.1, read on the forward strand.
CAAATTCCCCTTAGAATCCTCTGCTATCGTCCAGAGATACGGCGTCGAGGAGGCCAGCAGTTCCTTGAAAACCGGAGCCAGCGCTAGACGGCCATCGCTTCGCAGCGAAAGATTTTTCAGTGTTCCTTTCTCGAAATCCAGCTGGTCGTTCTGAATCCAGAATCGGGTTTCAACGGCATGGCAATAGGGTGTAAACGCCGCCAGGGCGAGAAGCAAAAAACAGGATTTGAGCATCAATAGAGTTATTTCACCGTGATCTTGAGCGATTGGCTACCATTCACCACTTGCTCGAATGGAATCGACATCTGCTCATGCGAGCTTTCCGCTGAGCTGATGAATGGACGATTAGCGGACCGGCCCGACTGCATCACATTCAGCACGGATGCTGGAAGGCTGGGCAGTGTCTTGTCATCTTCGAAGAACGTTGGGCGGCCCTGCACCAGGGATACATAGAGGCGGTTATTGCTGCGCTCCTGGTTGATCAAAGAGACTGTTTCCGGCAGATCGATGAAGCGGTTTGCCGAGGCCGCATAGGTCTGCATCCGATTCAGCGTTTCCGCGTCACTGAGCAAAATACGATGGTCGCCCTTTGAAAGACCGGCGGGAATCTTCACCTTGAAATCTTTCTCGATCCGGCCGCCGCGGTACGGCCGCAGGAAAACTTTCACGGGGACTTCGCTGCCCGCCTCCACTTCGTTCGTCGCTACCCAGGCATTTTCAATCGTGGCGACACGCCGGTCCGGCAGCAGGTCGATGGTGGCGTCCACGCTTTTCAGTTGGGGCGTCTTCACTGCGTTTCCGAACAGGCGGTTGAATTTATCGCCCCACCAGCCTGCCAACAACATCGGCGTTGGAACTGGTACTTCGCTGGACGTAAGCATAGTGCTTAGCGAAATGTTGGGCTGGCCCACCAATTCCACATTGCCGGTCATCCGGTAAGTGGCTTCTTCAGAGAAATCGTTTACTCCCGAAATGGAATTGAAGAGCGTGAGCATCATCAGATAAGGAGTCCATTTCTGCTGAACGAAGACATTGAAGTGGAGATTCTTCTCCCTCATGATCTTGTCGCCTTCGCCGAATGTGCGGACTTTGACGCTGACGGGAATCATGTCCGCTGTCGCGCCCAGTTCACCCATGATTCCGCTGTGGCGATCCTGCTTCAGCGCACCCACGATTTCAGTGGCATTGGCGATCTTGGTGGGCTGATAGGAGGATGCCAACACCATCAAGACTTCGCCCTTGCTCATCGGCATATCGACAGGGCCAAGATTGAAGAAGGGATGGCCGAAAGCGAGTACGCGCTTGCCGTCGTTGTATGTGACGGTGCCGAGTCCGGTCACGTTCATGTCGCCAGAAACCAGGATGCCCGCGACAGAGTCGCCCGGCTGCAGCGCCGTCTTCCAATCGGCCGCGGGCTTGACGCCCTGCACATCGCCACTGGCTCCGCCTTGCACCGCGGTAATTCCAAGCTGCTGGAACATGGGGCCGAATTGCCGCAACACGTCCTCATGAAAACCGGAAAAAGTGAGGGGAGATTCGATGGGAGTCATCACCGGCGTCTGTTGTCCGAAGGAGGCCCCGGCTGCCATTACCCTGGAAACCATTTCTCCCGGAAGAGGAGCGGCCTGCGCGCGAGTCTGCGTCTTATCCGGTGTGCGGGAATCGGATGGACGGCTGGCGTCGAAATCGTTGATTTCGAGCATCAATTCAATTGGTGTGATGCCGCAAATGGCATCGGGAGAAAACTGTCCGATTTGGGTGGAGACGGCGCCAATTAGTTTTCCGTCTATATAAACAGGGCTGCCGCTCATACCTTTGGCCACGCTGGTGCGTTCGGCCTTGCCGCCCATTTTCGCGACAATGATGTCCTGGCGGGGACCCCACGCATTCTTCCACAAGCCAACGATTTCGACCGGAACTGCCTCGGGCACTTTTCCGCTGAACACCGTCCATGCAGTGGCTTGCATCCCGGGCTTAATCTCGGACGACTTCATGATCTCCACCTTGCCGGATTTCGGACGTTCCATGACCGCGCCTGAGGCGAGCATGGCAAAAAAAGAAAGTGTGGTGGGTACAAGTTGAGCGAGCCTACGGTTCATGAAGAAATTCCTTGTTGCTTTAGAGACGTGATGGCGCGGCGGTGCCGTTGCCTTCTTCCATTATGGTCTAAATTCTTGGACGCGCGCGAAGACCGGACGGTTCTGGAATTAGCGGCACCCAACAAAAAACCCGGCGGGCCGATTGACCTGCCGGGTTTTTGAACCACTTAGAGGCGCACACGGGACGGCCCGTCTTGCTTGCTTAAAAATACAGCTTTAAGGCCAACTGCATCTGCCGTGGAGTATTCAGCAGGTCGTTACTGCTGGTCAGGTGGCCGAAGTTCTGGGCCTGCAACTGGCCCGAGCCGGTTCCGAAGCGCACCCGGTTGAAGGCATTGAACGCTTCCGCCCGGAATTCCAGCCGGATGGATTCCTTGATTGGAAAATTCCGCGCAACCGAGAAATTCTCGTTGTAGTTCGGGAACTGCCGCACCTTTGGGTTATAGCGAGTGCTATTACCGATTCCGACGTTCCTCTGCTGCGGATCGTTGACGTTACCCTGATAGGGGAACGGCCCGTTGCAGGTGGCATTCCCGTCGCTGCAATACGGGACGAAGAAATTGTCCACTGACGGATCGAAGCTGCCGTTCTTCCATTGCGGCTGCCAGCCGGTGAACGACGTGATGTAAGGCTTGTTGGGACCCGCATTCAAGGGCAATGAATAATTGGTGCTGAGTCCGACCGGTTGGCCGCTGGAATAGAAGAGCGTTCCACTGACGCGCCAGTTGCCGAGGATGTATCCTCCAATACCGGAGGTCAGGAACTGCTTGCCCTTGCCGAACGGAAGATCGTACACAATGCCTGCCTTGAAGTTGTGCGTAACGTCAAACTGTCCAATCGATTTCTCCAGACGGCGGTTGTACTGGTTGGAAGCCTGTCCGCTGCCCCAATAAGTATCTGAATCCGTGAGAATCTTCGAGAAGACGTAGGAAGTCTGGAAGGTCATTCCTTTTGAATAGCGCTTCTCAAAGCGGAGGATTCCAGCGTGATAAGTGGAATGCCCGCTGTGATCTCCACCGCCGTTGAACGTGTCTATCGACTGATATTGCGGGAATGGCCGCAATGCCTGCCTGACAGTGGCATTATTGCCCCACTGCGCGACGAAATTGGGGTAGGGCGCAAAGATTCCGGCCGCGTTCGCTGTCGCCGAACCAATCTTGCTGTTCAGGACTGCCGTGCTCTGGGCGACCGTTCCGAACGCCGTTAAATATTTGGGATCCACCTGGTTGATTCCCAGCAACTGCGACTGCAGGTGAGACCCCATCACGCCGTTGTAAGAGATTTCAAAAACGGTGCTCGAACTGAGCTGGCGCTGAATGGAGAAGTTGAAGTTGTTGAATTCCGGGGCTCTAGTCGCCTCTTGTCCCTGGAACCATGGCATGTTGTCGCCATTCGAGAACGATGGGCTGATAAACGGAGGCACCGGGTATGCGGGAAAACCTCCGTCGAGGGTGAAGGAGGGCAGGACACTGGTGCCGCCCGGAGCCCCGAAGGTCTGGGTAAATCCTCTTTGATGCGTCGAACCGGTCACCGTTGTGATGGCCCCAAACGCCCGCGCATAAGACGCCCGAATGACCATCTTTTCATTCATCGAATAAGCGGCGCCGATGTGGGGACCAAATGAGCCGAAGTACGAATCAGCCAGAGTGCGCGAACCCTGACGGCCATCGCCGGTTCCGGCATAGATCAGAGCGCCCGGAAGATTGTTCGCCGCGGGGTTTGGAGTCGTCGGGGAAAAATCGCTCCATTTGTCGTCAAGGCCCGTTGGGGGTAAAGTTGTCTCCCAACGCAAGCCGAGGTTCAAGACCAGTTTTTGGTTGACCCGCCAGTCATCCTGGAAATAGCCTGCATAGTAGGGCCACTGCTGTCCGATGAAACGAATCGTGTCAATGGACCCGCCGTTCGCATACCCCAGGAGCAGAGAAGCAAATGGATTCCCTCCCGCCGTCGCGAAGTTGGTATCGCCGCCGCGGCCGGTTTCAACGAAGCTGAAAGAGGCGCATCCGGAGATACATTGCCGGCCGAAGCCGTTGTAGTGGCTCAACTGGTGCATGCCGCCGAACTTAAAGCTGTGATTACGGTGAATCCAGGTGAAGTCGTCATTATAGGCGTAGACCGTATTTTCCGAGCCATTGTTGGCCGGTCCGCCCCATCCCCCGTACGAGTTGCTGAAGCTGAAGTTCACCAGGTTCTGATTGCAATCGGGTACATTGGAGAGGCAGAATTTGTCCTTCCAGTTTCCGATGTATGCCTGGGGAGGTTCGTGGTTCTGGCGCCAGTTGTTGCCGCCCGCGTAGAAGTGATTGAGCTTGGCCGGGCTCAGCGTCCAATCCCAACTGAATCGGACTACATCGGACTGCTGCGTGGTGTCGTTATAGTTCGTATACAGGCCGGGCAACGTGGCTGGGCCGTCCGCGCCAGGAACCACCGATTCGCGATCGTTTCCGTAGTAGCCGGAAATGCGATGCTTCGAATTGAAGGCATGATCGCCTTTGATGCTGTACTTGTTTACCGGCTGCACCTGTGTACCGTCGGTGATCAGAAAGTTGTTGTTTACGTAGCCTACGGTCCCAGCTGCGGCTCCGTTATTCGGCTTCAGAATTCCGCTGGTCTGGAACACGCCCAACGCCTTCACGGCCTGCGGGCTGAACAGGTTCTTCGGAATGATATTCCCTGGAAAGGGAGTGCGCGTTACCGCGCCGGTTGCGCTTACCACTTGCGTGGTCGGATCGTAGATGGGAATTTGAACGCCCTTGGCGTCCACCCATTTGCTGAAATCACCGTTGTACATTTCGGCTGTCGGCACCGTCGATGTGGCATTGGTCGCGCCATTGCGGTTCCGGAAGCCTTCGTAGGAAAAGAAAAAGAACGTCTTATCTTTGCCGTTGTAGATCTTGGGAATCCAAACAGGCCCGCCGGCGGTGAAACCGAAATCGTTCTGCTTGTAGATCTGCCGCGATTTGCCGGCGCGGTTACTGAACCAATCGTTCGCGTCGAAATCGTTATTGCGTAAGAATTCGTATGCGGACCCGTGGAAAGCATTCGTCCCGGATTTCGATACGAACGTCATCACACCGCCACCGGCGTGGCCGTACTCGGCTTTGAAGCCGTTGGTGTCTACAGTAAATTCGGTGATTGCGTCAACCGAGGGAGAATTGGAAGAGACCCAGCTCTTGGAGAGAGCCCTGGTAGTATTCGTGGAAACGCCGTCCAAAGTGGTGCCGTAGCTGGCTGCCTGGCCTCCGCCGAGCATGAAGCCGTTATCGCCGCCCAGGTTCTTCGATTCCGGCGTCAGTATGGCCAGGTCGAACGGGCTGCGGATTGCACCGCCAACCACCAGCGGAAGCGAGTCGACCAGCTTTTGGCTGATGGTGACGCTCATCTTTGCGTCTTCACTCTGAAGTTGCACCGCGGCAGCCTGCACCTCGATCGTCTGCGTGGAACTTCCGACTTCGAGTTTCGCATCCGCGCGGACCGTGGTGGCCGCGTTGAGAGTTAAGGCTTTCAACTCAGACGGCCGGAATCCTTCCTTCTCGACGCGAACGTCATATAAGCCGGAAGCAAGACTGGGGACGGTAAACTCACCCGACTCGTTGCTGGTCAGGCTGGTTGTCGAATTCGTTGCGGTGTTTACGATGGTGACCTTTGCGCCCGCGATCACCGCACCGCTGGCGTCATGAACAAAGCCGGTGATGGTGCCGCGTTCCGATTGCGCGAAACAAACAGCGGCTGAAAGCAAAATCAAGCTGATGACGAATAGAGCAAACGCTCTTTTGCGCAGGAAAGACATTTTTGGTTCCCCTCTTCAAAGCAATTGAACAACAGATATTGCCTTGAATCCTAGCACTGCGGTGAATCAAGCGCAATCCGGGGGCGGGCCGGGGCGTGAGCTCTCCTGCCTCTGCTTGCAATCGCACGGGTTCTCTTATAAAGTAGCTTCAGTCTCGAAATCTTCCTGGGGGTTCATATGCGAACTAAATTGTTTGCTTTGGGTGTACTACTGTTGTGTTTTGGTCTGCCTGCATTTGGCCAGACGTTCGGTGAGATTGGCGGCGAGGTTCGTGATTCCAGTGGCGCAGCCGTTCCGGGCGTCCAGTTAACCACCACCAATACGGCGACCAACGTCTCCCGAACTGCGGTTACGAACGAATCCGGGATCTATGCTTTCCCGGCGCTGGTTCCAGGCTCATACAACGTCAAGGCTGAGAAGACCGGGTTCAAATCCGTTACGCGCACGAATATTGAACTTCAGGTCCAGCAGAGCGCGCGTATCGATATCGAGCTTCCACTCGGTCAGGTGAGCGAATCGGTCGAAGTCTCAGGATCCGCGCAACTGCTTTCCACCGAAGACGCGACCGTCGGGACGGTTATCGAGAACAAGCGCATTGTTGAACTTCCGCTAAACGGACGCAATTATCTGCAACTTGCCGCGCTTGCGCCTAATGTCAGTTATGGCTTTGGTCAGGCTGGCCAGGCGGATGGACGGCAAGGGGGCGAGCGCGCCAATCAGAACATCTCAGTCGGCGGAATGCGAAGTGAATTTAATTACTTCACATTGGACGGGGTCGATAATACCGATCCGAACTTCAACACGTATGTGATTCAACCGTCCATCGACGCCGTTCAGGAGTTCAAGGTACAGACGGGCATTTACCCGGCCGAGTTCGGTCACGAGGCAACACAGATCAATGTGTCCACCAAACCTGGGACGAACAACTTTCATGGAACGCTGTATGAGTTCCTTCGGAACGACGCACTCGACGCCAGTAACTATTCTTTCACTTCTAAGAGGACTCTCAAAGATCCGTTCAAGTGGAATCAGTACGGCGGCACTCTCGGTGGTCCCGTATGGCTTCCAAAGATTTGGAACGGGAAGAATAAGCTGTTTTTTATGGGAAATTACGAATCTTTCCGCCAGCGGCAGAGCAGCCAAGCGCTCTACGACCTGCCTTCGGCTGCCATGCGCAACGGCGATTTTTCGCAGTTGTTGAGTGCCGGTAACGTGATTTACGATCCCGCAACGCGCATCACCGGAGCGGACGGCAAGATCACGGCGATGCCGTTTCCGGGCAACATTATTCCGGCGAACCGGATCTCGGCGACTTCGAAAAAGTTTCTTGAGTTTTATCCGACCCCTAACCTGGCTACCGGGACTCTGGTTCGCGACTACCAGCAGTCTCAGTCCGCACCCCGCAACAAAGATATCTTCGTACTTCGCATGGACTTTGCCGAGTCGGATCGATCGCAATGGTTCGGGCGCTATAGCTGGGACGACGAGAACCAGATTAATCAGGGGCTAAAGCTGAACGGCTCCAAGATCATCACGAACGTCGAACAATATATGGGATCGAACATTCGCGTATTGAGCCCGGCCCTAGTGAACGAGTTCCGCTTCGGCTACTCGCGCTTCTTCAACTCAGCGGGCCGCGAATTGGCGTTCGTTCGCGACGTGGTGAAGGAATTGGGCATCCCAGGGCTGAATTCAGGTGACCCGGTGGCGTGGGGTATCCCGGCTGTCGGATTCACGCGGTATAGCGGATTCGGCGACAATTCCGATGGTCCTTTTGCGAACAACAACAGCTCTTTGCAGTTTGTCGATAATGTTTCCTGGATACACGGAAAGAATTCGCTCCGGTTGGGCGGTGAGATCCGGCGCGATCAGTTCAATCAAGTTGGAAACCAGTTCGGGCGTGGATCGTTTACATTCGATATCAATGCAACCCGCAACCCTGCGACATCTTCCGGCGGCGATGACTTTGCGGACTTCATTCTAGGCCAAGTGAAACGGTCGGAAGCGGCGGTTGCCATTGCAGCCGCACAGTTTCGGGCGAACAGCTTTTCGGCCTACATCGATGATGTCTGGAAAGTCACTCCCAAGATCACCATCAATATGGGACTGCGCTATGAACATACTCCACCTTGGGAAGATCAGACTGGTCACTTGATCACGGTCGGTATTCCGGCCATGCTCAGCACCCCGCAAGTTGCCGATCCCAGTCTTCACCCGTATCTGGAAAGGCAGGGCACCGGAAATTTCTACGACGGTCTGACCGTGGTTTGGCCGAATATTCAAACTCGCCGCGACGGTAAGCTGGGCAACCGGCTGGTGCAGACCGACAATCTAAATTTCGCTCCCCGTTTCGGTATTACGTGGAGTCCGAATGCCAAGTGGGTGGTTCGAAGTGGCGCCGGCATTTTCTATTCACAAGATACCGGCAATCCACGGTTCGACATGGCACGTAACCTGGCAGGACGCGTCCGATTTGAATCCATCGATCCCGTTCTCTACACGTTTGACAACGCATTCGCGAGTCTGTCCGGAGCTAAAGCGACCGTAACCACTCCCTACGCGTTCGCTAATCTCTACGATCGGAAAACGCCTCGTACCCTTTCTTATCTCCTCAACATCCAGCGCGAACTGCCGGGCAATGTGCTTCTCGAAGTGGGGTACCTGGGTTCGCAGAGCCGGCACCTCGAATCGTTGCGCGCCGTGAACGAGGCGATTCCCGGCACAACCCCGGTGTTGCAGCGGACCCCGTTCGCGGAGTTCGGCCGCATCCAGTTGGTCGACGCTTCCGCTAACGGTAACTACAATGGACTTTCGGCCAAGTTGACAAAGCGGTACAGCGCCGGCCTGACTTATCTGGCGGCGTACACTTGGTCCAAGTCTATCGACGATGCCAGTGGAATTCGCGTTCACAATGGCGATACGCTCTTCCCCCAGAACAGCAATTGCCTCGCCTGCGAACGTGGGCTTTCCATTTTCAATACGGCCTCTCGCCTTGTTAACTCAGTTCTTTATGACATCCCTGTTGGCAAGGGCCGCCGCTTCGATGTATCGAACCGGATACTGAACGGCATCGCGGGTGGCTGGCAACTCGGTTCCATTCTGACCTATCAATCCGGTTTCCCGTTAACCATCAGCGCAAATGCGCGGGATACTTCCAATATCGGCGCTGGTTTCGACCGCCCGAACGCCGTGGCGGGAGTCGACCCGGTGCTACCACGGGATCAACAAACCACAGAACATTTCTTCAATACTAAAGGGTTTGCTCCTCAGGTGTTTGGTTCGTTTGGGAACGTGGGCCGCGATACCATGATTGGACCCCGGACCCTCAATCTCGATGCATCGCTGATTAAGGATTTCAAATTCACGGAGAACAAATTTCTTCAGTTCAGGTGGGAGATGTTCAACACGCTCAACCATCCGAATTGGGGTGATCCGAATACAAACTTCTTCTCGGGCGGCTTCGGCACCATTGCCAGCACTCGGACGGCGATGCGGCAAATGCAGTTCGCGCTCAAGTTAGTGTTCTAACGTAGTTTTTGATGCGGTAAAAAGGCCCACTCGTTGACCGGGAGTGGGCCTTCACTTAAGCTAACGCTAACGGCAATTCGGATGACCGCACCCGCAGCCTATCTCCACCGTATCGCCCGCCCCTTCGCAGTAGGTACTGCAAAATTTACTGTCTGCAGCTGCCTGGCATTGGCAGCTTGGATTTGCGCACTTGTTATCTACATCGGAAGTCATTGATTGGACGTCCTCCTTACTACGTGCATGCAATCGGAAGTCCACAAATGCCCTTAGCCCAAGCTGTGGCATCATTGAACCGAAAGGAGTGAGAATGGATCGAAGAAGTTTCGTTAAATCTTTGACGGCAACAACAATCGTGGGTGCTACGAGCCTCCCGCGGGTGCAGGCGGCTCTTCCCAAAATGAAGATCACCAGAATCCGCGCCTACTCGCCGCCGAACCCGAATCCTCTTTTTAATCAGAGCGACATGGTCATTACCATTGAAACGGACGCCGGAGTGACTGGAATCGGCGAGGGCGGATCGAAGGAGATGCTGGAGCAGTGCGCCGGCCGGCTGATCGGACGAGATCCACAGCTTATTGAGCGCCTCTGGCAGGACATGTCTCGCGCCTTCTTCTACCCGCCTGGCCGCGAAAAAGTGGATGCTTTGGGAGCGCTCGACCTCGCGTTATGGGACATCAAGGGCAAGGTACAAAATCTGCCGGTTCACGAGCTGCTAAATGGCATGGCGCGTAACTACTGCGAGTGTTACAACACGGCGGGCATTATTCCAGGCATCCGCCCAGGCATGAACATCAAGGAACGGGCGCAGGCCACAATCGAAGCGGGCTACCGCGCATTCCGTATGGGTGCGGCCGACGCAAAGCCGAACACAACATTTAACGTCCGTGAGCGCGTCAATGCGTTATACGACGATTGCGTTCAGGCGCGGGAGGGCGTTGGAAAAAACGGTGACTGGGTCGTTGATTTTCATCAGCGATTCGATCTACCAGACGCCTTGCGGGGTTGTGACATGATCCAAAGCCTGGCGCCTTTCTTCGTTGAAGACCCCGTTCGCGCTGAGGCGTTCCTGGAAGATTTACCGAAGCTGCGCCGGATGGTCAGGGTTCCGATCGCCGCGGGCGAGGAGTGGGGGAACCGCTGGGATTTCAATAAACTGGTCGAAAATCATGACATCGACTACGTACGCGCCACGCTGCCGAACGTAGGGGGGATCACCGAGATGATGAAGATCGCCGCGATCTGCGAGACGCACTTTGTCGGCATCGTGCCCCACTTCACGGGACCAATCGCAACGGCCGCGCTGGTCAATTCTTTAGGTACGTTTTCCGGTCCTGTTCTCATGGAGTACAACTATCAAGGGCGGACCCTTTCGCATCTTCCTGTTTGCCTCGATTTCAAAAATGGCAAGCTATACCCGAACAGCCGCCCAGGGCTGGGTGTCGAACTCGATATGAAGCAATTGAAGCTTGTCACAGAGATCACTCAACCAGTAACCGCCCGTGCCCAGACCTACTTCCGTCCGGACGGTTCCATCACGAACTGGTAATCGTTTCTTTAAGGGGGTTCCATGCCAAGCCAGGTGTCGAAAGGTTCTACCGGGCAGGATGTCGTTACACTGCAGTCCCGGCTGAATAGCAGGCCGCCAACATTGCTGCCGCTACTCAAGGTTGACGGCATCTTTGGTCTTAAAACCGATGCCCGCGTTCGAGAGTTTCAAAGAAACCAGCAGCTCAAGCCTGACGGCATTGTTGGACGCCTCACCTGGAGTAAGCTCCTTTCACCGGAGCCGGTGACCGGCAATTTCATCCACTGTGATGCGTTCCCCAGGGCGGCGAATCCTGGAAGGGCAGCAGGGTTACAACTCGGCTTTGCGGTTTCTGGTGGGGCCGTGGCGGCGCCGGCCGCTGCTGCTTCACCACGTGCGGAAGCGTTACTTCGTAAGCAGGATGCGGCTAACCAGGTAGCTGCCGCGCTCGCGGCAATTCAGCTCGTTTCCACGCTGATGAGGTCCGGATTGACTGCAAATTTCAACAAGCTGGCCACCCTGGAGGAGAACCGCGCACTCGAGACCCATTTTAAGCTTTCCAAGCATCCCGATCCGCTAACGTTCCTTTCATTCTTGGGCAGGATATACTCCTTCATTAACATCGCGATCGCCAACGCGGATCAGCTTTTTCTAGAAGATTTGACCAACACCAAGGATTTTGCTTTTGCATTTCCTGGGGGAATTAACAACCGGAGCGATCCTAAAACCGGCCGCATGTTCTTTTGCCCGAACTATGTCGGCAATGGCCCGCTCTTTCAGACCGCGGTGATCGTCCATGAAGCCGCTCACTTCGCTGACAAGTCGATCCTTCATTTTGCCTCAGAGCTGCCCGCCCCCAACGGAACCCCCGTCGATAGCGGCAAGAATTATGTTCAGTTGACCCCCCAGGAAGCTGCGGCCAATGCTTATTCGTATGCGCAGTTCGCGCTGCACTGTCTTAAGCGGAGAGACCACCGGATCACACCCTTCAACGAATAATGCAGGCTACCGGCTCACAGCATTCTTGCGGATCAGTTCCTCCAATTCGGACTGATCGGTGGAAGGCCCGATGTAGTGGTATGCCTCGGCATATTGAAGGCCAAACTTCGCGCCGAGTTCCCGGTCCCGTTTAAGCACGACCTGTTTTATGTACTCGCGGTTCGCGGTAGCGTCGTCATTGCCGAGCATAGGTAGCCGCTTGCCTTCCAGCGCCAGTCTCGCCCGCAGCTTCGCTCCTGTCTCGCCGGCTGGACCTTGCGCTTTGTTAGCCAGGTTCGCGGCGATTTTGGTTTCAATCACTGTGCTGATATCCACCACGCGATTTACCAATTGCGGCCCTCTGGCGTGATAGTACTTGGTGGTCACCGAATGCGGCTCCAACCCGGCGTCGAAATGCTCCGGATAGTCTTTGTTGCCGCCCGCCATCCAGCACGCCGCTTCCACTCCTTGCGCCGTGAAATAGTGATCGGGATTCTCTTCGTACGATCCCCAGGGGTCGTAACAGATCACGGTGTCGATCTTGAGCAGACGGATGAGAAAGATCAGGCGGGATCGATACTCCAGACGTTCCACGCCGTCCATCTGATGATTACGGTAGTTCAGATCGTAAGCTTTCTTGAGACCCAGCGCGCGAGCCACTTCGAGGTTATCGCGATAGTTGGCGATCACGCTCTCGGCGCCCACTCCTGGCCCAGCGGCGTCGTCGATGGTGGTGCGAATCAGGTACCCAGTGTAGCCTTCGCGAATCAACTTGGCTACCAAACCCCCGGCAAAGATCGGGATATCGTCCGCATGCGGCTGAATGGCGGCCAGCACTTTGCCGCTGTGTGGCTTGCCCGGTAGATCGCGCTCAATTACGAGGTCATTCTGCGCCAACCCCTCTATCGGAAGAGCGGCGCCGGCAAGGCTCGCCACAAATAATCGCCTGGTTACTTGGAACATCAGGAGAAGTATACATGGACGAGAGCTATCATTTTCGAGGTATAAAGGGATCGTCATGCCGACATCAACAGAAGGCCGCAGAAACTTCTTCACAAAACTCAGGAACCTTTTAGCGGCTGGTGGATTCGCCAGCCAGCCGCAATTTCTTCGAGGCGCGCCCGCCTCGGCTCGTTCCTCCACTACAGAGGGCGAAGATTATTACGGCAAACTCGGCGTCGCCAAAATCATCAATGCCGCCGGGACCTACACGGCGCTTACGGCTTCCATCATGCCTCCATCGGTGCAGGCCGCGGTTGCCCGGGCTGCGAAGCATCCCGTGCACTTGGCCGAACTGCAGAAAAATGCCGGAGAGTACCTGGCGCATAAATTGCAGTGCGAGGCGGCATTGGTATCGGCGGGCGCGGCTTCGGCGTTGACCCTGGGAACGGCGGGTTGCGTGATGCTCGCCAATCAGTGCGGCATCCGCGACATTCCCAACGAAGTACCGCATCTCAAGAACGAAGTGATCATCCAGAAGGGCCACCGCTATGGATACGATCAGGCGATTCTTTGTTGTGGCGTCCGCTTCATCGAAGTGGAAACGATGCAAGAGTATGAGGCCGCTTTCAACGATCGGACCATGATGGCGCACTTCTACAATGCTTCGGAGAAAGGCGGCATCGGCCGGGAAGATTGGGTCCGCGCCGCCCGGAAACATGGCGTGCCAACATTCAATGACGCGGCTGCGGACGTTCCGCCCATTTCGAATCTCTGGAACTACACGCAGATGGGGTTTGACCTGGTTACCTTTTCGGGCGGCAAGGGGATTCGTGGACCGCAAAACGCCGGTCTTCTGTTGGGGAAAAAGGACCTGATTGCGGCAGCCGCCAAGAACAATAACCCGTTCGATGGAGTCGGCCGCGGGATGAAAGTGGCCAAAGAACAGATCGTCGGCATGGTGGCGGCCGTGGATTGGTTCTTAAGTCAATCCGACGATGGCTTCGAGGCCGAATTCCGCCGCCGCGCCGATCGCATCTCCGCGCAGGTGAAAAACATTCCGACCCTGAAGTCCGAAGTGGTTGTCCCGCCGGTTGCAAACCATGTCCCGCATCTATTGCTGCGCTATGACCAGCAGAAGGTGAAAATCGCGCCGCGCGATGTGATGGCAGAGCTGCGCCGTGGTACTCCGTGTATCGAATTGAATCCTTCCACGGGCAGCAGGGCGGGCGCATCCGCCGGCATTCCTGCCGATCCAGACACCATTGTTGTCGGCGTATGGATGCTGGAACCCGGCGAGGATCTGATCGTAGGACGCCGTCTACACGAGGTGTTGTCGAAAGCCTCCCGGGGCTAGGATCGGGTAAAGGCCCCTTCTCACGATTGGAATCCTGTGATAATATTCCGCATTGATCTAAGCAGGGGGCTAAATACGTGCGCATTTTACGTTTCTTCCCGAGATTCTGGTCTTACGCGGCAGTTTTATCCGGACTGCTTCCCGCAAACTTAATAGGCGATGTCACCGGCTCAATCCTGGGCGTGGCTCGCGACTCAACAGCTGCGGTTATCGCGGGTGTTGAGATCACCGCCACCAATGTTGACAACAATCTGACCCGGTCTACCCGCACCGATGTAACTGGGGAATACCGTCTCCTTGCGTTACCGGTGGGCAGATACAAGCTCGATGCCAGCCTTACAGGCTTTCAAAAGTTCACCGCATCCGGCATTGACCTGGATGTGAACCAGCAGCGCCGTCTCGACATAACCATGCAGGTGGGAGCCCTGGAACAGCAGGTTGAGATCAATGCCGCGGCGCTCGTGATTGAAACTACCGCTACGCAACTTGGGGAAGTGATTAATACCAGGAAACTTGCCGGTCTGCCGCTGAACGGCCGCAGCTACGTCGATCTGCTCGGGCTTCAGGCGGGTGTCGCGCCAGCCACATCGGGATCGATGCAGCAGGACCGTCCCGTTTCAGGCGGTCTTTCCGCCGGCAACATCTCCATCAATGGCCAACGCGAGACAGCGAACGCATTCCTCGTAAATGGAGGCGATGTCAGCGAGGGCCGCAATCTCGGAACCGCGATTATCCCCAATCTTGACTCAATTTCGGAGTTCCGTCTGATTACAAACTCGTTCGACGCCGAATACGGTAAGTTCAGCGGCGCGGTTATGAATGTTGTCACCAAGTCCGGCACTAACGATTTTCATGGCGCAGCCTTCGAGTTCCTGCGAAACGATGCATTGGATGCTCGAAATTTCTTCGATCCGGCGAAAGCCGCGCTGAGACGCAATCAGTATGGATACGCCGTGGGTGGCCCTGCGTGGAAGAATCGGATTTTCTGGTTCACAGACTATCAGGCCACGCGTGAGACACGCGGTATTGGAACCGGGATTGTAGAGTTGCCGACAGCCGCCCAGAGGAATGGAAATTTTACTCCCGATGCTTTTGCGGATGCCGAAGGCAATCCTCTGGGTGTGAACGGGTCTTACTGGGCAGGCGTTCTATCGAAGCGCCTCGGCTATACAGTGCGCGCTAACGAACCCTACAGTCTGCCCGGATGCTCCAGCCCCGCAAATTGCGTATTTCCTGGCGGCATCATTCCACAGCGGGCGTTTTCCGCGCCGTCATTAGGGACCCTCAAGTACATTCCGTTGCCGAACCGTGGAGATAACCACTTCGTTACCTCCGGTCAAAACCAGAAGGTTGTTGACGACAAGGCGGGGCAGCGCGTTGACATCCTCACGCAGCGAGCCGGAAACTGGTTTGTCTATTACATGTTTGACGATGCCACCGTAACCAATCCTTTGGCCGGATCCAGCGTGCCAGGATTCCCCACAGTCACACCCTCGCGCGCCCAGCAGGCCGTATTGAGTAACACGAAGGTTCTTGGTCCTTCAGCGGTAAATGAAGCAAGACTGAGTTTCACCCGGTCTGCCGTCATCACCGATCAACCCACGGCCGGATTTGGAAAGATTACCGACTTCGGTTTCACTACGGGATCGAATTCTCTTGGCATCATTCCGTCCGGCCCTCCGGGATACGAAGCCTTACCTCCGCTAGGGTTTAACAACTTCCACATCGGGAGCCCGACACTCACCACTTTCCAGCCAAACAACACCTGGCACCTGTCTGAGAGCTTGTCGAAGATTATTGGCCGCCATACCGTGAAGGTTGGCGGCGAGTTTCGTTATTACCAGGTTAATGAGCGAAACGTCTGCTCACCCAACGGTAATTTTTCGTTCGATGGCTCGGAGACCGGTAACGATATTGCCGATTATTTGATCGGCGCGCCTTCCGGTTACACACAGTGCAGCTTCCAGGTGCTTGATTCGCGGTCGCACTATGGCGGCCTGTTCGTCCAGGACTCCTTCCGGGTCAAACCGTCGTTAACCTTGAATCTCGGTCTGCGATGGGATGTAAATCAGCCTTGGTATGACACCCAGGACAAGATTGAGACCATTGTGCCGGGTCTCCAGTCGACGCAATTCCCAACTGCTCCCAAAGGGTGGGTGGTGCCTGGCGATCCGGGCATTCCGCGGACACTTGCACCTACCCGCTGGAATAACGTTGCGCCGCGCGTCGGGTTGGCTTACTCGCCCGGGTTCTCTGATGGGATAGGGAAGAAAATCTTCGGCGGACCGGGCAAGACGAGCGTCCGCGCCGCCTTTGGAATTTACTACACGTCCATTGAGGACTTGCACCTGTTCTACGAGGTAGGCGACGCACCCTACGGCTTGTATTGGCCAAGCATCGTTCCACCGCTTTTCGAAGAGCCCTTCCGGACCAGGTCCGACGGCAGTTCTCAGGTACAACGTTTTCCCTTCGTCCTCCCAACTCCCGGCGATCCGAAAAACAAGACACTTGATTACTCCGTATTCCTGCCAATCCAGAGTTCGCCAGGTTACGACATCAACAATAGGGTGCCGTATGCCGAGCATTACAACTTCAGCATCCAGCGCTCACTGACGTCGAACATGTTGCTTACGTTGGCGTACGTTGGCACGCAAGGGCACGCGTTAATCGCGCAAAGGGAGGCCAATCCCGGAGATCCGGCCCTCTGTCTTGGCCTTCGCGGCGCGGGCGTCAAATCCGGTACTCCGCAGTGTGGTCCCCGTGGGGAGTTGGGTGTGTATACTCGGCCTGATGGATCGATTGTGAATGGCACGCGCGGTCCGCTCGGCCCGGATTTTGGAAGTAACTCGTACACATCGAACTTCGCGAATTCGAACTACAATGCTCTGGAGGTAACCCTGGAGCGCAAAGCAGCCAATATGACTTTCCTTGCGGCTTACACGTACAGCAAGTCGATCGATAACTCTTCGGGCTACGGCCAGTCGGTCAATTTCATGAACTATCGCACCAGCCGTGCGCTATCGTCGTTCGATCTTACCCACAATTTCGTCGCCAGTTACAATTACGAAATACCGTTCTTGCGCTTATTCGGCGGGGCGCCGAAACGGCTCATTGAAGGGTGGAGCATGAATGGGATCACCAGGTTCGCTTCTGGATTTCCTATTACAATCACTCAAAGCGGAGACCGCTCACTGACCGGCAGTTCGGGCGTGGACGAACCAAATTTCATTGGAAATCTCACCTTTTCGGATCCGCGCAACACCGGTGCGGACGGAAAGCCAAATCGATATTTCAACAAGGATGCATTCCGCTCGGAGACCCTGGGCGGCGTCGGGAATAGTAACCGCCGTTTTTTCCATGGACCCGGGTTCAACAACTGGGACTTCGGGCTCCACAAAGTGACGAAGATCAATGAAAGAATGTCGCTTCTGTTCCGGGCTGAATTCTTCAATCTGTTCAATCATGCCCAGTTCAGAAATCCCAGTGGCAACTTCTCTAGCGGCAACTTCGGCGTGGTGACGTCCGCCAAGGATCCGCGGATTGGACAATTGAGCATGAAGTTTCTCTGGTGATATGAGCGTTGTAATTTTGTTGATAGCGGCGATGGCGGCAATGGCCGAAACTGCCGCCGAAGGACACTACAAACACGGCGTTGAGCTTCTGGAGCGCCGCGAATTTACCGAAGCGGCCGGCGAACTGGAGGTGTCTCTTAAGCTTGACCAGTCTTCCGCGGCCGCCCATTACGCGCTGGGACTGGTTCGGTTGTCTCAGGAGGACCCGTCCTGTGCGATGCGTGAACTCCGTCAGGCAATTCAACTCAAACCCTCGCTCGCTGAGGCCCATTTAGCGCTGGGATTGGCCCTGGGGCAGAATGGCATGTTTGGCCAGGCAGCTGCGGAATTCCGCTCAGCCATTCGCGTCCGCCCTAACTATGCGGAAGCTCACAAACGGCTGGGAATTACACTACGCCGCCAGGGCGCCCCGAAAGCCGCTCTGCTCGAATTTCATAAGGCGGTGGACGCCGATCCGAACGATCCCGAGTGTTGGTACAACCTGGGAATCGCTCAGAAGAGCGAAGGCAATCTGAGTGAATCGATTGTCTCGTTTCGCCGGGCCATTGCGTTGAAACCGGATTTTGAAAAAGCCCATTACAACCTCGGCCTCGCCTTGCAGGCGCAAGGTCACAAGCAAGCGGCGCAACAGGAATTGTCGGAGTTGAAGGGTCTCCACAACTTTCGGACCACGCTGGCACAGTCTAAGACTCTTATTCTGGAGGGGGTGGAGGCGCTCAAGAGAGGAGAAAACGATCGCGCATTGCAAGACTTCCAGCAGGCTTCGGAACAGAACCCCACTCTGCCGACGGGATGGCACTTTCTAGGTGTTGCTTGGGACAGAAAAGGAGAGGAAGCCAGAGCGCTCGACGCTTGGCGGAAAGCCCTGGAACTTCAACCGGATTATGCAAAGACGCACGCCAGCTTGGGCCTGATTTACGCTCGCCACGAGGAATACGATAAGGCGGTCCAGGAATTCCAGAAGGCAGTAATTGGCGATTCCGATGATGCCGAGGCCCACTACAATCTGGGGCTGGCGCTGGAACGTACCGGCCGGCCGGACGAAGCCCGGGCTGAATTCGCCGAGGCGCTGAGTCTGAACCCGACCTACACGGATGCGCGCATGCAGATCGGCATTCTTCTGGCTTCCAAAGGTGAGATCGTCCCGGCAGGCAATGTTTACCGGGAAGTGATCAAGAGAAATCCAAACTTCGCCGAAGCACATAATAATCTCGGGCTGGTACTGCTGGAGAATAATGATTTCGGCGGTGCGGAGTCCGCCTTTCGCCAAGCCTTGAAGCTGAAACCGGGATACGCTCCGGCTCTACAGAACCTTGGCCTCACACAGCCATGCCAGGTGCCGGAGCTTCGAGCCACATTGGCGATTCCTTACGTCGCCGGAGCCCCCGATCTCACTGCCGATCCGAAATCGAAAATATGGGAGCAATCGGCTACCACGACGATTGTGAAAGATTGCTCCCATTCGCTGGATTACCCGGACCTGCAAAGCACAGTACGGGCATTTTGGACCGATAGCGACCTGTATCTGCTTTTCACGTGTCCTTATAAAAAGCTGAACACCTTTACTCCATCGCAAAACGACCGGGCGCGCGACAAGCTGTGGGATCGCGATGTGGTCGAGATGTTTCTCGGCGGCGACTGGGCCGACATACGCCATTACCGCGAATTCGAAATTGCGCCAACCGGCGACTGGATCGACCTTGCGATAGATCTGAACCGGAACAGTTACGACAAGAGCTGGAGATCGGGTTGGCGGACGGCGGCGAAGATCGATGAGACCTCTCATATCTGGTACGCCGCGGCCAGAATACCGCTGAAGTCTGTCGGCACGGAACCTGTGAAAGAGGGCACGCGGTGGCGCATGAATCTCTATCGCATTGAAGGGGAGGGATCCGATGCAAAACGGCATTTCCTCTGCTGGCAACCGACTTGCGTCCGTGGCCGGGATCCCAACCACGTTCCGGAGAACTTCGGCTCACTGATTTTCGCGGGGAAACTCTAGTGTAGTGTCGCGCTTGTGGGTAGTTCTTCAGGTTAGCAGTTCTATGGGTAGTGCGTTACATTGGCTACATGTCCGGTAGACTAGCAGCACTATTTGGAATTATTGGTGCATCGGCCATTAGCGTGTGGCTCCGAAAGAAACAGCAGCGCCATTCAGCATCCGTTAGCGGCGAATGGATCTCTCCTCAGAATGCGCAAGGATTCGTACCGATAGACATTGACGACGATGCCGCGGCAGACATCATCAAGAGGTCAAGACCCGCCCTGGAACGAGCGCGTGACTTACCGCGAACACCCTCGAACGGCGGCCGGGTATCACGCAGCGGCAGCAGCTCCAACCCGTAAGACGCACCCAGATAGCAGTAGCGGATCTGCTAGAGTACCCAAAGGAGTTTTTTCTATGCACCTGAAATCCGCTTGCCTCCTGCTCGCTGCCGCTACCGCTGGATTTGCATCCGAAGTTCGTATCACAACCGACTCTACGGCTGCTGGTGGATATGTCAGCGCTTATACCCAAGCGACAGGCATCCCGTATACCGACCCGGTTTTGACAGAGTGCTCGCAAGCCCGCGGACGTCAGAATGAGCCATCGGTCGCAATCAATCCCCGCGACACTCGCGTCATTGTTGCGAGCTCGAACGATTATTGCGGTGTGTACGCAGGCTCACCTTCCTCCGGACCATTTGTTTCCTCGGGTCCGATTTGGCTTGGCTACTACCGCTCGGAGAACTCTGGAGCGGCGTTTGTCAGTTCCCTTGTACCCGGCTACCCAGGCGATACCTCCCCTTACGCCGAGTTGGCTCACATCCGGACGGCGAGCTCGGGTGACCCCGTAATTGCATGGGACAACCACGGCCGCGTGTACTTTGGCTCCGAGAGTTCCGACGATCCTGCAGGGTCGAAGAAAACATTAGGCGACGTCTGGGTCGCGCGCTTCGACAATCCTGCGGGAACCGCCGGCGCCCCGATCAACGACGGAAAACGATTCTTGGGAAGCGTGATTGTCGCACGGGGGTCGTCGGCCCCCAACGCAGGTGGCAAGTTCAACGACAAGACTGCTATTGAGGCTGATCGTACTGGCGGAAGCTGTGATGGGAACGTGTACTTTTCCTGGTCGCGCTTCACGGGAAACAGCTCGAACATTTACTTCTCCCGTTCTACCGATCATGGCGCATCCTGGTCTTCGCCCCAATTATTCACGTCTAATGTAAAAAACGTCCAGGATCCCGATATCTCGGTGACGGGCAGCGGCAATATCTACGTGACTTTCGGCCAGGGCGCCACCGTAAGCGGGCAGAAGGATGCTGTTGTCATCGCCAAATCCGCCGATTGCGGGAAGACGTTCAACAAGCCGGCCGTGGTGACTACTTTTATTCCCTATACGGCTCAGGATGTCGTGGGGGCGCAACCGGTCCCGCCTCGCGCATCGCAACCGGACGATCCGAA
Organism: Bryobacterales bacterium; assembly: GCA_038200305.1. Taxonomy (GTDB): domain Bacteria; phylum Acidobacteriota; class Terriglobia; order Bryobacterales; family Bryobacteraceae; genus JANXXV01. The sequence continues at coordinate 34,845 of JBBPYD010000206.1, forward strand.
GTCCGAGGAAGCCCCCTTCGCCGCCGGAACGCTTGCCAGAGATTGTGGAGACTTCGATAACGCATGCGCCTCCGGATATACCTTCTTCCGTAGAAGCACCGCGCCAAGATCCACCGCCGATCAGACCGACCGGATTCACGAGTGGATTTATATCGTTTATGACGCCACCAAGCCGGGCACCGAAGTTCCGTCCGGAACAACGTATGGTTCCGTTAGCATCGGGACCGGCAGTCAGTCGGGCATCTACTTCATCCGGTACGACGGAAACACCACAGTGGCCTCGACGCCTGTGCTGATAGACAATCAGGCGGTTGGACATCAATTTTTTCCGGACATCTCCGCCGATTCAGGCTATCTGCACGCCATCTGGTGGGACAGCCGGAACGATCTCACTTATTCCCCTACCCGCCCGGTGGGCAACGATGCTGCAGGGCATACTGTGGCATCGCTCGATGTTTACCGGGCCCGGTCCACGGACGGAGGTCGGACGTGGACAAGCAAAACTAGAATCACCACTCTCGCCAGCAACCCGAATTACGAGCAGTTTTCAAATCGAGCCACTCCTTTCGCCGGAGATTATCTTTGGGTTTCCTCGATAGCCGCAGTTGCGTTTTCCACCTGGACCGACTGGCGTGACACCATAGCCGGTCAGGATCCACGGGAGCCGAATGCCACTGACGGGGCGAACGTAAGCCAGTGCCGCACATACGACGCTACGGCTAAGGTTTGGAGCGGCGATCAATGCCCCCATGCAGGCGGCCTGGATCAGAACATCTACGGGGCTCCGTTACCCTAGTTGCTTTAACGCCAGGGAGGTCCCGGCGTGATTACACGCAAACTTGTGTAAAGGCTGCACCGGGGACGCCGGGAACCCCGGCAAAAGCAACCAGCCAAAAGTAAATTGACGCATTGACCAGTCGGCGCTAGTCTAGAGGTTGTGGGTGCTGCTATGACCTGTTATTCCCCCTCCCGTCATTTTCTGTCCTTCGGGCTTGCCGCGGTTGGATTAGCGGCGTTTTCCGGGTGGGTCGGCATGCAATGGGCGCCGGCCTTCATCGCTGCATTTCTGTTCACCGTCACTGCGGCCATCCTGGTCGTCCTTGCGCTTCAGCCGCCCATTGAAGTTTATGAGCACCACCTTGCATTGGGGAAGCGGATCATACCTTGGAACGAAATTCTCCGGCTGGACCGGACATCCTGCATGTCGCCGTTGATCATGCATCTTACGCTCACCGGCGAACGGCGGGTCACGTTGATTTATCCCGGCGGGATTGACGCGGGAAAGAGTTTGCTCCGGCATCTCAGGCGTTGCGCGCGGGAAGCCCTCATTGATGGAATTCCCTACAAGCAGTTCTGGGGTGAGTTGTTGCCTCCCGGCGTTGAGCGCCGCCAATTGACATCCCCCCGTTATCAACTTCTGCGGGAGGATGACGAAGCGGAAGTCGAACGTCTTTTCCAGCGGCTGAAGACCGTGGGGCACCTCGATCCCAAAAGCTCGGACGAGAAGTAATTCTTGTCCGTTCTGAAACAATCGTGCAAAGTACTGGCCGCCATTGCCTGCCTTGCGCTACTCCTCACGCTTACTTACACCCTCTGGTTCCGTTGGATGGGAGAATTTTTGGTCCATACCGACCCGCTCGTGAAAGCGGACGCCATTCTGGTTCTGGCAGGCGACATGACTGGCGGCCGGATTATGAAAGCAGCCGGATTAGCCAAGCAAGGGTATGCCCCCGTTGTCCTGGTAAGCGGCCCCATGCTGTGCTACGGCATCAATGAAGCCAATCTGGCCATCGATTATGCCGTGGGCAAAGGATTTCCTCGAGAGATGTTCGTCCCTATGAATTCCAATGCGTTCTCAACTAGGGATGAAGCCGACTTCTTTGTCCCGCGGCTCCGTAACCTTGGCGTTCACCGGCTCCTGATTGTCAGCAGCGACTTCCATACGAACCGGGCCGGAAAACTCTTCCGGAAAAAGCTCGGTCCGGACTTCGATGTACACATGATTGCTTCCCCTGACCGGTATTTCACTCCCGATGGCTGGTGGCGGAATCGGGAAGGGCAAAAGACCTTTTTCTTTGAATGGTCAAAGACGGTCAGCACGGCCTTTGGTTTATAGCGTATGCGCCGCAGTATCCAAAAACTAGGGCCTTACTTGTGGCGATACCGGCGTGGACTTTTCCTCGGCATGGGTGCGCTCATCGTGAAGGATATCGCGGCGGCCATCCAACCTTTGATTTTCGGCAGCGGTATGGATTCGCTTGCGCGAGGATTTGCCTTATCGAAAGTCCTCTGGCTTACCGTGTTCCTGGTCGTGCTTTCCGCGTTCAAGGGAATCTTTCAGTATTGGATGCGCGTGATCCTGATCGGCATGTCCCGCGACATCGAGTTTGACCTGCGCAACGATCTCTTCGATCACCTGGTGACCCTCTCTTCCGATTTCTACTCCCGGTATCGCACCGGTGATATCATGGCGCGCGCCACCAATGATTTGAACGCCGTCCGGATGATGCTGGGGCCCGGTGTCATGTACTGGACGGAGACCATGCTCACCTTTGTCCTGGCGGTGAGCGTGATGGCGTGGGTTGATTGGCGTTTGACTCTGATCGCCATCATTCCCGCTCCGGTGGTGAGCATCGTCGTCATTCTGTTCGGGCGTATGATCCACACCCGGTTCGAACAGATTCAGAAGCTCTTCTCTGACATTAGCAGCCGCGTGCAGGAGAATCTTGCCGGTGTCCGCGTGATCCGCGCCTATGTTCAGGAAGATTCCGAGTTGATGAATTTCGATCGCCTCAATCAAGATTACGTCAGGCGCAACATCAGCCTCGCCCGTGCGTCCGGCATGTTTATGCCCCTTTTGCAGGCATTGATCGGTCTTTCATTCCTAATCGTCCTTTGGGCGGGCGGCAGCCGGTTGTTGGCGCACAAGATCTCCCTCGGCAATTTCGTCATGTTCAACCTGTACATGGGGATGCTGGTGTGGCCGATGATTGCGCTCGGTTGGGTGGTGAATTTGATGCAGCGCGGCAACGCATCGCTGGCGCGGATTTATGAACTGATGGAACAGCGGCCCGCCATCACAGCGCCGGAAAATCCCAAGTCTCTTGAGCATATGCGGGGCGAGATTGAATTCCGGAACGTCTCCATGCAGTACGGCTCCGCTTTGGCGCTTGAGGATGTCTCTCTCCGCATCGCACCGGGGTCCACCGTAGCGATCGTGGGTCACACTGGAAGCGGCAAAAGCACGCTAGTGCATCTGATCCCGCGCATGATGGACCCAACATGCGGCGCCGTTCTGGTGGATGGCGCCGATGTCCGTAGTTATTCGCCCAAGGATCTTCGCCGTCACATCGGCTTCGTTCCGCAGGAGACGTTTCTCTTCAGCGCATCCCTGGCCGACAATATCGCATTCGGCGTCAGCGATGCTACACCCGATCAGATTCGGGACGCAGCAGATCTCGCCGGTCTGTCGTCCGACATCGCCGGATTTCCCGAAGGGTTTGATACGAAAGTGGGCGAGCGCGGCATCACTTTGTCAGGCGGGCAGAAACAGCGCACCGCAATTGCCCGCGCCGTCCTGCGAAATCCGCGCATTCTTATCCTGGATGACGCTCTGTCTAGCGTGGATACGCTTACCGAAGAAAGAATACTGAATGCCTTGCAGGAAGTAATGCATGGACGCACAACCATCCTGATTTCACACCGCGTGTCGACGGTCCGTCACGCCGATCGCATCTTTGTGCTCGAACAGGGAGCCATCGTCGAGGCGGGCAGCCATTCCGACTTGATTGGGAAGGGCGGTTATTACGCCGATCTCTACCAGAAGCAACTTCTTGAAGAAGAGCTCGAAGCGATCTAGCCGCGGGTGCCTTCGCACGAGGCCAAGCGCAAGGAGCTCAATTCCGGTCAACGCGATCGTTACTGGCTCGGGCACACCCGTTACATTCCCAGAGCGGTTGCCGGGGAAGAACCATCGTCGTTTGGCGGAAGAGTGTTGGGGAGCGAGACCGAAATCACGGCCGCGGCTCGGACGGGCGCCACCGTCATGAATGGAAGCGCTGCAGTACCGAGCGCAAAATCACACGTGGACTGAGACGAGAGTGCATGTTTTCCTCCGGTCTTTGCCATCGCCTTAGGAATACACAGCAGCTTCCTGGTGATTGCAAACCCTTGCTTATGATGTAGACAGCCGCGTGCCGATTTCGAGCGTGAGTAACGGTTCCTCTTCTGCCGGCCGGAGGGCGCCGCACGGATGGACCCAAAATAGATATGATCTAGTCATGCAAATTAGAACCACGCGCCGCGAGTTAATCGGTGGCGCAGCGGCCGCCCTTGCGAGCCTCAAGGCCGCCGGGGCCGCCACTGCACCGGCAACGCACTCGCAAGACCTGAAGCTCGGTGTCGCTTCCTATTCATTCCGGAAGTTTTCACGAGCCGACGCCATCAAGGGAATTAAAGCCCTGAATGTTCCCTATGTGAACATCAAAGACTTCCACCTGGCGTTGACCGCAACCCCCGAAGAGATTGCGGCAGCCCGGAAGGAGTTTGAGGATGCGGGGATCAAGATCCTGGGTGTTGGCAACGTCTCATTCGCCAAGCCGGATGAGGCCGGCATGAAGCGCCATTTTGAATACGCCAAGCAACTCGGCGCACCGGTTATTGTAATGGCTCCCGTGATGGAGAATTTGCCGTTCATTGAAAAGCTGGTGAAGGAATACAACATCAAGGCCGCCATTCACAACCACGGGCCGGAAGACAAACACTTCCCCTCTCCCGAGAGCGTTCTGAAAGCTGTGAAGAACATGGACCCGCGGATGGGACTTTGCATAGATGTCGGTCACACGGTGCGGGCAGGTTCAGACGTGGTGGCGTCGGTTCGGGAAGCTGGGCCGCGCCTGCACGACATGCATACCAAGGATTTGACAAGTCTTACAGACAAGGACAGCCAGGTGCCTGTAGGTGATGGCGTGATTCCTATCGTTGCCATTTTCAAGCAACTGAAAAAGATGAATTATCAGGGTGGGGTGATGCTGGAGTACGAAGTACAACCGGATGCCCCGCTACCGGGAATGCAGAAAAGCTTCTCTTATATGCGGGGTGTTTTGGACGGACTGAAAGGCTGAGGAAAAAAGGGGCGCAGGCTTTGCACCCTGCACCCCTTTCGGTCTTACCGGCTGACTTCTTCTTTCTTCAACTTTTCGCGCTGTTCCTTCAGAATCGCCTTCCGGCTCAGCTTGATCTTGTTGCCTTCGAGCGCTAGGACTTTGACCATGATCTGGTCGCCTTCCTTCAGCTCGTCGCGAACTTCTTTCACCCGGCTCTCCGAAATCTCGCTGATGTGGAGAAGACCGTCCGTGCCTGGGAAGATTTCGACGAATGCTCCGAAATCGACCAGGCGGACCACTTTCCCTAGGTACGTTTTCCCGACTTCCGCTACCGCCGCAATATCGGTCACCATTTGGATGGCCCGAGCCGCGGAGTCGCCGTCAGTCGCGTAGATGTTCACTGTTCCGTCGTCGTCAACGTCGATCTTAACGCCGGTCTGCTCCACGATGCCGCGGATAATCTTGCCACCGGGTCCAATCAGCTCGCGGATCTTGTCCGTCGGAATCTTCATCGTGAAGATACGGGGAGCGTACTGCGAAAGATTCTTGCGCGATTCCGGCATTACCGCAACCATCTTTTCGAGGATGAACAAGCGGGCTTTGCGAGCCTGCTCCAGCGCTTCCTTCATGATTACCGTGGTGACGTTCGGGACCTTGATGTCCATTTGAAGGGCGGTAATACCTTCTTTGGTTCCGGCCACCTTGAAATCCATATCGCCGTAATGATCTTCGGCGCCCGCGATATCGGTCAGAATGGCGTATGCATCGCCTTCTTTCACCAGACCCATCGCGATACCCGCAACCGGAGCCGTTATCGGGACACCGGCATCCATGAGCGCGAGTGTCGCGCCACAGACTGAAGCCATTGAGCTCGAACCGTTCGATTCGAGAATATCGCTGACCACCCGGAGTACATATGGGAAATCCTTGTCCTCGGGAATCACCGCCCAGAGGGCGCGCTCAGCCAAAGCACCGTGCCCGATTTCGCGCCGGCCGGCTCCGCGCATGAACCCAACCTCGCCGACGCTGAACGGAGGGAAGTTGTAGTGCAGCATGAAACGCTTGCTGGTTTCCGCGGAATCCAGCATCTCAATCCGCTGTGCGTCTTCCTTGGTACCCAGAGTGGCCGTGACCAGAGCCTGAGTCTCCCCGCGCGTGAAGAGCGCCGAACCGTGCGTACGTGGCAAAATGCCAACTTCGCTGTTGATATTACGAATTTCGTCGAAGGCACGGCCATCCGGGCGCCGCTTCTGCTTCAACATCTCGTCGCGGAAGATCCGCTCTTTCAAGATGTCGAAAAGCTTCTTCGTTTCGTCGCGCTGTTCATCAGACACGCTCTCCAGGAGCTTTTTCTTCTGCTCGGAAATGCGGTGATAGCTGTCGATTTTCGCGTACTTTCCGGTGTCCATCGCATCCGTCAAATCTTTACGGATGTTAGTCGAAATTTGTCCAAGAAGTTCTTCGTTAATGACAGGTGTTGTATACTCGCGTTTCGTCTTGCCCGCCAGCTTCATCAGCTCACGGATGCCCGTGATGATTTTGCGGCAACAATCGTGACCAAATTCGATCGCTTTCAGGACGTCGTCTTCGCTGACGCCATCGGCTCCGGCCTCCACCATCACGATGCCGTCGGCCGTGCCGGAGACCACAATGTTCAGCTTCGATTCGCGTGTTTCCTCGTAAGAAGGATTCGCAATCAACTGTCCGTTCACCATGCCTACACGAACCGCGCCAAGCACGTGGTGAAAGGGGATCTCAGAGATTGCCAGCGCGGCAGACGCGCCGACCATCGCAAGGGTGGAGGGGTCGCGATCCGGATCGGCTGAAAGCACCATGCCGATCACCTGGGTTTCGCAGGAGAATCCTTCCGGGAATAGCGGACGGATGGGGCGATCAATCATCCGGCTGGTCAGAATCTCTTTTTCCGACGGACGCCCTTCGCGTTTGATGAAGCCGCCGGGGAATCTGCCTGCCGAGTAAGTGTACTCACGATAATCGACCGTGAGCGGAAAGAAAGCCGCGCCGGCTTTCGGGTCCTCGTTCGCGCAAGCGGTGACGAGTACGGCCGAATCACCAGAGCGAACGATGACCGCACCGTTCGCCTGCTTTGCCATCTTTCCTGTTTCTAAAGTTATCTTTCGACCGTGCAGGTCTACTTCAATGGTATGAACCATGTAGGGATATCCTCCAATCGCAGCCGCGTCTGCGGCGTGCATCGGATTAAGAGGAGACTGGGAGTCAATCGTGGAGGATGGGCCGCTCCACCGGGGAGCGGTTGTCAGACGGACTACTCCGCCTGCATCTTTAAGAGCTCACTCTTCTAGTAACTTAGCGGCGAATACCGAGACTCGTAATCAGCGTCTTGTACCTTTCGGGAGTTCTCTCCTTAAGATACTTCAACAGGCGCCTGCGCCGAGCGACCATCATCAGCAGACCTCTGCGGGAATGATGATCTTTGCCGTGGGTTTTGAAATGGTCCTGAAGCTGGAGAATACGCTGGCTCAGAATTGCAATTTGCACCTCAGACGAACCGACATCGGTCTTGTGAACTTTGTACTTCGAGATGACTTCCGATTTTAGATTTGCCGCCAGTGCCATGCTAGAGTGAAAACCCCTCGTCTTACCTTAATCTTTTTGAATTTATGTACGATATCAGCATAACACAGAATCTTAGAGGGATAGACAAGTATTGCCGAACAACCAATCCACTTTCTCCATCCCCCGTAACTTCACCTTTCGCAGACCGCCAACTCGCTAACCGCATAAACAGATGAGAGGGCACCTGCCGATGAAAGAAGAGGGAACGCCCGTTCCCGAGTGGCTTACCCGGTGCCGGTTCCGGGAGTTTTTGCGGGTTGCGGGCGTTGGCTCTCTGCCGCCTTGCGAATGGCGTCCGCGGCCGCGATGTCCTGCGGTCGGCCCGCCGCCAGTTTCGCCGCTTGAGATCGCCGGCAGAAATGAAATTCGCTTTCAAGCCGCTCGTTGGGTCGATCACGCCTTCAACGCGGCGTTTCCATGCCGCGTCATAATCGACACCGAGGATGTCGGGAAGAATATCGAAGCCTTTCGGGTCACGTCAAAACGAAAGAAACTGCTGCGGCCGGCGAAGTCCTCCGGGCGAATGCCTTCGAGCGGCGCCCCAAACTCGGCCAGCGCGGCTTACGTCGATTGCGCATTAGCCGGGTCTGCCTTTATGAAAGTCCTTCGTAAAGCGCGGCTGCGCGTGAAAATGACCGCGAAGCCCTCCCACAATGAGGTATTTAACCCCATAGGAAGGCGGCTAAAGGTCTTTGTAGTCTTGATACATCCGGCTCGATCTCCCACCCTTTCAGTTCGTAGGCGGTCTGAATCATTTCGGCAACGGCTTTCAAGCGGGGCATCTCCGGCTCCCGTAGGACTTAACGATGCGTACCTTGTCATTCTCTTCGGATTCCAGATGTTGCGTCCACCACCAGACGCAACGGGTGGAATGATTTTCAGAAGATCGTCAGCGGTCATGTTCAATTTTGTATGCGTATCGCGCATCTCTTCCACGTCAGGAATTCCCCACGGTTGGCGAGCTTGAAAAGCTGATGACTGTTGCTGGAAATCTTAATCTCAGGCAAGGGTGGCGCACGGGCTGCGTGGGGGGCATGCAGCGAGGCTACGCATGGGCGAGCCGTAGGTCTCACTGCTTCCTAATTATCTCACCGGTTACGATCTGGCGAAGTAAAGAGCAGCCGCTCGTTCGATATCCGCCTTTGTCATCCGGACTGGACGATTCTCATACTTGCTGATCGATTGCAGGATCTTGCAGATATCCGACGGATAGCACGCGCGCAGTTCCACGCGGCCTTCCCGAAGACAGATCTTTCGCATAAAATCCGCGCTATCCGGCTCGGCCGCAATACTCTTGCCCGTAACAACCCGATGGAAGATCTGATCGAAGGCGGCTGGATCGCAGGCCTCAATGTAGATTTTGTTGTGAATACGGCGGAGAAACGCCTCATCGGCCAGATCCGCCGGGTCGAGGTTGGTAGAAAAGACAACCATCAACTCGAACGGGATCTGAAACTTCACGCCATAACGGAGAGTCAGGTAGTCCACCCGGCGGTCCAGAGGCACGATCCACCGGTTCAGAAGGTCGCGCGGCGACATCAATTGACGCCCAAAGTCGTCAATGATGAAAAGCCCGTTATTCGCCTTCATCTGCAGAGGCGCCGCGTAAATGCCAGAAGCCTCGTCCAGACGCAGTTCCACCATGCTGGGAACCAGCTCACCCCCCACTACGATGCATGGCCGGCGGCACAGAAGCCAGCGCGGGTCCACCTCGAAACCGACAACATCCAGACGGTCATGGACAACCGGATCGTACAAGCTAATGATCTGGCCGTCCACTTCAACCGCGTAGGGAATCAGAATCGCGTCCTGGTAGACCCGCAGCATTCGTTCCGCGATGCTTGTTTTGCCATTTCCAGTGGGTCCGTAAAGAAAGATCGAGCTTTGGGAAATAAGCGCCGGACCCAGTTGATCCAGCAGCCTGTCCGTCACGATGAGATCGGAAAAAGAGTCCCGCAGCGCAGCGCGATCCACGTTTAAATGGGCAGCCTGCATCATCGTGGCTGCATGATAATCCTTGAGCGCTACCGGGCAGGCGCTCGCGTATTGAGTAATCTTGAAGCGTTCGCCGGCCAGCGACCTTCCCGCACTCGATAGAGTGAAGTGGTAATCGTTGCCCACCATTCCCTTCACTTCCACTAGTTGCTGCTGGCGCATGTGCGTGAAAATGTTACTTAACACACCTACTGACAGCTTGAGCTTCAGGCTGAGTGCTTCCAACGTGGAGTAGCCCTCAAGCAGCAACCTCCGGAGCATCAGATCCAGAACAAGGCTCTGGGATACCCCCAGTTCTTCCAATGTCTTAGGAACGGGAGGGGCAAAGCTCGACTGCGCTGCTGCGGAAGTAGCCATCAGATATAGAATCGGCGGTGCGGATACCGAACTTTATGCGCGTTATGGCGCCACGTTACGTCATAACTACCAGTGGTTTGTTTCCGCCCGGTTTATCATATTGGCCTATTGCTCGCTCTAGTAAGCTCTTCCCTGGCGGATGAGCCCGCTCCCTATGAGCTGTACCAGGAAGCCCGGCAGTTTGAGAAGAAGGGCAATGTGGTGCAGGCATACATTCTCTATTCTGAGGCGGCCGCTGCAGATCCCACTAATACCAAGTATTGGGTGAAGGCCGAACGGTTGCGCACCCGCGCTGCCATGGCCTCAAACGTGATGCCACCCAACCCGCAAAGCGATTCTCAAACAGACAGCGAAGGGGACCAAGAGGAGATGGAACCCCCACCCACCGCGAAAGAGTTGAAAGAGGCACGGCAGCCGCTCCCCCCGTTTGAACTTGCCGGCTCCAAGGATAAGAAGACTTTTAATATCCGGGGCGATTCCCAAAGCCTCTATGAGCAGGTCGCCCGCGCCTACCGCTTGGATGTGGTGTTCGATGGAGATTACCAGCCGAAACCATCCCTCCGGCTGAACCTGGAGGATGTGGATTATCGCAACGCCCTCTACGCATTGATGGCGGAAACCGGCACCTTCATCGTGCCAATCGGTAGCCGGGTCTTTATGGTGGTTCAGGATACACCGCAAAAGCGCACAAGCGTGGAAAACACCGTCTCCATGGAGATTCCTATCCCGGAAGCGGTGGCACTGCCGGAAGCACAGGAACTGGCCCGATCAGTGCAGCAGATCATGGAACTGCAGCGATTCTACGTAAACGGGGCCGACCGCACTGTCTATTTTCGCGACAAGGTCTCAAAGGCGCGGCCAGCCCAGCAACTCTTTGAGCAGCTTCTCTATCACCGGCCGCAGGTGGCCATTGAAGTAGAGTTCCTCACCGTGGACAAGCACTCTTCGCTTCTCTATGGTCTCCCTCTCCCCAGTCAACTATCGCTCAGCGGCAAATCGAGTTCCCTGAGCGTGGCCAATCTGACCAAGTTTTTCGCATTCGGCGGAGGCCAACCCATGTTCGGAGTCGCCGTGCTCTCCACGCAGTTACTCGCCAAAATGGAACACTCAGACGCGCGAAGTTTGCTGCGCGCCGAAGTACGCTCGGTGGACGGGCAGCCTGCAAATTTCCATGTCGGCGACAAGTTTCCTATCCAGACCGCAGGGTTTAACTTCGGCGTCCCTGCCGGCACTGAGGTCGGCTACCCGCCAACCTTCAACTTTGAAGACCTCGGCTTGGTGCTGAAGATCACTCCCAAAGTCCATGGCACCGAAGAGGTAACCCTAGAGGTCGAAGCTGAGTTCAAACTGCTCTCCGGCAGCAGTGTCAACGGAATTCCCGTGGTTTCAAACCGGAAGTTTGTGACCCGCGTCCGTCTTAAGTTCGATGAATGGGCTGCGGTTTCCGGGCTGATGAGCACAGCACAGGCTAAAAGCGCCAGCGGCATCAGTGGGTTAATCGGAATTCCGCTGGTGGGCCCGCTGTTCAGCAACAACACAAAGGACGACCAGAACTCGGAAGCATTGCTGGTCATCAAACCCAGGCTGCTGAGCCTCCCGCCAACCGAAGCTATGACGCCGCCGATCTTCGTCGGGCCGGATACTCGCCCACGCACACCCCTTTAAAAAGCGCTCTGATATCCTCATAACTACATGTCAAAGATGTTGGAGGAGATTCGCCAGCAGCCTGGCGCGCTCGAACGTACCCTGCGAAGCGAACTGCGCACCGCCGAAAAGCTGCGCCGCAAATTAGAACAAGACCGTCCCCGGCTTATCATATTGGCGGCCCGTGGCACGTCCGATAACGCGGCGCAGTTCGGCCGCTATCTCTTGGAAATTACAACCGGGATCCCCGTGTCATTGGCCGCTCCATCCATTTTCACTCTGTACCAAGCGGCTCTTGAACTGAAGGACGTTCTGGTGGTCGCTATCTCGCAATCCGGCGAATCGACCGACACGAATCTGGTCCTGCAGCGCGCTCGCGAGAAGGGTGCCCGCACGATAGGGATCACTAATGAGGCGGACAGCACTCTGGCGAAACTGGCCGAGCATGTCTTCTTTGTCCGCGCTGGAAGAGAGGCCAGCGTCGCCGCCACTAAGACCTATACCGGCCAAGTTCTGATGATGTACCTTCTGGCTTACGCACTCGGGGCGAAAATCGATATTGATGACGTGCGCCAGCTTCCCGAGCGCGCGAACGCCGCCCTGGAGCTGGAATCCCGCATCGCCGAACGGGCAGAGCGCTACACGTTCATGACCCGCGCAATTGTCATCGGCCGGGGCTTGAATTACTCGAACGCCTTCGAGTTCGCGTTGAAATTAATGGAGACCTGCTACGTCGTCGCCGAGCGATTCTCGTCCGCCGACCTGATGCATGGTCCCATCGCGATGGTGGAGTCCGCGTTTCCGTCGTTTCTCTTCACACCGGCAGGGGTAACGTGGCCGGGAATGAAAGAGATGGTTGAGAAGCTGCAGTTTCTCAAGGCCGAAACCATGGTGATCACGGACCTGAGCAATCGCGCGGCACTGGAGGCATCGCCGCACGCACTATGCGTTCCCGTGAAGTTGACCAGGAAAAGCGCGGTTGCCGAGGATCTGTTCACGCCGATCCCATACATCATCCCCGCACAATTATTCGCAGCATGTCTCGCGGAGCAAAAAGGTCTGGACCCGGATCGCCCCCGGACCTTATCGAAAGTGACCCTGACAATGTAAACGGATCGCGGTTCGCCGCTTACTTCTTCTCTTCCAACGCCAGCAGCGCGGTCGAAAGTTTTCTAACCGCCTCTTCTTCAAGTTCGGTGTGCGTCGGATCGAGCGGCAACTTCGCCATGTTCAAATGCACCAGTTCGTGAACGACCGACAGTTCCGTGTCCCTCACAATTTCAGACTTCGGAAGCGTCGAATCGACCGAATTCATCACGCGGACCGTAGCCTTCTTGTTCGGCAGCGACCAATGAATATTGGCAACGGCATTCTGTGGTAGCTCCGGCATGCGCACAATCTTGGCGTCGATCTGCCAATCCTGCAATCCCAAACGCTTCTGCCATTTCACAATCCAGCCGGAAACTTGATCTTCCGTCAGAAGAGGTGCCGGAGAAATCCCGGAGCGCTGGACTTGCGGTGAGCTGGTGGTACGAGCGGCTGCCCCGGTGGCGGAAGGCTTTTCCGTTCCCATCACCACGGAGACAAGGCAGAATAAAGGCACGGCGAAAGCGCGCATGTGTTTACTATCGGCGGAAAGTCGGAAAAATGACTATACCCCATATGCGGGGAACGCCGCAAGTCTTATGAGGGATCTTCTCGAGTACGTGAAGGAATTGCTATAGGATGGAGAATTGCTTCGGTATGGCAGGCAGTTGACGGGGTGATCTTGATGAAGCACCAGAGTTTCAAAGGGACAGGCCCGGGGGGTAAAACCCGGGCCTGTCCGTACATTACGAAGCAAGAGGGGTGATCGAAATAATCGCTCTTTCGGTCAAGGTGGTGCGGATGCTAATCGGCACTATCGATTTGACTCTTCTCATCTGCAAGAGGAGATAGCCAACCCAGGCCTGGCGAGCGTAACCTCGCTGGGCCCGACCTAAGAATACACCTAAACCCAGCGACGATCAATGGCGAAGTTCGAGTATGGAGATCTTTCGTTTCATTTTGCAATGGCATTATCGGCGCATCATCAATAAAAAAACTTCAACCGCGCAGCCCCATCCGGTCCGCCCAGCGCAGAAACCGCATCAGATCGCGCCTCTGCCGCCAAACGAATCGCCAAAATTGGCCGCGCGTGATCCGATCCGCATGCCACCCCTGGTAAGTCTCAATACGCCAACGCAAATACGGGCTTTTCCAGGGCCTGAGCCGGTAGCCCTTCGTGGAGTTCCAGAGAAACCGAATCACCTGGCGGTAACTTGCGCGGCCGTCTTTCTCTGTTGCAGGTCGGGCGTCGCATAGTAGCCCGTTCTGGTCCGCACACTCGGCCTGCCCGGAGCGTTCACCGCAACCCGGACCGATCGGAAGCTGCCGTCGAAATTCTGATTTACCGGAGAGTATTCAATGATGTATTGATTCCGGACCTCGCTGGCAATCTGCAGCGTGACCTTTTCCACATCGGTCAATTCCTTAGGGAAGCTGGAAGATCCGCCCGATGCCTCGGCCAGCGTCTGCAATGCATGCTTTGCCCGGTTGGCGTCGCGCCTCGATTCCTCGCTCAACAGCCCAACCATATAAAGCAGCACCTCGCTCTGATGCGCCTTTTGCACCAAACGTTCCAGCGTCATCGACGGTGTGCTCGCATTGTCATCCCCATCCGTGATGACCACCAGCACCTTCTTATCGTGCTTGCCCTTTTCCTTCAGATAGTCGATGGTCGTGCTAATCGCATCCCGCATCGCCGTGCCGCCGCGTGAGTCGATGCGCGCCAGCCCCTCTTCCATTTTCTTAACATCTCCGGTGAACTCCACGTCCTGAAACGCCTGGTCGTTGAAATTGATAATAGTCACTTCATCGCGCGGATTTGAAGCCTTCACCATCGCCAGCGCGGCTGCCTCCACCTTTTTCCGCTTGTCGCGCATGCTGCCGCTGTTGTCGATCACAAGACCGAGGGAGATTGGCACGTCTTCGCGCGTGATTTTCTTAATCGGCTGCTCCACCTTTCCTTCGTACACCTTAAACGCATCCTTCTTCAGATCCGTCAGCAGATGCCCGCCCTTATCCACTACGCTCGCATGCAAGACAACCAGACGGGTATCGGACCGGAACACCGTCCCCGCAGCCTCTTGCGCGCCTAAGTTATCTGAATACACATATGATGTAAGCGCCGTAATCGCGATCAACGGCAGAGCTTTACTGAACAGGTGCATAGTATCCAAGCCGGAAAAATACCTTTAATGGCGGAAGCCCGCGCGGTTGCTGTATGCTGACTTTCACCCGCCGGTACTTGCCGTCTTTTTCGAGATTTGTGGGGTTATATCCAAGCACGTATTGATTCCGCAGTTCAATTCCTATCTTCGCGGCAACGTCGGGCAGTTCGCTCAGATTCTCCACCGCATACTGCCGCCCGCCGGTCTGCTCGGCGACTTCCGTAAGAAGACCGGGGCCGCTCAACTCTTCCGCGGTCCGGCCTCGTCCCGCTATCGATTCGTAGATACCGATAGCATAAACCTGAACGTCCGCCTCGCGCACCAGTTTCTTGATCTCGCTCTCCGTATAGCGGCTGCTGTTGTCGCCTCCATCGGAAATAATCAACACGGCTTTGCGCGGATTATGCGCTTTCTTCATCTGCTTCATGGCCATGTACACGCCATCCAGCAGCGCCGTCCGTCCCTTGGCCTGGGTAAAGGTGAGCCGATTCTGAATCTCTTCCGTGTTCGTCGTAAACCCGGTCACAAGTTCCGGCTTATCATTGAACTGCACCAGGAAGAACTCATCTTCCGGATTCGCGGTCTTGAAGAACTGCGCCGCGGCTTGCCGCGATTTGGCTAGTTTATTTCCCATGCTGCCGCTGCAATCGAAAACCAGTCCTACCGAGAGGGGCGCGTCTTCGCTGGAAAACTGCGTGATTTTCTGCTCCACCTTGTCTTCGGACAGCTTGAAATGTTCTTTTTCCAGCCCCGTGACGAACCGGTTTAACGGATCCGTGACCGTCACATTGATCAACACCAGGGTGGTGTCGATACGGATACTCGCCTGCCGGTTGTCTTTTTCCGCGGTCGATTCCGGATTCGGCTTGATTCGCGGTTCGATCGAAACCTTTGGCTCCGCGGCAAAAGGAGGAGCCTGTGTTTTCTTGGAGTCTTTATCTGCCGCAAATAACGACAGTGCGGCGATGGGGATCAGGAGAGCGAGGCCGGTTAAGGCATACTGCTGAAGGCGTCTCACGACCATATCTCCTTGCGTCGTGTTTCTAAACAATTTGAGTATATCATGGCTGGCTTTTATGCTAAGATCGAACGTGCCAACGCGTATTCTTGGCGTAATCCCTGCCCGGTTTGCCTCGACACGTTTTCCAGGAAAAGCTCTCGCCCGAATAGCCGGTAAAAGCATGCTGGAACACGTCTTTGAGCGAGCTTCTCACGCGCGCTATTTGACGCGCGTGGTTATCGCCACCGATGACGATCGCATTGCCGAAGAAGCTCGACGTTTTCAGGCTCCCGTACAGATGACGCGGGCCGACCAACTCTCTGGTACGGACCGTGTAGCCGAAGTTGCCTCGGCCGGCGACGCTCAGATCATCGTCAATATTCAGGGTGACGAACCCCTGATTGATCCTGCCGCCATCGACGCTGCCGTTTTGTCTATTCTGGATCATCCCGATATCCCCATGGGTACGCTGAAAAAGCGGATCGAAGATCCATCCGAGATCGATAACCCGAACGTCGTAAAAGTGGTGACGAATCTGGCCGGCAACGCCATCTACTTCTCACGGTCAACCATCCCTTACCTGCGCGGCCCCGATCCTGGCCACTCCGAAGATCTGCACCGCTTCAAGCACATTGGCCTTTACGTGTACCGCAGGGATTTTCTTCTCAGCTATCCGGATCTCCCGGTAGGCCCCCTTGAAAAGGTGGAGCGCCTTGAGCAACTGCGGGCTCTTGAAAATGGCTACCCCATCCGCGTCGTAGAAACCGAGTATGAATCTCTGGGCGTGGACACCCCGGAAGATTTCGAGCGCGTATCGAAACTATTTGAAGTATCCCTCTCGAAAAATGGCTAAACACATCTTTGTCACCGGCGGCGTAGTCTCTTCTCTTGGAAAAGGAATCGCAGCGGCCTCCATCGGCTGCTTGCTGGAAAGCCGCGGGCTCCGCGTCACTCTGCAGAAGTTCGATCCCTATCTCAACGTCGATCCCGGTACGATGAGCCCCTTTCAACACGGCGAGGTTTTCGTCACCGACGATGGCGCCGAGACCGATCTCGATCTCGGTCATTACGAGCGCTTCACCCATGCGCACCTCACGCAAAGCAACAACATCACTTCGGGACGCATCTACGAACAGATCATCGCCCGAGAGCGCCGTGGCGATTATCTCGGCAAGACCGTGCAGGTAATCCCGCATGTCACCAACGAAATCAAGGCCGCCCTGCGCAAAGTATCCTCGGATGTGGATGTTGTCATTGTCGAGATTGGCGGCACTGTCGGCGATATCGAATCGCTGCCGTTCATTGAAGCGATCCGCCAGATGCGCCATGAAGTGGGACGCGAGAATGCAATCTTCGTCCACGTCACCCTGGTGCCGTGGATTGCCGCCGCGCAGGAGATGAAGACCAAGCCCACCCAGCACAGCGTCAAGGAGTTGCGCGCGCTCGGGATTCAGCCCGATATCCTGCTTTGCCGGTCGGAAAGGCCGCTCTCGCAGGACGTGAAGGAAAAGATCGGACTGTTTTGCGATGTAGAGGCCGAGGGCGTCATCACCGCCCGCGATGTCAATTCAGTTTATGAAGTACCGCTGGTTTTCGCCGAACAACGCGTAGACGAAATTGCGCTTCGTCTGCTCCGCATCGAAGCCCCCCAACGCGATCTCACCCGCTGGATCGATATGGTGGACCGGCTGAAGAATCCGGAACGTGTCGTGGAGATCGGGCTGGTCGGCAAGTACGTTGAATACGAGGATTCGTACAAAAGCCTCAAGGAAGCACTGCTGCACGGCGGTCTGGCCCATGGCGCCAAGGTCAACATTCACTGGATTGAAGCCGAGCGCCTGGAATGGCCCGATTGCATCCGGCAGCTATCCCGGTACGACGGGATTCTGGTGCCGGGGGGATTCGGGAAGCGGGGCATCGAAGGCATGATCCACGCGATTCGCTTCGCCCGCGAATACAAAGTTCCGTATTTTGGAATCTGTCTTGGTATGCAGGCCATGGTGATCGAGTTTGCGCGCAATGTTTGCGGCTTAGCAGATGCGAACTCCACGGAATTCGATCAGGCAACCGGCCGGCGTGTCATCTACAAACTCCGTGAATTGAAAGGCGTCGATGAACTCGGCGGAACCATGCGTCTTGGTGCTTATACCTGCCGTCTCGCCGAGGGCAGCTTCGCGCGTGAAGCCTATGGCACAGCCGAAATCAGTGAGCGCCACCGGCACCGGTACGAATTCAACCGCGAATTCGAGCAGGTCCTGACCTCGCACGGACTCCGGATCACCGGTGAAACTCCGGATAAGGTGTACGTCGAAATTTGCGAAATAGCGAACCACCCGTGGTACCTCGGCTGCCAATTCCACCCGGAATTCAAGTCGAAGCCTCTCGAACCGCATCCCCTTTTCAGCGCGTTTATCGCGGCCGCGCTGCAGCACCGGAAGGGACAGTTGGATCTCGACGTGGCTCCCGCGTTCTCACATGCCGATTGAATTCGGCCCCGGCCATCCGCTTGGCCTCATCGCCGGACCCTGCGTCATTGAGAGCGAAGAACACGTCCAGTTCCTTGCGAGGGAGATCCGGAAGATCGCGGGCGATTTTGTCTTTAAGGCGTCGTTCGACAAGGCGAACCGCAGCAGCGCCGCATCCTACCGCGGACCCGGACTGCAAGAGGGGCTCCGGATTCTAGGGGATCTTCGCAAGCAGGGCTTTCAGGTATTGACCGACATTCACGAACTGGCGCAAGTAGACGCAGCAGCCGAGGCAGTGGACATTCTCCAAATCCCAGCTTTCCTCTGCCGCCAAACCGACCTGCTGATCGCCGCCGGCCGCACGGGCAAGATCGTAAACATCAAGAAAGGCCAGTTCCTCTCACCCTACGACATTCGCCATGCCGCGGACAAGGTTGCGTCCACTGGGAACACGCAAATCCTGCTGACAGAGCGTGGCTCCTCGTTCGGCTACAACAATCTGGTGGTGGACATGCGCGGCCTGGTCATCATGCGCAACCACGGCTATCCCGTTATCTTCGACGCAACCCACAGCGTCCAGCTTCCAGGCGCGTCCGGCACGGTGTCGGGCGGCCAGCCCGAGTTCATCGCCCCGCTATCGCGCGCGGCCGTAGCGGCGGGAGTAGACGGTATCTTCATCGAAGTCCACGAAAATCCCGCAAAGGCCCTCTCCGACGGAGCAAACGCTCTGCGTCTGGATCTGCTGCCCAGGCTGCTACAAAGCCTCCGGAAAGTCGCGAGCGCAGTCGCCGGAAGCTACTGAGCATCCCCCACATCGTAAGCATCCGTGACTCGCAGCTTCACTCGAAAACTCCCGATATTATTCTGCCAATGCTTATTATCGTTCACCGCAAAATAAAGCCGCCCCGCCCCAACTCCGGTCTTGCTCACATGGCTTCCCGCAGTCCAAACCTCGCCCGCCGGACCCACGCGAGCCACCAAAGCGCCAAATGGCAGCCCGTCTACCAGGTTCGTCTTGTAATTCGGACCCGGCACTTTCAAACCGTCCGGATCCGAACCCCATCCATCCTGAGCGAACGCCAACCGGACGAACCCGATGGCCGACGAATCCAGCTTCGATTCCGGCGTGACCACAAGGCCACTGTCCAGAAAGTCGATCTGCGTTGCATGCCGCAGCGCGTGGACGTCAAATGAACGCGATATTTCCCGCTGCCGCACCGCAAGCCGCCGCACGTTTGCAACAGGAACAATCACCGGCTTACCCGCTACCACTAATCGCAAATCCGCGTCCGACAACTCTCCCCGAAGATTCTCCCCATCAGACAGCCGTATCAAGTCGAGCGTCCGGTCCAGTCCGTCCGCATATCCAGGCACAACTCGTGAAAACAGCCGCATCGAAGCAGCCGGCTCGCGCAAATCGGTATCCTTATAAGATGTGAGCAGCGGCGTCATCACAGGCAGCCCAATATCGGTCAGATCCGCCACGGCTAGATCCCGAGCCTTCCGGTCGGCTCCCGCCACCGCGGCAAGACCATCCGTAATCCGCTTCTCCTCGGCGCCAGTAGAAGCCTTCGCAATCTGAATCGACAGCAGTTTCCCCGGCGCGATCTCCCGCGTCCTCCCGCCCACAGTGACCCGCAAGGTTTTGTTGGAGAGCGTGCCCTCCATGGTCTGACCATCCCGCGTCAATATCGAAGCAAAAGGCTGGTCGGCAGCCAGCAGTGTCCCGGCGGAGAGACAGGAAACAAGCAGAAGTTTGTTTGTCATGCCCCGCCATCCTATCAACTTTTACCACTGGGTTTAAACGGACTGGACCCAAAATGCGTCATTATGTGTGTATGCGAGTGGATTCTCTCCGTAGGCGCAGGGGCTTTTCCCTGATTGAGTTGCTGATTGTCGTCGCGATCATTATGATTCTGGCGGCCATCGCCGTTCCCAAGTTGAACCAGAGCAGAATGTTTAGTCAGGAAACCGCAGCAATCAAGCAAATCGGCACCATCCACACCGCTGAAACGCAATACTATTCTCAATTCGGTAAGTACGCCACCCAGCTTACCGAACTAGGCCCGCCCACCAGCGGACAGCCTGGGCCGACAGGCGCCGACCTCATCCCCGGTGATTTTGCAATCGGTAAGAAATCCGGCTATCTATTCCAAATACAAGCCACTCCAACGGGCTATGCCGTTACCGCCGTGCCTGAGGTTTACAATAGTTCCGGGCGCCGCTGCTTCTATTCGGATCAAACAACCGTGATACGGGAGAACTGGGGGCAAGAGCCGGCAACGCTCACCAGCAAGGAAATTAAGTAAACTAAGAACAATCCGGGCGTCAGTGTAGGCCCTCAAGTTACATCTAAGGCTCTTTTTTTCTCTTCCTACCGAGAGTTTTGTTCTACATTCCTGTTATACTCTTGACGGGTGCCGGATCAAACACTCGTCCGGGGTGGTGACAAGATGTGCTGCTCGAAACTTCTCTCTTTCTCTGTTTTCGGCGTTATCCTCGCAACATCTTGTCTGGCAGCGGACGGCGATTGCAGCTTCAATGCCTCTCCAGAGCAGTTCCTTTCCATTCAAAGCCGGACGCGTGCTGATATCTCGGACCGGTTGCAAAAGGTTACTTCCGCTCGCTTCAGCAGCGCTCAGCAGAACACCGTAGCCGCATCCAGCATTCCGAAGCGCAACTTCATTGACGAGCAGATCTTTGCCAAAATGGCGACCGCCGGCACAGCTTCCGCGCCGCTCACCAGCGATGACGAGTTTCTACGGCGTATTATGTTGGACCTGACCGGCCGCATTCCTACCTCCCAACAGATCCGGGATTTTGAATCCAGCGCCGATCCCAACAAACGGAACGATCTCATCGGCAAACTCCTTTATTCTCCTGAGTTCGTGGATAAATGGACAGTCTGGTTCGGCGATCTGCTTCAGAACAGCGCCACGGCGCTCTCGACGGCAGCTTTCGCTCGCCAGATTGACGGTAGGAACGCTTACTACAACTACATTAAGAAATCGATTAACGATGGGAAGTCCATTCGCGATATGGCATGGGAAGCGGTAGCAGCGGGTGGAAACGATTATGTCAGCAACACTGCGGCGGTGAACTTCGCCATCAACGCGTCGGCCGCGAACGGCCCGGTGCAGGACACGTATGACATGATGCTGCTCAAGACGGCCAGTGCCTTCCTGGGAATGGCCCACTACGACTGCTTGGCTTGCCACAGCGGGCGCGGGCATCTGGACACTCTGAGCCTCTGGGGACAGCGGACCACCCGAATGGACGCGTGGCGAATGGCGTCCTTCTTCTCCCGCATGAGACTGAATCGCTATGGGCAGCAGGCAACGCAATACACGGACCCCATGTATAACAGCGCGGACGTGCAGGACGCCACGGCCGGCCAGTATGACCTGAACGTCACTTTCGGAAACCGCCCAGCCCGTTGTACCAACGGCTTACCGCTTGATCCGAAGACGAACAAGTGTCCTGTGGCCATCAGTGCAGCCGCCAACCAGGTGACCCCAGAATATCGCGTTACCGGAGCGAAGCCAAAAGATGGCAACTGGCGCGCCGCGTTTGCCGACAACATGGTGGTCGATCCGATGTTTGCGCGCAATTTCGCGAACCGGATCTGGAAGCAACTCTTCAACATGGGACTGGTCGATCCCGTCGATGGCCTCGATCCGGATCGTCTCGATCCGAACAATCCTCCGCCCGCGCCCTGGACACTGCAAGCGACGCATCCGGAGTTGCTGGAGAAACTGGCGGGAGCCTTTGTGGACAGTGGCTATGATCTGCGGGAGTTTATCCGCATTATCGTGGGCTCTTCTGCTTATCAGTTGAGTTCCCGTTACGATGGCGACTGGAAAGTTGAGTATATTCCGCTCTTTGCCCGCCATTATCCGCGCCGCCTGGATGGGGAAGAGATCCATGATGCGATCGCGCAAGCGACCGGTGTTCCTGGCAAATATACGATTCAGGCAACCGTCTTCCGCTATTCGCCAACCGATGTAGTTCAGAATCTGTCCGATCCAACTGTGTGGGCCATGCAACTTCCGGATACATCCGAGCCCCGAAGCAATGGAAGCGTAGCGAATTTCATGAACAACTTTTTGCGGGGCAATCGCGATACGCAGCCGCGTAGTCAGGCTGGCTCCATTCTCCAGCAGCTCAGCATGATGAATGATACTTTCGTGAATAACCGGACCAAAGTCTCGGCATCACCTGCACTGGTTGCCATCGCCAAGCTTTCGGCCGATGGCGCCATTCTGGATGAGATCTTTCTGTCCTTTCTTTCGCGCCTGCCATCGGCCAGGGAGCGCGGCACTGGCCTGACCTTCCTCTCCAAAGCCGCAACCGCGGCGGCAAAGGCCACTGCCGTGGAAGACATGGCGTGGGTAGCGATCAACAAGGTCGATTTCCTGTTCAGTTACTAAGAGGGATTATGAAAGATCGCTTCGGCACCGATTGGAGCAAAATCCGCGGCACCCAGTTCTGGAAGCAACCGCAACTGGGCAGGCGCATGTTCTTCCGCCACGTGGGAACGGCGCTGAGCGGCTATTTCCTGATGCCCGCGCGGCCCATGGAAACGATCGCGAAGGCGGCGCCCAGCATGATCGGGACGGCCAAGAATGTCATTTTCATCTTGATGACCGGCGGCCCAAGCCACTCCGATACCTTCGATCTGAAAGAGGGCTCGTGGACCCCCTCCTTCATGGCGCCTACCTCTTATGGAGACATCCGGTTCCCGCAGGGCCTGATGCCGAAGATCGCGGATCAATTAGATTCCGTGGCGCTGGTGCGTTCCACCAAGGCGTGGGCCGCGGTTCATGGCCTCGGTCAAACCTGGGTCCAGATTGGCCGTAACCCTGCGTCGAGTCTAGCAAGAATCGCTCCGCACATTGGCTCCGTGGTGTCTCTTGAACTCGGCCCAACATCCGGCAACCGCTCGTTGCCCGCCTTTCTTTCGCTCAATACCGGCAGTGGACCCGGCGCGGGCTATTTGGCGCCTGAGAATGCTCCGTTTTACGTCAGTCCGGGCGGCGGCGGACTCGGCAACTCGAGCCATCCAAATGGGAACTTAGTCTTTGACCGGCGATACGGCTTGCTACAGGAGATGGATGCCGAAACCAGGGAATCCGGCGAACTGGGCACCTCCATAACGGAAATGGCAGCGTTCAACCTGAGCGCGCGCAAGTTGATGTACAACGGCGACATCGACAAGGTCTTCACGTTTGACCAAAACACGCGCAATCTGTACGGCAATACAGGGTTCGGCAACGCCTGCATCACCGCTCGCAATCTTCTGAAAGCCAAGCTGGGCACGCGATTCATCCAGATTTCGGTTGGCAGTTGGGACCATCACTCGAACATCTATACGCCCAACGGCCCTCTACAGGGTCTCGCCCGCCAGTTCGATAACGGGCTGGGTCAACTTCTTGCGGATATGAAGCAGGATGGTACTTTGGATGAGACGCTAATCGTTGCGATGGGCGAATTCGGCCGCACCGTCGGCCCGCCAAATGTCCAGAATGGCCGCGATCACTTCCTGAACCAGGCCGTCATGATGGCGGGAGCGAAGATTCGCGGGAAGCGGGCCATCGGTTCTACCGATAGCCAGGCTCGCGACATCACGGACCCAGGCTGGTCCCGGGGCCGTGAGATCCGTCCCGAAGACATCGAAGCGACGATCTACTCGGCGCTGGGAATCGATTGGACCAAGCAAATCGACAGCCCGCTCGGCCGTTCATTCGAGTACGTTCCGTTCTCAGGCCAGGATCTGTACGGACCGATCAACGAACTCTGGTCTTCTTAACCCGCTTCGCGCTGAACACTGTCAGACTGCCCAGGAAGGCCACGAAAGCTCCTGCAATCAGCGCTAAGATCCCGTAGAACTGGTCTTTGCTATCGAAGGTGTATGGCGAAATCAGGAAGCCCCTGACCATCATCACCAGCACGATCAGTGCCCAGATTGGGAACAGATAGTGGAAGATCCGAGTCACCGCCAAAACGATCGTGATCAGGCCAACAATACTCCCGTAAAACAGCCAATGGATCAGCGCATCGCCCTTCCACGGAAACATTGCTAAATTCAAAGTATGGACGTCACTGGCGATGGCTATACCGGAGATGCCAAGGAGAACGAGCGCAAGGACAAAGTGGTACAAATAACTGAACAGACGCAGTATGGTGGCCATCGGGAAATTAAGGGCCATTGTATCAAGCTTTAGCGTGCGAATGACGACGGCAAATGAGAGGACTTCCGTCATCTCCGGTCGTCTGTTCGAGCGGCGGACGGCCTGGACGGATAAGGCACAACCCCAACGCCCTCTTTGATGGCGACGATCTGATTGGCCTTCAAATTCTGAAGTTTCTCCACCATTCCGCTCGGCCACCGGATATCGATCATATCGATGGACTTGTGTTCTCCGAGCCCGAAGTGCAGCCGAGGATCATTGCTTGATAGATACGAACCGCCCGCACGGACGTGATCGTACTGAACCAGTTCGCCAGCTTGCACTCTTACCTGCGCGCCTATTGCATCCCGATTGCTCTTTGTGCCGACCAGCTTCAGTTCCACCCACCCGGCGAGATTCCCGCCGGTATTCTCCAGCAGTTGCGGGCTATCGTCGATATTTGAGATGAGGATGTCGATGTCGCCGTCGTTGTCGAAATCGCAGTAGGCGCCGCCCCGCGCCGATTTCCAGCGCATCGCGCTCAGACCCGTCTCGCTCGAAACTTCCCGAAATTTGCCCCCCCTTAGGTTGCGAAACAACTGGAGCGGTTGGCGGTACTTTTCCGCAATCTTTCCATCCACCTCCGGGTACACGTGGCCGTTCGCGGCGAACAGATCCTTCCACCCGTCGTTGTCGTAGTCGAGAAAGAAAGCCGCCCATCCCAGCCACGGGATGGTTGGCTCACCGACTCCGGACGGATATGAGACGTCCGTGAAGAATCCGCGGCCATCGTTGTGAAACAGTACATAATTGTCGTTGGCGAACGTGGTCACAAACAGATCCATGCGTCCATCGTGATCGTAGTCGCCGACCGTTACGCCCATGCTCGACATCTCTTTTCCATCCGCATTCATCGCTACGCCGGACGAAACGCCAATTTCTTCGAAGGTCCCGTCGCCTTTGTTGCGATACAGATAATTGGGGTTTGAGTCGTTGGCGACAAAAATGTCAGGTTTACCGTCGCCGTCCAAGTCGTCAAAGATCACCGCGAAACCGAAGTACAGGTTCTTATCGGTCACTCCCGCTTTCTCGGTGACGTCGGTGAAGGTGCCGTCTCCGTTGTTGTGATAGAGCGCGTCGGGTGCGCCTTTGTATCCAAGCGGACCGCACGCATGGACCTGAACGCCCCGGTACTCACAGGATTTCAGTTCGGGCTTCCGGATGTCGAAATCGAGATAGCCGGAGACGTACAGGTCAATGTACCCGTCGCCATCATAGTCGCCGAACGCTGCGCCGGTGTGCCATATGGCGCCGCCTTCCAGCCCGGATTTCGCAGTGACATCGGAAAAGGTGCCATTGCCGTTGTTGTGATACAAAACGTTGTGGCCGAAATTGGTGATGAAGAGATCGGTATTGCCATCGTTGTCGTAATCCGCTGCAACACAGCCGAATCCCCAACCGGTGCCGGGTACACGGGCGGATTCGGTCACGTCCGTGAAAGACCCGTTCCCGTCGTTGCGGTACAAATAACTTCGATGCGGCGAAGCAGGCTTCTTGCCCTGCAGTTCCTCCAACGTGGACCCATTTACCAGATACAGGTCCATATAACCATCGTTGTTGAAATCGAACCAGCAGGCGCCGCTACCGTTAACTTCGAGAACGTAATTCTTCCGCGCGCCTCCGGAGACGATATGCGCCTTAATTCCTGCCTTCGCCGTCACGTCTCGAAACTGCACGCCCGGCCCCGGTCCAAAGCCCACCAGAACCACACACGCCAGCGCAAGCAGAGCGGCAATCCGCTTCACGGTGTCTTTGCCCCGCCGGAGCCCAACTGCTTCACGATCTGCGATTCCCCGGCGGCCAACTCCCGTTCCCCAAGTCTTGCGTAGACGCGCGACAGCTCGTAGTGTAATTGTGAATTTTCAGGATGAGCTTTGACCGCCGCCTCCAACACGGGCCGAGCTTCCGCGGCTCTCTGTAATACCAGCAGATTGCGGGCGACTCCTAACGTTGCGGCTGCACTATCGCTATCTCTCGCCAGGACTTGCCGATACGTTTGCAGCGATGCCGCATAATCGCCTTTCTTCTGCTGTACTTCTCCCAACCCAAGTATGGAATCCACCTGGTCCGGAGCCAGCTTCAAAGCCTCCATAAATTCCGGTCCCGCATCACCGTAGCGTCCCACGCGCGCCAGTTGCTGGGCCTTTGCGAGATGCGCCTGAGCGATGTTTGGGAAGAGCCGCACGGCTTCCTCTGCTACGCTGAGCGCGTCTTGCTGGTGCTCTGTGGCGTTGAGAGCTTCTATCAGCAGGAAGTGTGCCCTGGGATCTTTTTGCGGGTCTCGCAACACGGTTCGCAGCAGCGGTACGGACTTGACCGCCCTGCCAGTGCGCAAGTAGGCGAGTGCAAGCATTGTCGTGGATCGCGGATTACCGGCCTGCATACGGCTCCATTTTTCGAGCGTTGGCACAGCTTCTGCGTAACGGGCCTGCAATACGTACGCAAGCGACAGCGCGCTATTAGCATCCATCGAATCGGGCGCGAGCCGCAGGCTGGCCTGCAATGGAGCGATGGCGTCGGCGGCGCGCCCCAACTTCAGCAACGCGAGGCCGGTGTTGTATTGCGCCTGTAAGAAGTTCGGATCGCGGCGGGCCGCCGTCTCGAATGGCTCCAGGGATGCTTCGTGCATTCCTGGACCGGCGAACGTGAGACCCAATGCCACCAAGACGTCCGGGTCCAGCGACGAGTTTGCCAGCAACTCCTGGCGCACGCGCATCGCTTCTGGGTGCTCGCCGTTCGCCAGATGCTGCGAGCATTCCAGTAAAAGCTGAACAGATTCACGATCCGCCGTTTTCAAGCGGACGCTCTCGGCAAATTCTTTTCGTGCGCTGTCCGCATCGCCTATCTGCTGATAGATCCGTCCGAGCCGGTAATGCAGCGCGCCGTCCCATGGCGCCTGATGGATCGCCCGATCGGTCAAAGCCTTCGCTTTTCCCAGTTGCCCGGTGTCCAGATAGGCTCTGCCCAACTGCCCCGCCGCATCCAGACC
>JBBPYD010000207.1:0-24511 GCA_038200305.1 Bryobacterales bacterium
ATCGCGGCCGATGTAAATGTAGCCTGGGACGTTCGGATTCTTGCGGCCAAGCACGCGGCTGATGACCGCGCCGGTACTAGGCACCTTCACTCCAGCCGGGAAGAGATAACCGGTGTTGGCGTAATATTGGGCCTTGAGGTGGATGGCGCCGAACTTGGTTTGGCTGACCAGCGACCGAATCAACGTGCCTTTGTTCATCACCGAAGCGATATTTTCAAGACCCTGGCCAAAGAAGATGCCGTCGGCGGAAGTGGGGATGCTCGGGCAGGTACCGAGTAGTTGATCGCCCTTCATGCCGGGCGTGTAGGGCGTGTGCTTCTTGGGGTCCCAGGTGTCCGTTTGCGCGACACCGCCGGGGAGCCAGATGAAGATGACGGAATCGGCCTTCGGTGTGGGCGCAGACTGACCGAAGGCGGCGCCCGCTGCTAACGTACTGATGAGGAAGTCGCGACGATTCATCTCATTTCTCCTAACGAATGTACTGGAATTCCGGACTGCTGGCCAATGCCCAGAGGAGATCGCCACGCAACTCCGTAGCTGGGTTCGTTGGGGCAATTATGATTCCGGCTTTGCCCCATTCGACTTTGCCGCCATCCTGATCGAACGCCCAACCAGTGATGGCACCGCTGGTGCTCCGGAGAGTGAGTTCGCTGAGGGGAATTGCGAAACGAACCCATTTGCCGGTTTCTGGCAAGGGATGTATGTATTTAGCGCCCCAGCTAGCACGATAAACAAACGCGTCCTGGCCAACGGTCTGCCACTGCATGGTGATCTGTTTGGGCAGATCTTGAGAGTCGATCAGAGCCTCCGCGAAAAGCGTATCTTTGGGGCCGAATTGCAGTGGCTTGGCTTTGTTGGTGACAAGCAGACGAGACAGTGGGCCGTGCTGTTCCTTCGTCCTTACACCCGGCAAGTCCTTGTCAATCCAGGAGATCTCAGAACTTGGGTTCGTTTGGTAATTTTTGATGCGTAGAAATTCCGTGGCGCGTTTCAGTTCGTCCGGGGATGGCGGCCGACTGAGGGCGGCCCAGTAAAGATGCTCGGGCGTTGCGTCATCCAGGATGGGACCGGAATAGATGAGATCGTGGTATTCCTCTCCGTTGAGAAGTTCCAGCGACTGGACGACGGCAATCTCTTCCGACCGGGCGGTGCTGATTTCGTTGCGAGAGGCAGGGCGGCCTAGAGCGCGGCTGAGCGCCGTGGTGGTCTTATCCAAATAAACACGTTTTTCCGGCTCAAGTTTTTGGGTTACCGTCACGATAAGACTATCAAGAAGCTGTTCAGCCGTGAGTTTTCGG
Organism: Bryobacterales bacterium; assembly: GCA_038200305.1. Classification (GTDB taxonomy): domain Bacteria; phylum Acidobacteriota; class Terriglobia; order Bryobacterales; family Bryobacteraceae; genus JANXXV01. Next base: position 1,299 of record JBBPYD010000207.1, read on the forward strand.
AGGGCCGGCGAGCGGTAGTAGCGAGGTTCCGCGGGCCTCGTCATATCGAAGCGATCCTCGAGAGTTGGGTCGTATTGGAACTGGTAGGTCCGGCTGTTCAGAATGAGCCGGATGGTGTGCTTGAGATCATAGCCGCTGCGCATGAAGTCAGAGGCGAGCCAGTCCAGGAGTTCAGGATTTACGGATGGGCGATCCTCACGGAAATCGTCGATTGGCTCGAAGAGACCCGTGCCGAGGTAGCGGCGCCAGAGGCGATTGACGATTGCTTTCGCGAAGCGCGGATTCAGAGGATCGGTGATGAGCGCGGCTGCGTACCGGAGGCGCTCCTCTTCGGTGGCCGGGGTGGATTCGGGGATACCGGAAACATCGAAGGGGAATTTAGCGGGGACGAATTGATTGCTCTTCTTCTCGCAACGGATGAGCTCCAGATCCTTGGGAGAGAAGAGTCCAGCGAAGGCCATGAAGCGGGCTTGCGGCCACTCGCTATTCAGGAAGTGATTGTGGCAACTGGCGCATTTCATGCCGGTGGCCAAGAAGACCTGGGCGACGTTGGACGCGCTCTGAATGGTCTCGGTGTGATTGTTATTCAGGATGTAGCCGACTTTCAGGATAGTGCCGTTGGCGTTTCCATTGTCGAACCGCGGATGACCGGGCATGGTGGGATCGATCAGTTCGGCAACCATGATGTCGTAAGGCCGGTTGGAAGCGAAGTTCTTAAAAATCCAATCGCGGTAATTGCCGTGGTTGGGAATTCCGCCGGTGATCGGGGTGGTGGAACTGCCGATGGCTTCCTCCCAAAACGGCGTCCAGTGGGCGGCGTAGTCTTTCGTGCGGTTGAGCAGTTCGTCTATGAGCGCCGTGCGTTTGTCTGGCTGTTTGCTTGACAGGAATCGCTGTGCCTCCTCAATGGTTGGGATGACCCCGATGACATCGAGGTAAACGCGGCGGAGAAATGTCACGTCGCTGGAGAGCGCTGGGGTTTTCTTATCTAAACCGGCTTGCGCCCATTTGGCGGTGATGAACTGGTCGATGGGATTGTTGATGGGAAGCGTTGTGCCGGGAGGAATTGGGGCCGCAGGCAATTGCTGTAGACGCAGATTGCGGCGCGCGACCATCAATTTCTCGCGATCGTTGGTGAACAGAGCCTGCACAAGTTGTTCCGTTGCAGTAGTATCCAGAGAAATTGGGTTCGTTTTGACATTTTTGGTTTGAATGTGGGCCGCTGTATCGGCGATAGCGCCGGCCGCGATCCAATCGCGGAGAATTCGGATCTGACCAGCAGACAGAGCAGGAAGACCTTTCGGCATGCGGGGCTGCCGTTTGCCCTCAATGTACTGGATGATGGGGCTGTCGTCTGGTTTGCCTGGGATCACGCTAGGGCCAGACTTCGAGCCGCCCTTCTGCATGGAAGCGACCGTAGTGACGTCAAAGCCGCTGGCATGTTCGCCAGTGGAGTGGCACAGACTGCAGTTCTGATCGAGAATTGGCTTGACTTGGTTGGTGTAGCCGATCTGAGCGCTGGCGGTGCGGGCGAGAAACAGGATGAACGCGCACATTACGGGCTTGGGGGTTGAATGTTGAGTACACTTCATCCGAACGGGCAACCTCTCATCTTCCATGGTATCGCTCCTAAGCCTTCCTGGGCGAGTCCAGCCCCGCCTCTTTGTTTCGATTTTCCGTAAAGCCAAAGATTGTACGACGGCGCGTGCTCGGTGGGAGGCCGGGGAATGCGTTTGTTTGCAGGATCGTAGCGGGTGACGACTATTCTGGAACTCTTGTGATCTGGCAATTAGGTACCCACGGGATTAAACCAGCGTAGGCGGGGAAATCGGTTAAAATCCACGTCGGTAGACGCGAGTTCAGCCTGATACTCGATCGCGAGAGCGGCCAAATGCGCATCGGTGGTCAGATTGCCGGCCGCTCCTAAATGGTCGAAAAGGCCAAAGAGGATGTCTGCGTGGCACTTACCGGGTGTGACGATCTGTACGCGGGGGCTTTCGAGCCAGGATCGAACGCGCCGGATCGCTTCGCTTGGAAACATAGGGTTTTTCAGGATGCCCCTGTGGGTCATGATGCGGATGAATCCAAGCATGGTCACCCACGGAATGCCGACCGGACGTGGAAGAGTCAGGGTGCGTTCCCACCATTCCTGCGCTAAGGCGTGCCGGGGTGAGTCCGAGTTATAGGCATGAATCAATATGTTGATGTCTGGAATGACCATGAGGACAGCTTGCGGGCGGCATTCTCCACTTCCATCTCATCAACTAACTGGTTTAGCTTGTCCAGATCCACGCCGGCCCGGAATCCGCAAGAGTGTGGCTCTACCTTGAAGGTGAAATTTTCCGTAGTGCCAGAGGATTGTAAACCTGCCCGTAGGGCTTGATTGACTGCCTGCTTTAGGCTGACTTTCTCATTGGCGATTTTTTGTTGTAGCTTCTGAGCCACATCAGGATCGAGCGTCAGAGTAGTGCGCATAAACACATCATATTCTGCTTATACGTTGATGTCAAGACATCATGGCCCTTGAGAATGCTGAGCCGCGACGATCTTGCGGATTGTCGATTGTCGGATATATTTATCGATGATCGAGGCGCCGTGATGCCAAAGCCGTCCGACCTAATCCAGGGGACTCCGGCGCTCCACCGCTAAATTCTACTTCTTGACCCGAGAGGGCAAGAAGCAATTGACCGCGGGAACTGGCAACGTGGGAACGGCTCTCCTCGCCCGTCCAGCTTCCGATCCAGAACGCTTAAGGAGGAACGGTGCGCCTGGTCCGAATTCTTGTCCATCGATTGCATTCCCTTCTCTAGCGTCGCCCTGCCTGGCTCCCTTGCGGCCGCGAGTAATTCGTTTTCCGTGACGCGCGATTCATCGCGCCGCGCAAAAACTCTCCCCGATGCAACAGCAGCGCCGGTTCGCTTTTCACCCAACCGCTAATCGTCTTTGAGCGCACGGACATCCAAGTGATGACTAACTGAAGCCCGACGATTAACGCAAACGCCGTGACGCCTTCCGCGAGTGCGACATCTTGCGAGAGCAATACGGTCGCAAGCGTCGAGCCGATGGCGACAGTGACGACGAAATCAAAAGCGTTTATCTTCGACAGTGTTCGTTTACCCGAAGCGCGCAGCAAGGCAATCAACGCGACGTAGGCGCACAGCCCAATTATGAGAACGCGAGGAGAGAAAACCAGTATTAAAGAACATCGTGCTTTACGTATCCCTCCCGAGAATGCCAAGATAAGCGGAGTGCTCGATTCAACCGTGCCGTCGTACTCTTTAGTTTGATTTGTCTGTCTACAAGGGAGCGACGACAATGCCGAGTGTTGTGATCGTAAACCATTCGACGCAATCGGAGCAGGTCCGTCAGCGCGATGCGCTCACCAGTCGCGTGAACAATTCGCCTGATAGGACGCGCGATGGTCATAAAGACGCCGATGACAACGATGGCGAGGACGCTATCAGGCCCACGCACGAGCAACGATTCGCCTACATCTCGAATCGTGCGCCAAACGATATCGCAGCCGAAATGCCGGTTGTTGTCGGCGGCTGTCTGAAAGAGACAACTGTTCATTCAATCGTGACCTGCTTAGCGCTTGATTGATTACCGCTGCGCTTTTCGATAACTGCACGCAGCTCACGTGCCGCTTCCGTGATTCGCGCGCAGTCGTGCGGCGACTCGATGGTGCGCGCGGCAAACGATTCGATGCGCCTAAGCTGCACCCAAATGTGGCGCAAACGTTGTTGACTTCGTGACTGCCGTGCAATCGTTCTCAAACCATGGAGCATACGCACAATGATTGCGGCGTTGCCTCCCGCGCTCTCGCGTATCTGGTCGAATGAATCGTCGAGCATACTCTCGAACGTGGCGCCACGCGCGATGACGCGAAGGCTTTCTTCGTGATATCGATATCTTTCGGGCAGACGGCGCCCTACTAGCCGGGCACAAAGTGAAGATAAATAGTCAACACACGCCACGGCGGTCGTCGTATCGTTGATTCCGGGCGACAACGCTTTCAATGCGATGTCAACGATCTGGCGAACGCCGAACGCCGCATCTTGTTCGAGGGTGCGGTAGCGACTGATTGTATAGACAGTGTTGAGGCGTCTGATAAGGCTTTCACTAGGTGAGCGATCGAGAGCGACTGAGGCCAGTGGTTCATTCTCGACAATGAACGCTCCGATGCCGCACTCCATCTGAATCACGGTATCGTGTTTGATCGCAAGCTTCATCATCTGATCATCGTCAACGCTTTGTACATAACCTGTGTCGCGCGATGGAATCTCGTGCCAGCTTCGATTGGCCAATTCGCGGGCCGCGTGTGCGTCTTCTGTCTCCTCCCCGTTGGTCTCGCCGACTTGTTGTGGAAACAGACGGTCAATCGCCGCTTTCGTTTCCTCGGCAGCCGACGCGATGAGATTCGAGGCCTGGATGGATGAAGCGATGTGGTGAATGAAAAAGATGAGCAGCGCGATGCCGACGATAGCGAGGACGATTGCGAATACCACCGATAGCGACGGCACGAACGCCCCTTCATCGCCGCCGCGTATCGTTCTTAGCACCACCAGGCAATAAACAAAGATGCCGACGAAGGAACCGAGTACAACCTGATTCGCGCGGTCACCCATGAAGTTGCGCAAAATGCGCGGCGTGTACTGACTTGAGGCTTGCGCGAGCGCGGCGAGCGTGAGGGAGAACGTCACGCCCGCGACCGTCATCATCGAGCCTCCGATGGCCGTAAGCATCCCACGCGAGCCCGCCGCGCTCGCGCCGAACAAGCGTGGATACTTGACTAACATTTCCCGGCCTATGCTGCTGTCAACTTCGATAAGGGCGAATGCAGCGGCAATTGAACCCAACACGAAAAGGCCCGGCACGAACCACAAGCTTGAGCGCAGGTTCGACCAGAGTTGCTTCAACTTAGGCATAATCGGGTCAGGTTAATCCTTGATGAGTTCACCGAAGTGGGTTGCCTAAAATATACTATAGTGGACCCCGGATTTCAGACCGGGCAATAAGTAAGATTCTGACGGAGTCATTGACAAGGAGCGGTTGATGACAACGACAAGAAAGACATACAGTGCGAAGTTCAAAGCGCGGGTGGCAATCGCGGGGAAAAGACGCTGAGCCAACTGGGCTCACAATTCAAAGTACATCCCATCCAGATCGCCAAGTGGCGAAAGCTGGCGCAGGACCAGATGCCGGAGCTGTTGGCGTATGGCCGGCGCAAGGCAGCCCACGGCGAGGTGGAAACCACCGCGCCTTTCGAAGAGATTGGGCGGCTGAAGGTCGAACTGGACTGGCTTAAAAAAAAAGCTGGCATGCTCGACTGAGGACCTGCGCCGACTGGTGGACTGGGATCACGACACAATCAGCATTCGCCGCCAAAGCGAACTGCTGGGCGTAAATCGGGCCAGCCTGTACACACCACTGGGCGAGAGCGAAGAAAACTTGCGGCTCATGCGGTGGATCGACGAGCAGTACACCAAGACGCCGTTTTTCGGAAGCCGGCGCATGACGCCTGGCTGCGGGAAGAGACTATGTCCGCTTGGCACAAGGCTTCTGTTACCTGGTCGCGGTGATGGATTGGCACAGCCGATTCGTGCTCAGTTGGTCGCTGTCATTGACGATGGAGATGGAGTTTTGCCTGGAGGCGTTGGCCAGAGCGTTGCGGCGGGGGCGGCCGGAAATCTTTAATAGCGATCAGGGTTCGGCATTCTCCACTTCCATCTCATCAACTAACTGGTTTAGCTTGTCCAGATCCACGCCGGCCCGGGAATCCGCAAGAGTGTGGCTCTACCTTGAAGGTGAAATTTTCCGTAGTGCCAGAGGATTGTAAACCTTCCCGTAGGGCTTGATTGACTGCCTGCTTTAGGCTGACTTTCTCATTGGCGATTTTTTGTTGTAGCTTCTGAGCCACATCAGGATCGAGGCGCCGTGATGCCAAAGCCGTCCGACCTGATCCAGGGGACTCCGGCGCTCCACCGCTAAATTCTACTTCTTGATCCGAGAGGGCAAGAAGCAATTGACGCGGGAACTGGCAACGTGGGAACGGCTCTCTTCGCCCGTCCAGCTTCCGATCCAGAACGCTTAAGGAGGAACGGTGCGCCCGGTCCGAATTCTTGTCCATCGATTGCATTCCCTGTTCCGGCGATACCGTGCGGAGCGGGACCTGAAGAGAGAAATCGAGCTCTGGTGCAAATCGAGTCCGGTGATCTGACGTTGAAGTGTTTGTCCTGAGCTGAACTTCTTCCGGCTATGCAGCCAGCGCAGCCTGCCAGACCTCCGGAACCATCGCCGTGCGCCCACACAGTTTGCCGGTTTTATATTGCCCTTTCCTGATCTTCTCCACCAGCTCAATTCCGCTGATCACGATCGCGGCGGTTCGGAAACTCTTCAGGCCGAGCATGGGTCGAAGCCGTTGCTTGACTCGGCGATGATCCTGTTCGATAAGATTATTCAGGTACTTGTTGCTCCGCACCTGCACTCGTTTCGGCAATTCGCCCGTGTCTTTCAGATCCGCCACAGCCCGATGAGATGCGGCATTGGCATCCAGCGTGATCTTCGTCGGCATCCGCTGCTCCAGCATCGCCCTGCGCAGAAAGGCTTTGGCGGCGTTCACATCGCGGTTCCGGCTCAGATAGAACTCGACGGTTTTACCCGCTTTATCGACCGCCCGGTACAGTACAACCACGCGCCCTTCACCTTTACATATGTCTCGTCCATTCGCCACGAGCCACCGACGGACCGGGCGTAGCGGTTCCAGCGCCTCTTGAATTCCGGGGTATAGTGCTGCACCCATCGCAGAATGGTGGTGTGGGCCAGACTGATGCCACGCTCGCTCATCATCCTCACTAGATCGCGATAGCTCAGCCTGAAACTCAGATAACCAGCGGACGCACAACACGACGATCTCCTGGTCGAAGTGACGCCCCTTGAATAACTCTTCCAACGGTACAAAGTGCGCCATCAGCTCATCATCCCTCGGTCGTGGTCAGTTTGCACCAGAACCGGTGCCGCTAATCCCGAGGCGCCTATTGCCAAACTATCGCCTCTCTCGGGCATCATCGAAACGTCCATGGCTAAGCGGCGTTTCGCTTTCTATTTGATCGGCATATTTGCCGCGCTCGCCGCCGTCCTTACGGCTGTCGGTGTCTATGGAGTAATCGCTTATTCCCTGAGCCGCCGCACCAGCGAGTTCGCCATCCGCTTCGCGCTTGGGGCGGAGCGTGGCGATGTGCGCCGTCTCATTCTGCGAGATTTCGCGGCCCCGACGGCGGCAGGCCTGTTCGCGGGGGGCTGGCTCTCCTATGTTTTCGCACAGACCCTGCGCACGCAGCTTTACAAATTATCGCCATCGGATCCTCTGGTGCTGATGGTATCCGCTAGCGCGCTTTTACTGCTGGTGGTTGTGTCCGCTCTCGGGCCCACGGCAAAGGCCGCCTCGATTCACCGGCGAGTATCTTGCGCGAGTAAGGGCAGGCTGGCCGCATGGCGCGCGGTTCCGTTACTTTTTCCTGGCGGTTCTAATTGTTTCTACGCGCGAGAGTTCGGAGCGCACTACGGTGTCATTTGCTTGCCGCAGGCGGGGCGTCGTCAGCATCGCGCGATAGAGTGCCGCCAGGTTGTCGAGTATGCGGGGGTCCGGAGATTGGGTTGCTGCGTCCTTGAGATCTTCGGCAATACCGGCGGCAGAATAGGGTGCGGAATTATGGTAAACGAGCCAGGCACGGCAGATCGCGCGAAAATTTCGCAAACTGGGGTCGGAAGGATTCTGCTTGATGGCAATGTCAAGATCATCGACGGCCGACTTCCAGCGGCTAGCGTCCGAGCCTCCCAAGATCCAAAGCCGGGCGGAGAGGGACTTGGCGGCGGCTGCAGCTTCGGGGGCATCCTCCTGATTTCCGGCATTTTGAAAATCCGAAAGCGCCTGCCTGCTGAGACCTAGGTTCTTCGTCAAATCGGCTGTCCGGCCCGATGCCTTTGCGATCAACGCCTGCAGGTAGCCGACGGCGCTCACTATAAAGTTCAGCTCGGGCATTTTCGTTCGCAGAGAGGATTGCCCGATCTGGGCAGCGGCGTGGATCCAACCGGAAGGCCCGTCCCGCAAGGCGCGCACGCGGATCCAACCATCTCTGGCTTCCTCGACCGCGTAAGCAAACGGGAAGTTGGGATCAAAGGGGATTTCGGATTTCGATCCGTCCTCGCCGGGCGAACTTCGAAGTATGCTCGATTGACGAAAAATTTGTTCTATGGCTAGCAGATCGGAGGTGAGCATGCGGACTGGCGGAAATGCGACAGCCTCCAGCGGCACTGCCGCTGAAAACTTGAACGTCCCAAGTTGCATGTTTACTTCGTCTCCCGCGGGAACATTCCGAATGTAGCGCAGGAAGCTGCGAACGTAGAGGGCATCGCCCTCCTCATACAACACGCCCCAGAGGAGTACGAGGCCGTTTCCGGGCCGCACTGTTTCGCTGGCTCCACCTTGTCTACCGAGTAACTGATTGGCAATCGTATCGGGGTCGCAGCGGCCTGACGAGCCCCGAGGATTGATCATCTGCACCGTGGCGATGCTGGAATAGCGGAGGAGCGAAAGTAAGATGTCGCGCTGCAGGATGATGCCGAGCCGCTGGGCCGCAGCGCTGCGTTCTGAGCTGACTTGGGAGCCGATGTACTCGTAAGGGAGGATGACCGTATTTACAGCCGCCCCAGGGAAGATACGGGGGTCCCGGCAATCCACGTTTACGACGGCTGCGGGAGCGCGGCCTAACAGCAGCAACGCCGATACCACCGTGAATAAGAGCCGCCGCATCATATTCTCCTACCGGTTTGCCGGGCAGATGCGCGCGGCATTACCGGTATCGATCAAACGCAGCGCGCCACTGTAGGCTGTATCGTGAATCGCGTTCTTGACGGTCTCCGCCGCGAGCCGTTGCGCGTAACCGGCCAGAGAATCCCGCTCGGCGCGAACGCCGTCGGCGCGGAAATTTCCGACTGCCAGCTTCGCACTGCACAGGCACTTATAAGCCTCATCGTAGCGTTGTTCTCTGGAAGCTTTTACGCCAGAGGCCATATCAAAGAAGGCCTTCATTTCCGGCGCGCCGCGAATCAACTGTAAGACCTGATCGCTACCGCCCGATTGAGTGGCGTATCGCGCCGTATAAACGCCCGCCAGGTCTTTCGACTTTCTAACCGGAATGAGCACGAATCCGATTGAAGTATCGGTGCCGTTGCGATCGCCCGGAGCAATGTTGCCCCAGACCTCAAGCAAGACGTTACGCGAGTTGAGTGCGTCTATCAGGCCACTGCCAAAATCGTCTTCGTTGTTGGGCCTGCGTCCATTGCATTCCACCACGGAGAGTGGAAGCGGGCTGGCCGCCTTCAACGCCATGAAGTCGCTTTTCAGCTTTGCCCGTAGACGGTTCATGAGCACTTGGGAAGCCGGGTCCGCCGATGGACTGAAAGAGAACACATCATCTAAAAAGATCTTGTATCCCTCGGGAGAAGCGCGGCAGTCTACGAGTTGGGCAAAGACGCCGGGAGCCAAGACAAAGACGATATAGAGGACACGAATGGCCGAACGCATTTTCAACTCCTCCCGGCGATGAGAACACAACTGCTAACGCCGGGTCAATGGGGCGCGGTTGAGCCAGGCTGCAACACCTGCAGACTGCCTGTGATCGCCTGACGCAGTTCGTTGACATTTTCGAGAGTTGGCGTGGGCTCCTCGCGCAGGAATCTTTTGTAATCGGGAGTATCCAGGAACCGTTGATATCGCTGGAGCGCAGGGACTGAGGCGGCGCAACCGGCATCCCTCATCAGCCGGATGGCGGACAGGTGAGTGTGCCAGGCGAAGATCGCCGTTCGATTGTCGAGCACGCGCACGAGCTCACGGCACGTGTTTTTAGGATCGGCGTACCCAATCGCGCGAAGACCTGCTTCGGCCGCGATCGAGCGGTTGGACTCCGTGCTCTGCAACTGGTTGATCAGCGGTTGAATCGCGTAGGTGCCGAAAGCCGCCAGTACAAGGGCGATTGATTCTTTATCGTCGGCGGTGGTCTTAGGATCGTTGAACTTGGTTAGAAGTTCCTGCATTTCCTTGGCGCTGGAAAATTGAAATTGGGCGTGGTTGATGGAAACAGTAAAGTAGTATCCGACCACGGCGACCATCAGCCCTGAAATGAGGCCGGAAAGGCTCTGAACGCGGTCCCAAATGTCTTTAGGCTTCTTCTTCAGTTCACCGAACTGGCTTTCCAGCTTTTCGAGGCGCTGCTCCGGAGTGGGTTGGCTGGCCGGCGAAACTGACGGCATCATGACTTGCTATCTTACCTGATAACAAACGGAGGGAGACTCACGCGTCCAAATTGCTTTGGACACGTGAGTCTTCTAGCGAAGGAACTACGGAGTAGCTATAGAAAGAAATGCGTTGGTCTGTGTTTGCGTACCGCTGACCTGCACCACCACAGGAAAGTCTGTGTTGGCGGCTGTCCCGGTGGCCTTCAAGCCGGTTGGGACAACGACGTTCAACTGATAGAGACCTGGAGCCACAAGGCCGGCGAACGCCACTGTTGCGGGCAGACCGCCTATCGTTACAACTGGCGCGGCCGAGAGCGGCAGCGCTGTGGTAATCGTCTGTCCCAGGGGAACTGCCGGCGTGGTGGGGCCGAAGCCATTTCCATAGAGGACAATCGTCTCGCCCGCCTTGGCTGAAGTAGTGGTGACACCCGTGATCAGGCTGGGCGGCCCAATGAGTGAGTTGTCCGCATGGGTGGCAGCGACCGCTTGATTCGTGGTCCCAGGGCTGGTGCCGATAATAAACAACGACGGGGCTGTGGCTTGCATAGTGGACGACAGAGTGGCGCTGGTGAGGCCGTTATTTGTTGTCTGTATTCGCGCCGGGCCGGACACGATGTCGCCGGGAACCAGAAAATTGATCTGGGCCGGGCTGATATAGCTGACATACGCGGCCTCTCCGTTGACCATCACGCCAACGTTGTCTAGCTGCGTGGGTAATTTATTGCCGGTGAAGTCTTTCGTTTGCCAACTCCGCGTGGTCGCGGACAGACCACCGCCCTTGATGCTGACCCAACTGTTGGGAGCGATTGTAGTGGAGAAACTGGCGCCATTCAGGATGCCGATGGTGTCATATGATGGGGCGGCCTGGATGCTGCCGAAGAGACCATGGGTTTCGAGCGGCTGACCAGTGCCAGCGGTGAAGTACAAAGTCGCTTTGTCGCCGCCACGGCCGCCATTTCCGAAATTCAACGACCACAGGCCGAGAATGGCGATCGGAGCACCCTTAAGATCGTTCAATATTCCCGCTCCCACTGGCGCACCGGTGTTCAGATTGAAGCCGAGAATCATGCCGTCACCAAAGTTTCCGACCAACAATGCATTCGCAAAATCTCCGAAGCTTGCCGGCGCGATCGCCATACCCCAGGGTGAGTTGAGCGCTCCCTTTGCGGCCAGATTCCCGAGCAGCGTTCCCGACATATCGAACGTAGCGATGTAGCCATTTCCAATGCCAGCCTCATCGTCATGCTTCTGATTGTCCTGTTTGGCATAGGCGACGTATAGTTTGCCGCCCATGTTCTGAATATTGAACGGAGCAAAGCCGGTGGGAACGGCGGGATTGACGAACGCAGCGGCGTTCTGGACAGCAGCGAAATTTGCATCCCAGACGTCGATTTTTCCGCTATTGAAATTGGCTGCGTACAGAAGCGGCGCGGTGGATGTTCCACCTAGCGTGCAGCCCTTGTAAACAGCGCCGGATTTCGAGTTGTCGACCAGGATTTTAGCGTTCGTTGCATCGGCCGTGCTATTCCAACCGGAAATGGTTCCGTCCTCCGTGCAGAAGAGGAACGACGCCGCCTTGCCTGCGGCGACATTGAATGCTGTTGGATTTCCGTTTGAAATTACGCCGGTTACCGGGCCGGGTGTGGAGGCTCCGGCTGCGGCTGGTACGGTGACCACAAGGGCGAGGGCGGTACCGGTGGTGTCATATAAAGTCGATGTGCCCGTTCCGTTGTTGCCAACCCAAAATGGACTGGCTCCGCTGAAGCCGTTGCCCCAAGGGTTCACCAGATTTTTGTCTACTTTGTCGGCTACTCCGGGTTGATCGGCTACTAAATTGTGAACTAAGTAGTTGTTTGCTGCCAGCACTGAGCTTACAAAAGCTCCGAGCAAGACGCCGGCCCTTAGCCAAGTTGGGCAATGTGGTACACAGAGCTCTATCATTCAAAATTCTCCTAATGCGAGTAGACGAGATCCTCCGGCTGATTGTTTCCAGTAAATTGTAAAACTATTGTGAACAATTTGTAACTGCCGGGCAGTGAGCGGCTAAGTGGTGCTAATCAGCTTGAGTATTTGCAGGCCGAAACGTTGTGCTATTTTTGCGCTCACGCCGGGAACAGTCAGAAGCTCTTCTTCATCGCCGGGCCGTTCGGCGGCGATGGCCTGCAGTGTCTTGTCGGATAGGATCCGGAAAGCGGGGATTGCCTGTTTCTTCGCTTCGGCCAAACGCCATTTGCGGAGGGCCTGTTCGAGGACGGTGGGTTGGAGACCGGCAGCTTGTGCGCGGGGCTTCGGTTGGGCCGACTTCTTGCGGCGCTTCGACTTCTTTTCGGGCTGCTCTTTGATCAGTAAGCCGGGCTGCGTGGTGGATTCCGCGCTTCTCCCTTCCGATGTTAGAGAGGCTTTTCGGAAATGGATTTCTTTGCCTTCGCTTGTAAATGTGGATTCCTGCAATCCGATGAGGCCAACGGAAGCCATGGCCGCCAGGATCTGCTCGAATGCGTTGCGGTCCGTAGCGCCACCTGCGCAGATTTCAGAGTGCAGCTTGCCAGTGGAGCGGCCATCGGCTGTACTGAGCACCTTGAGGATTTGGTGGGCGATGGCTTCCTCATGCGGATGTGCCGGGCGGAAGCGCTGGGCTTCGCAGGTTTCGGGGGCACAGAAATCGCAGATGCCACAGGCGGTGCGTGCGCCGGCTTCATCGCCGAAGTGGGAGACTAGCAGCCTCATGCGGCATTTACTGGCACCGGCGAAGCGGAGCATATGCTGGAGTTGGGCCAGCTTTTGTGCGCCCTGGCTTTCATATGGCTCGCGCCAACCGGGACGGCCGAGGGTAACCTGCTCGGCGAAATCGACGATGGCGCCACCGTGTATCCAGAGTTTTTCGAGGGCTTTGTCAAACTCTTCAGGATCGATGTGCAATTTGCGTTGCAGATCCTCCTTCTGCCGCGGTTGCTCTGTTAGCGCGGCAAAGATGCGGTCGAGCACCGCGATGTGCGGGTAGTCGCGTGCGTGGAAGTAGTCGTGCGTGTGGCGGTCGGCATAGGAGTGCATCAGGACGGCGCGGGAGGGCAAGCCGTCGCGGCCGGCGCGGCCGATTTCCTGGTAATAACCTTCAACGCTGCTGGGAAGCGCGGTGTGAATGACGGTGCGGACGTCGGGCTTGTCGATGCCCATGCCGAAGGCGATAGTGGCGACGATGACTTTGAGATTGCCGGATAGGAAATCGGCTTGGACGCGCTGGCGGATGGCGGTGGTGAGTCCGGCATGATACGAAGCGGTTGGGAGATGGCGCTTCAAGCCGGATGCCAAGGCGTCGGCTAAACGGCGGGTCGGCGCGTAGACAATGGCGGGCTGGCGGTCCGCGTCTTCTAAGAGTTCGCGCACCAGAGGGAAGCGCTCGCCGGGCGGGGCCTCGACTACTTCGATGGCGATGTTGTCGCGGCGGAAGCCGTGGATAAAACGTCCCTTGTGGCCGAGGCCGAGTTGATCGGCGATATCGTTCTGGACGATGGGAGTGGCGGTTGCGGTAAGCGCGATAACGGGCGCGGGGCGCAGGGCGGGGAGATATTGGCCCAGAGTGCGGTAATCGGGGCGAAAATCGTGCCCCCATTGTGAGATGCAGTGCGCTTCATCGACGGCTACCAGGGACGGCTTTCGCTTGATCAGCATTTCGGGGAAGCCGGAGACACGCAGGCGCTCGGGTGCGATGAAGAGGAACTGCAATTTGCCCTGGAGGTAATCGATGCAGGCTTGGCGGGAGGCGGCGCGGTCGCGGCCGGAATGGATGCGTTCAACGGCGAAGCCACGCTCCTTGAGTTTGGCCACCTGATCTTCCATTAACGCGATGAGAGGGCTGATGACCAGGGTGGTGCCACCGAGTGCGAGGCCGGGGAGTTGATAGCAGAGCGATTTTCCGGCTCCGGTGGGCATGACCAGGAGTACGTCGGCACCCTCGACCACAGCACGGCAGACGGCTTCCTGATTCGGACGGAACTGGGAGAAGCCGAAGGCGGACTGGAGGAGAGAGCCGAGGCTGCTGCGGTCGATTGCCGGGGCGTTGTACGTTGGAGCTGGCGGTTGATCGGGAATTGCACGCGCAGACGGTTGGAATGTCTTGCCGTTCTGCGGAACCTTGCCGACGACATCGCAAACGTATTGCTCGATGCCCTTTAAGAACGGCTGCAATTCGGCGTTTCCGCGCTCGATGCGCTTTAGATAGGCCTCCCACTGGCCGGTCATCATGGGGCTCTTTACTTCGGGGTGGACTATTTCTATGAGGTGAATCCCTTTGTCAGTGGCTTCCAGAGCTTTGCCCTGGCGCTGGATGTAGCCGCGCTTGAGGAGGACTTCGATCATGGAGGCGCGCGTGGCTGGCGTCCCGAGGCCGGAATCCTTCATCGCGTCAGACAGTTCTTTCTCATCGAGAGTCTTGCCAGCGGTCTGCATCGCGGTGAGCAGTGTTGCGTCGGTGAGGCGCTTGGGGGGGCGGGTCTTCTTGAGAAGCGATTCTATTTTGAGGAGATCCTGCAATTGCCCGGCGCGCAGGCTGGCGGGGAGGACCTGGCCGCCGGCTTCCACGGTTTCTTCCGCGCCTTCCTTTGTGGTGCGGCTCTTCCGTTCCTTTTTGCTCTCGCTTACGATATCGAGGATTTTCCATCCGATCTGACGGACTACGGTGCCGGTGGAATGGTAGTGATCGATGATGGTGGGGTTCGCGATTGTGGTGATGACGGTGGTGATTTCCGAGATGGAATCGTCGTGCCAGGCGGATAAGAGGCGGCGGCAGACCAGATCGTAGAGACGGCGCTCGTCTTCGGACAAGCTTGCCTTAGATGGCGGTGTGACGGTGGGGATGATGGCGTGGTGGTCGGTGATTTTGGCGTCATCGATGAAGCGGGAGTTTAGAGGCTTGTTGCCGGTGCCGGGGGCGATAAGCTGTGCATATTGCGGACTGATGGTCCGGACAATGGCCGGCAAGGTTTCGGCGATGGTGCGTGAGAGATGGCGGCTGTCCGTGCGGGGATAGCTGAGGAGTTTGTGTTTTTCGTACAATGTCTGCGCGGTCTCCAGCGTTTTTTGGGCGCTGAATCCGTAGAGGCGGTTGGCGTGGCGCTGCAGCTCGGTGAGGTCATAGAGCGGGGGCGGGGCCATGCGTTTGGTTTCCGATTCGAGTGATTGAATGCAGGCCTCGCCGGTGCGCGCGCGGGCGATGATCTGTTTGGCTTCATCAGCCTCTCCATCTTTGGCGATGGGGAGCCGCATCGACTGCTGCAGGTCTTGTTTAGCGGCCGGCTGGTGCCAAGTGCCTTGGTAGCTGGGGCGATCTTTCTGACCGGCGGCATCGTGAGGCGAGAAGGTCGCGAGGACTTCGCGATACTCCTCAGGGACGAAGGCGCGCACCGCAAGCTCGCGTTCCACTACCATGGCGAGGGTTGGGGTTTGGACGCGGCCTACCGAAAGCTCTTCGCCGAAGGCCAAGGTGTAGACGCGCGATAGATTCATGCCGACCAGCCAATCGGCACGGCTGCGTCCTCGCGCGGCGTCAGCCAGGCCGTCGTATGCTTGCCCGTCTTTCAGTTTGTCAAAACCTTTGCGGATGGCGTCGGCTGTGAGCGAGGAGATCCAGAGGCGCTGCACGGGTTTTTGAGATTGAGCGGCCTCATAGATGTACCGGAAAATCAGTTCGCCTTCGCGGCCCGCATCGGTGGCGCAGACGATGCGGGCGACTTTGGGTGAGGTGACGATCTTGCGAACGACCTCAAACTGGTCCTTCGTTTTGTCGTACACGACGAGGGGCCAGTCCTTGGGAAGCATGGGAAGAAGGTTGCGCCGCCACTGCTTCCACTCGGGTTGGATCTCGTGGGGCTGCGCGAGGGCTACCAGATGTCCGATGGCCCAGGTAACGATGAATCCCCCGCCGTGCAGGTAGCCGTTGCCTTTTTGCGTAGCGCCCAGAACCTTGGCGATGTCGCGGGCCACGGAGGGTTTTTCGGCAATCACCGCGGTGACAGACGACGAGTCGGCACTGGCCGGCGGAGATGGGAACGACTGCGTAGACAAAGAGATGGGGCTGAATTGCCCATCATAGCGCTATGCCAGGAAAACTTTCCAGGTGGTGACTACCAGGGCATGCGTGACCATGGACGCGCGGACGCTGCCGGCCCTGGCGTAGGCGTGTCCCAGGAAGATTCCATGGATAGTGGCGAGGACGGCCATTTTCCAGTTTGGGAAGAGCTTACTGAAGTATAGGTGCGCCGCGCCGAAGATGACGGACGTGATGAAGATAGCTGCAAATTCGCTGCTGGATTCGCGGCGTATGAGTTGCTGCAGAATTCCGCGGAAGAAGAATTCTTCCATTGCCGCTAGCACCCAGAGCACACCCAAGAACGTACCGATGACCAGCAGACCGGCTTGCCATGCGGGAGTGACTGTGTGAGGCCGCAGCATGCCGAGCCACGTGCCTGCGAAATAGCCGAAGGGCAGGAAACCGAAGTAGTGGACGATGCCGATCTTCCAATCCTGCTGCCGGGGGATGAAGCCGAATCCGATGCCGGTCATTTTGCGGATGGATAAACACGCCATAATTCCGATTCTGGTCCACATGGCAGCCCCGAGAATGCTAAGGGTCAGCTTAGGCGCGGGGTCGATGTAAATGGAGGTGAAGATCTTCGAGACATATACAGCGGCCATGAGCGTTAGAAATCCGGCGGCGGCGAGGGCGCGGTTGCCCGCGAAGAGATACCAGAACGATGCGGTGGCCGCGAGGATAGCGAGGACTGTCAAGGAACGCAGGTTGAATGTTCCGGTACCGATGGCGGCGATGCAGTAGGGGACGACGGCGCTGGCCGTCATAATGAACGCGAGGAACGCCGGGGGGCCGAGCTGTTCGATGCGGCGCCGCAGAGGTTCGGTTCCGGTGGCGAAGTAGAATGCTACTTCCAATAGAAACGCGGGGAGTACGGCGAGCGCAATCGTTAACGGTATATGGTGTAGTTGTGAGTAAGAGAGGGCCGCGATGCAACATGCCACCCACACGGCTACGAGTGTGAAGCCATACCCGCGTAGAGATTCCTGCATTCGGCTCATTTTAACATTCGGGGTGTTACTGGCCCCCGCTGTTGTGATTGGCGCCGCGATGGCTCTTGCGGTGGATCCGCCGGCCGATTTGGCGCGAAAAGTGGCTGCGCGCGAGGCGGAAAATGAGGACGCGCGGAGCAATTACACGTACCGGCAGACGGTGGTGGTGGAAGAGATGGACAATCATGGCGCGCGGACTGGCGACTATCGGGAAGTGCGCGAGGTGATCTTCTCGCCGACGGGCGAGCGCACGGAACGGCTGGTGGGTAAACCATCGATCAATTTGAAACATCTGAAGCTGACCGAGGAAGATTTTCGGGATCTGCGAGAGGTGCAGCCGTTTCTATTTACGACCGACCGCGTGTGGGCCTATGAGACAAAATTTCGTGGCGAAGAGACCGTCGATGGAGTGGATTGCTTCGTGCTGCAAGTGCGCCCGCGGCAGATTTTGCAGGGTCAGCGGCTGTTCGATGGGAATTTTTGGATCGACAAGCGGGACTACTCGATTGTGCGGAGCGAAGGACAGGCGGTGCCGCAGATTCACAGTACGAATCCGGAGCGCGAGAATTTATTTCCGCATTTCACCACGGTGCGGGAGAACATCGGGGGACATTGGTTTCCAATTCACACTCATGCCGATGACACGCTGTATTTTCGGAATGGTCCGCAGCGGATGCGGCTGACGGTGCGGTGTGCGAATTATCAGAAGTTTCAGGCGGAGTCGAAGATTGTGCCGGGTGAGCGGTGAGGCGTGCCACCGGTGAAGATTCTGTGCTCTACAGTATTGTTCATCGGGTGCCTGCCGCTGAACGGTCAGACAGATGCGGCGTTTGATCTTCAGGGGATTTTAGAACTTGTCGACCGGCCACCGGCCGCAACCCCAGTAGAGGCAGTCAGTTTCCAGCTTCATCCGCTCGGATCTGGTTTTGACATCGAGGCTCGGCCGGATCGAGACGAAGGTTCAGCATCAAAGCCCGGCCAGGACGTTATTCGTTAACATTTCCGATGCCCGGGCGCATACAAACATTTGCTATCGGGGACGAAAGAACTGGCTCCCGACGGATTCGACCTGAGCGCGGGCGATCCGGGACCCTACTGCTTGTAGTCAGTATGAGGTCCGTCAATGTTTCCGTTAAAGTGCGCGCTTTCCCAAGTGGACGGAGCGATGTAGCCGCCCTGTTGGCTCCGGCAGATGCTCATCTGACGCTTCGCGAATCGTGTTACTTGAACCATTTGAGTGGACCCCAAGGACGTTTGGCTTTGTGCCTCCAGGCAAATATCGGATTTTCATTATCGACGTTGAGTTTCAAGGAGACGTTGCGGGTTACGCGGCACGATTTCCAAATTTTTTGAAAAAGGAAGCTACGTCCGTCGAAGTTCTTGATATCAAGGAAGCGATTCGGCAGGCGGGGCCGTTAGACACTCCCGGCCGCGGAAGATAGCAGCGCGACGTTATGGCTTTGGCCGTCATCATCCTCTTGTCATGGATCACGCTTCTGCAAGCGGCGGCCCCGGCCGATTTGGCGATCTTTGGAGTTTTGAAGCAAGCGGACGCCGCGCTGGTGCATTTTGCCGTATTGCAGCGAACTGGCGTGACGGAAGAACTTGACCTGGTGATCGGCGGTCGGAAGTCCGAAGACGTTTCCGATTGATCAAACCTCGTGGACGTGGTGGAGCGAAGACCGGAAAATAGGCTTATTCCTTCAGGAGAAGGCGCGCCCTGGGCGCCTCTACTTGCTCGATATCAAGTCCGGATTTCAGGACTGCGCAGCGCGCGTTGAGCGCGCCACCGCAACCGCTACCGTCATTTCCTGCCAGGGAGAAAAATCCGAGCGCTATCCGAACCAGAAATGGGTTTACGATGTGCGGGCGAAAAGTCTGGTTGGACAGTTCTCTTATCAGGTCTCGGAAGGAACCCAGGGTATGGAACGTGTCTTGTACATTCAACCGGAACAGCTCAAAACGATTCGGTTTGGGCCGTCGGGCTCGTTCCAGCTCGTTTGGCCGGAACCCGCATCGCTTTTCCCGGTGATTGAGGAACAGTCCGGAAATCGGATCCGGCCGTATCCTTTACCTCGGCCCCCCTATGGCGAAGAGCGGATCGGCCCATGGAAACTGGAAGGCGACAAGCTCTGGTTCGGCAAGACCTTCTATGATGGCGAGGGGATGACCGGGATTGGGGGGTTCGGTTATTTCGAAGCGGCGGATCGGAAGTACCATTTGTTCGCTCCTCCTGAAATTGCCCGATGGTCCGTGTCGGCGATTGAAGTTTAGGCGGACGCGGTATGGATGGCGCTGGCGCATAACGGCGAATATGGAGGGTCGAGCGGAGGGTTGCTCCGATATGCCAGACAATCCGGTGCGTTGCGCCGGTTCGAGCTTCCGGACATTGGCGTTCGGATCATTCGGGCGAGTGGGAGAATCCTGGCAGCGACAGATTTCGGGATCGCAGTGGTTGAGGGGGATGGGGTGAAGCGCTATTTCCTCGACCGCACTTCCGATGGGCGGCTGCGAATTGCGCTTGCAACACGCTGACCCCTCCGCCACTGAGTGCCAATTCAGGAGATGATTAGGGAATGACTCGGAGATTGGGTTGAACCCTTGCCGCACATCACTACATCCCATTCTTGACAGGGATTGTGACGATTCATAGAATGGAGACATCCGAATGACCTCGGCAACCATTACTCCTGGTGTGTCTGGACCGCCCGCGACATCGCTTTTGTCGCAAATCGGTAACACTCCCTTGGTTTACCTGGGCCGATTAAGTGCGGATCTGCCTGGCGTTGAAATCTACGGCAAAGCCGAGTACCGCAATCCTGGCGGCTCTGTAAAGGACAGGCCGGCGCTGAACATGATCGACGAAGGGGAGCGTGCGGGAAAGCTCACCAAAGAGAAGATCATTCTAGATGCAACCAGTGGCAATACGGGCATTGCTTACGCAATGATTGGGGCGGCGAAGGGCTACAAAGTCCGGCTCTGTCTACCGCAAAATGCTTCTATCGAACGCAAGCGGATACTGAAGGCTTACGGCGCGGAGATTATTTTTACGGACGCGGGCGAGGGTTCCGACGGTGCGATCCGGAAATGCCGGGAAGTGTACGCGGCCGATCCGGATCTGTATTTTTACCCGGACCAGTACAATAATCCGGCGAACTGGCAAGCTCATTACAAGACCACGGCTGTCGAAATCCTGGAGCAGACGCATCATCAGATCACGCATTTCGTCGCGTGTATGGGCACCAGTGGAACCTGCATGGGCGTGACCAAGCGGCTGCACCATGAGTTGCCGCATGTAAAATGCTATTCGGCCCAGCCATCGTCAGGATTCCACGGCCTGGAAGGATTGAAGCACATGCCTTCGGCTATTGTCCCCGGGATCTACGATCCGGCTGTTCCGGACGGGAACTTTTGGCTTGAGACTGAGGACGCGCATCGAATGGTGAGGCGGGTTGCAAGAGAAGAGGGTATTCTGATCGGCGTATCCGCCGGCGCCAACCTCTATGCGGCGCACCACATGGGGCAGGAATTAGTGGCTCGCGGCGAACCGGGCGTGATTGTGACCATTCTGTGTGACGGTGCCGATAAATATCTAAGCGAGCATTTTTGGGATGATCAAGATTGAACCGGCGGCTTGGGATGTGATGGTGTCCCATGCCCGCTCGACTTACCCTAATGAGTGTTGCGGCGCGATGCTGGGCAGTGTGGATGGGGCTGAAAAGACCGTCCGGGTTGCCGTTGCGCTGGAGAATGCGTTCACCGGCGCGCAAGAGGCCCGGTATGAGCTGAGGCAGGAAGATCTGCTTCGTGCCGATGCCGAGGCGCGGCGCCAGGGTATGGATCTGGTGGGAATTTTCCACTCGCATCCGGACTGCGACGCGTATTTTTCCAAGACAGATCTCGAAAACTCATGTCCGTGGTATTCTTTCGTGGTCTTATCGATTCAAAAGGGCGAGTTCCACCACGCTAACAGCTTCCTGCCCGACCCGGATCAAACGGTGGCGGAAAAGGAAGAACTCCAATATCCGAGGTAATACATGGCAAAAATTCTGATTCCGACCCCGCTACGGCAGTATGTAGATAAGAAAGACTCTGTCGAATTACAGGGCGCGACCGTGGGCGACCTGCTTGCGGCGCTGACGTCGCAATACTCCGACCTGCGGAAGCATCTTTTTAGCGATGAAGGCAAGCTGCGCAGCTTTGTGAACGTCTACGTGAATGACGAGGATATCCGTTACATGGGCAAGGATGCGACACCCGTGAAGGAAGGCGACACGGTTTCGATTGTGCCCAGCATTGCGGGAGGACGCCATGCCGGTTGAAACACTGGCGCAGGCAGCGGCGCTTTCCAACGACGAAATCCTGCGCTACAGCCGCCACCTGATCATGCCGGAAGTGGGCATGGATGGGCAACTCAAGCTGAAAAATGCCAAGGTGCTGCTGATTGGCGCTGGCGGATTGGGTGCGCCTGTTGCGTTGTATCTGGCGGCCGCTGGTATCGGGCGGATCGGGCTGGTGGATTTCGATGTGGTCGACTTCACGAATCTGCAGCGGCAAGTGATCCATGGGACGAAGGATGTAGGGAAGAAGAAGCTCGATTCGGCGGCTGAGAGCATGCGGGACATCAATCCGTTTGTCCGGATCGACCTGCACGAAGTGGCGCTGACCAGCGAGAACGCGCTGGAGCTTTTCAAAGATTACGACATGGTAGTGGACGGGACGGATAATTTCCCAACGCGCTATTTGGTAAACGACGCCTGCGTATTGACGGGAAAGCCGAATGTGTACGGATCGATTTTCCGGTTTGAAGGACAGGCAACGGTGTTCGCGTATGAGGGCGGGCCTTGCTATCGCTGCTTATATCCGGAACCGCCGCCGCCAGGACTGGTGCCGAGTTGCGCGGAAGGCGGAGTCCTTGGGATTCTACCCGGCTTAATCGGCATGGTGCAGGCGACTGAGGCGGTGAAGTTGATTCTAGGCTCCGGTGAGCCTCTTGTTGGGCGATTGATGCTGTACGATGCTTTGGCGATGCGATTTCGCGAACTGAAGCTGCGCCGGAATCCGGAATGCCCGGTTTGTGGCGATCATCCGACGATTACAAAGCTGATCGATTATCACCAGTTTTGCGGAGTGCCGCAGGAGCAGCCCGTTGCCGCGCCACACGCAGGAGCGGTGGAGGGCGAGATTGACCCTGCAGAGGTGAAGCGGAAGATCGATCGTGGAGATTCCTTTGTGCTGATCGATGTTCGCGAACCCCATGAATATCAGATTTGCAATATTCCGTTTGCCAAGCTGATCCCGTTGGGCGAACTGCCCAAGCGTGTGAATGAACTGAATACGGCGGATGAGATTGTGGCGCATTGCAAGAGCGGGATGCGTAGCGCCAAGGCTGTCGATTTTCTGAAGAAGGCAGGTTTTAAGAAAGTCAAGAATATGACCGGCGGCATTTTGGGGTGGAGCGACAAGGTGGACCCGGGCGTTCCGAAGTATTAGTTTGTCAGGTGTCTGATACTCTGATTGGTATCGGACTTCACGCACAATGTGACGGCATGCTACCGTCCCGGCTTAACGATAAGCAGGCTTTTGGCCTGACGATTGCGGCAGTGCTGCTTCTGCTCCCCTTGGTGGCTGCTTCAGCTCTTTTGGCATCAGTTTAGGTTTCGCTGCCATTGCCGGTGGCATGCTTATGAGGTGGCGGACTGAATCTCTATCTCTTCCGTTTAGCCTGACAGTAAACTTCCTTCTGTTTGCATGGGTATTCACGTACGCATTCCCTTACCTTGGGGAGTTGCCTTAGCTGATTGGGCTCCGCATAATTTTTGCGTTGTGATTGACTGGGC
>JBBPYD010000208.1:0-22543 GCA_038200305.1 Bryobacterales bacterium
CGGGAATCATTCTCAGCCTCCTATTTCCAGGCTGAGACCTGCCGGCGCCTACCCGTACAAGTTGCTCTGCGAGCCGAAGCTCATTCCAGGGTGCGCTCCACGCCAGCCGAACCAGGTTCATCCTCGGGGCTTGCGCCACCACAACGCAGAAAGGTTCGCTTGCCGCAGCCTGTCCCGATTATCCACAAGTTTTCATGTTCCAGGGTGGCCGAAGGCCATGCGTGGTTCATCGGCGTTAATCGGCGGCGGCAACAGTGCAGTGATAACATCTGAACATCCACTCAAATTATGCGAGTCTTAGCGCTATTCTTCTGTTCGTCGTTCACGATTGGCCTCCTTTCAGCCCAAACTCTAGACCCCGGCCGCCGTCATTTTGAGAACCGCTGCGCCACCTGCCACGGCGGAGACGGCACGGGCGGCGAACTCGGTCCTTCCATCGTGAACCGGCTCGCATCCCGCACGGATCAGGATCTGACCGCGCTCTTTCGTGAGGGTTTACCCAGCCGGGGCATGCCTTCGTTCAAACTCACCGATCAGGAAAATACAGAACTCATCGGATTCCTACGCTCCATGCGTCCGCGCCGTGGGATTGGGTTTGCGCCGGTTCGGGGGAAGGTCCAGACCACTGATGGCGCCACTCTCGAAGGTCTGGTTCTCAATCAGAGTTCCGAAGACATGCAGATGCAAACCGATGACAAGCGAATCCATCTTTTGCGCAATGTTGGCGGCAAGTACCGCACGGTCACATCGCAATCCGATTGGCCCAGCTACAATGGCCAACTCAGCGGTAACCGGTACAGCAAACTCGATCAGATCAATGGCGCCAATGTGTCGCGCCTCGCTCCGAAATGGGCCTTCTCCCTTCCCAACACCACACGCTTGCAAGGCACGCCAGTGGTCGTCGAAGGAATCATGTACGTCACCAGCGCCAACGAATGCTACGCACTCGACGCCGGCTCGGGCCGCCAGATCTGGCATTATCAGCGTCCCCGCACGCGAAATCTGATCGGTAACGCCGCAGGCGGCATCAACCGCGGAGTAGCCGTAGCCGGCGACAACCTGTTCATGGTGACCGACCACGCCCACATCATCTCGCTCAACCGCTTCACCGGCGCGTTGTTGTGGGAAACCCAAATGGCCGACTGGCACGTCAACTACAACGCAACCTCAGCACCTCTCGCCGTCGGCAATCTAGTAATCTCAGGCAGTGCAGGCGGCGATGAAGGCGCGCGCGGCTTTGTGGCTGCCTTCGATCAGGCCACTGGAAAGGAAGTCTGGCGCTTCTGGAACGCGCCAAAAGCTGGCGAGCCCAACGCGGAAACATGGAAAGGCAAGGATCTCGATCACCCCGGATCGGTCTCCTGGTTTACCGGTTCTTATGATCCGGATCTCGACACCCTCTACTGGCAGACCGGCAATCCCGGCAACGATTTCAACGGCGACTATCGCGACGGCGACAATCTTTACTCGTGCTCCATTCTGGCCCTCGATCCCAAGACCGGGAAGCTCAAATGGCATTACCAGTTCACCCCGCACGACGTTTGGGATTGGGATGCCACCGAGCCGGCCGTGCTGGTCGATACCGCGTGGCAGGGGCAACCCCGCAAGCTTCTGTTGCAGGCGAACCGTAACGGATTCTTCTACGTCCTCGACCGCACGAACGGCAAGTTGCTCCTAGCCAAACCGTTCATCAAAAAGCTAACCTGGGCCAGTGAAATCGGCCCCGACGGCCGCCCGGTGCGCCTCCCCAATCAGGAGCCAACCACGGAAGGCGCCAAGGTCTGCCCCGCCGTGGAAGGCGGCGCCAACTGGTTCTCCACGTCTTTCAATCCATCCACCGGCTTCTATTACGTGCAGACTCTGGAGAAGTGCAACCTGTTCCGGAAGTCGGTAATGCAGTGGCAAGCGGGAAGAGGCTATCAGGGCGGTTCCGGGCGGCAAATCCCGAATGAGCCAGGCCAGAAAATTCTCCGCGCCATCGATATTCAGACCGGCAAGATCGCATGGGAACTTCCACAAACAGGACCTGGCCTTTCCTGGGGAGGCACACTCTCCACAGCCGGCGGAATCGTAATTTTCGGCGATGAAAGTGGCGCTCTCGCCGCAGCCGACGCAATAAGCGGTAAGCCTCTCTGGAGCTTCCAGGCCAATCAGATGTGGAAGGCTTCCCCCATGACGTATATGTTCGATAGCAAGCAGTACATTGCCATCGCCTCCGGATCAAACATCCTCAGTTTCGGACTAGTCGAGTAGCGAGCGAATCAGCACCACCGGATGAACGGCATTCATTCCGTTCAACTCCGCCACCTGGCGCCTGCAAGAAGTACCCGGCGCCACCAGCACGTCACCTGCCTGCATCGCCTTCACCGCCGGAAGCAAACGCCGGTTCGCAATCGCTTCTGAAACTTCATAGTGCTGGCGGGTATACCCGAACGATCCCGCCATACCGCAACATCCCGCATCCAGATCCACCACCGTTGCCGACGGAATGCGAGACAGAAGCTTTACACTGGCTGCCACCAACCCCATCGACTTCTGATGACAATGTCCATGAAGCAAGATCCGTTTTGGCCCTGCACGCAGCGGCAGATCCAGTTCCGCCGCGAACTCTTCACACAGCAGGCAAGCATCCGCAACCGCCCGGGCCTTCCGTTGCGCTTCCCCCCGCAGCAGCGAAGGCGCATCTTCCTTCACAGAAGAAAGGCAACTGGGTTCACAGAACAGAATCTTTTCGCCCCGGCTGGCAATCGGGAAAAGCGACTCGACAATTTTTGCTGCATGAGCACGCGCTTCCGCCAGCAGCCCTTGCGAAATCAGAGGCCGGCCGCAACAACCAGGCCGGACCACGTTGACCCTGCAGCCTCCCCGCTCCAAAACCTCAACCGCCGCAATTCCAATCTCCGGATCGTAGTGATTGGTAAACGTGTCGTTGAACAAGGTAACAGCGATTTTCTCGGCTGAGGATTGCCGTGGATTCCGCGCCATCCATCGCTCAAACGTTTGCCGCTTCCACGCAGGCAGAGACCGCCGCCGGTCGATATCCAATAACTTCTCGTTCAACCAGCGAACCGGCGTGACACCTGAAACCCAGTTCGATACCGGAGCAAACCTGCTGCCCCAAACCGATAGCCTGTGGACATTCCCCAAAGCGCGCGCCCGCATGGCGGTCCCATGCCGGCTCCAATAGTCCGCAAGAAACTCGCTCTTAAACCGGGCCATATCCACGCCAACCGGACACTCGGACTTGCAAGCCCGGCACTCCAGGCACAAATCCATCACTTCATATACGCCCTCATCGCCCAGCCCCGCCTCGCCCAACCGCCCGGCCATCGCAAGGCGCAGCACGTTCGCGCGCCCCCGCGTGGAGTGCGCTTCTTCACGGGTCGCCATGTAAGACGGACACATCGTTCCCGAAAGCTTCTTCCGGCAAGCGCCCACGCCACTGCACATTTCCACCGCGCCGCCCATGCCTCCGTATTCGGAGTAATCGAACCACGATTCCGGATTCGGCGTTTGATAACCCGCGCCGAAACGCAGGTTCGCCGTAAGTGGCGGCGCGTCCACAATCTTTCCTGGATTCAAAATTCCCAGCGGATCGAATGTTCGCTTGATCTCCCGAAACGCATCATAGAGCGCCGGGCCGAACATCTGACGCATAAATGGGCTGCGCACCAGGCCATCGCCGTGTTCTCCCGACAAAGCGCCACCGAACTCCAGCACCAGATTCGCAACGTCCTGCGCGATCGCTTCGAATTTATGAACGCCATCTTTGGTCTTCAGATTGATCACGGGCCGTACATGCAGACATCCCACCGAAGCATGGGCGTATACGCCGGCCGTCGTCCCGTGCCCGCGAATTAGTTCTAGAAACCGATCGATAAAATCGCGAAGCTTCTCCGGAGGAACCGCCGTGTCCTCCACAAACGAGATAGACTTCGCGTCTTCCTTTACTGCCATGGAAAGACCCAACGCCGCCTCACGCAAACTCCAAATTCGCGCTTGCGCGGCAAGGTCCGTCTCAGACCGGTATGCGTATCCAAGACCGCGGGACCGCAGATCCTCTTCGAGCGCGCGCAACCGCGGAGGCAGCTCTTCGTTGTTATCGGCGTAGAATTCCACACAGAGCGTAGCGCCAGGATCACCAGGAATAAACGTGTTGCGAATCCGGTCGAGCGCCGCGTTCTGCCGCGTGTTATCCAGAATGGCCTTGTCCATCACCTCCACCGCTGAAGGCTTATGGCGAAGGATCACCGGTGTAGCGGACAGCGCTTCCAGCAGATCGGCAAACGCAATCACCATCACCGCTTTTGCTTTCGGCAGCGGCACAAGCCGTAGCTTCGCCTCCAGCACGATACCCAGGGTACCTTCAGAGCCCACCATGATCTTTGCCAGATTCACCGTCTTCGCAACATCGGTGAACTCGTCCAGGTTGTAGCCGCCTACGCGCCGCAGCACCTTCGGGTAGCGGCGCCCAATCTCGTCCGCGTGTTCCGTAGCCAAGCGGAGCACCGTGCCGTAGCAGGCCGCCTCCAGCGTGCCGCCCGTAGGTACTTCACTCCTAGCCATCTCGCGAAAGTGAACAATACTCGAATCGGAAAGAGCGGCAACCTGCTCCATCACGTGGTCAATCGTTTTCCCGTACAGCACGCTGCGCGCACCACTGGAGTTGTTCGCCA
The DNA here is from genome assembly GCA_038200305.1 of Bryobacterales bacterium. Classification (GTDB taxonomy): domain Bacteria; phylum Acidobacteriota; class Terriglobia; order Bryobacterales; family Bryobacteraceae; genus JANXXV01. The sequence goes on from JBBPYD010000208.1 coordinate 4,677, forward strand.
TCATCCCGCCGATGGTCGCCCGGCTGGCAGTTGAAATATCGGGTGCGAACCGCAGACCCAGCGGTGCAAGCTGCGCATTCAATTCATCCAGCACAATCCCAGGCTCCACCCGGACCCACCGCTCTTCCGCGTTCACCTCAAGAACCCGGTTGTAATACTTCGATAGATCAACCTGAATTCCCGTGCCGATTGCTTGCCCGGCTTGCGATGTGCCGCCTCCGCGCATCGTCAACGGGCATCGAAACCGATGGCAAATCTGCAATGCGCGAATAATATCCTGGCGGCTCTTCGCGACAATCACGCCAAGCGGCTGAATCAGATAAACGCTGGCGTCCGTGGAATAGAGCGCGCGGGAGATTGTATCGAACCGCACTTCCCCTTCGATTGCGGCTTCCAGTTCGCACCGCAACGCAGCCGCATCCACGCGTGCAGCGTCAGCGTGAGGAACAGGGGTCCCGGTTTCCAATTGCACCAGGCTCATATGCGGACAAGACCTTCTCGCAACAGTGCAAGCCCCCGCTCAAGAGTGTCCCCGCCACTCGCGAACGAAATCCTCAAAGTGCCTTCCCCGCCTTTCCCGTAAGCCGCGCCGTGGACCACCACAACGCCATGCTCATGCAACAGCCGTCTGCGAATCTTGCCCGATGAAATTTTCAACTCGCGCACATCCGCAATAGCGAAGAATCCACCTTCCGGCGGCAAGATGCGAACACCCGGTATACCCGCAAGACGAGCCATCACCTGTTCACGCCGCCGCGCATATTCTCCACGCATTTGCGCGACGCAATTTTGCGAACCGGCAAGCGCCGCGGCAGCCGCATCTTGTATAAACGCCGCGGGCCCCCTGCTGGATTGCTGAAGCACCAGAAACATAGCTTGAATCAATGGCGCTGGTCCAGCACAATAACCCACGCGCCAACCAGTCATCGAATAGGTTTTCGAAAGACTGTTCACAACAACGCTACGTTCCCGCAGGCTCGGAGCAACGGCAAGCGGCGAGATATGGTGGTGGCCACCATAAGTAACAGCCTCGTAAATCTCATCGCTCACTAGCGCTACATTCCGCCGCTCGCAAAACCGCGTGATGCGGATGAGTTCCTCTTCAGTCAGGACAGTTCCCACTGGATTCCACGGCGTATTCAACACCAACACTTTCGCCGCCGGTGACCAGACAGACTCTAAAGCTTCCTCGTCGATCACAAACCGCCCGTCGGCAATCCTCGAAGCGACGGCGCGGCTCACGCCCCCCGCAAGCCGGATAGGCGATTGATAAGCATCGTAAATTGGATCCGGAAGCAACACTTCATCGCCTTCGTTCAGCAACGCCATCAACGCCGCATAGATGCCAAACGTGGCCCCGGTGGTCACCAACACCTCCGTGCCCGCATCGAATTTTAGGTGGTTATCCCGATGTAATTTCTGGCTGATCGCTTCCCGAAGCTGGATCTCGCCCCGATTGTCCGGATACCCCGTGCGGCCGTTGCGCAGCGCACCCACGCAAGCCTCCACGATATGCGGCGGAGTCGGAAAGTCCGGTTCCCCACGCATCAAGGAAACCAAAGATTTCCCTTGCGATTGCAGCTCCCGCACTTGCGCCAAAATGGTATTCACCGCAGTCGGTTGCAGCAACGACACACGGCCCGCGCGGGAAAGTGTACTAGCCAGCATGAGCAAAGAATATCATCGCCGGAACAAACCCACCATTTCCCGTGCCACCCCGCGAAAGAATGGTCCACCAAAGATCCCGATGCACAACAGCCCGCCAAAAATCCCCATCGCCTCAAAGCTCTCGTGCCCTTCGCGATTCCAATAAACATCGCGCAGATTCAGCCAAAGCGCAAACTCATCCAAAGTGAGCGCGGCCGCAACACCATAGGTCATTGACATCAACCGCCCAAGCCAGGTGGAAGAAGATTCCGCCCCGGTCCCCACCTCAAGCAGCCAGCCATAGCCCAACAGCAGTAAAAGCAAAATACCCCAAACGAGATGATGAATATGCCGCCCTCGCATGGAGATGTCGTGAAACGGGCCGATTTCGTTATGAATTGCAAACGTGATTCCCCGAATCACCACCACAGCCGTAAAGAAGCCCACAGAAGAAAGAAACAACCGTTCACGGCGCGGCTGCGGGAGCCGTTGCTTATAAATTCGCCGCAAACGGCGGTGCGACACAATTGCCGCAAGTGCCCCCAGAATCGCAGCGGTGATAAGCGGCCCAATCCAGAAGCCCCAGCGTGTCCACGGCATACGCTGTCATCTTAGAGCATCCATATTGACTCCCGGAACACGCCGGGCTTCTAATAGGCATTGCTGACCAGAACCCAAATCCCCACACCGGCGCTTGTCTTGGATCTGGATGCATTCGAGATCAATCTCAACCGGATGGCCGCGCGCGCAAGAGAATCCGGCAAAGGCCTGCGGCCCCACGCAAAAGCTCACAAATGTGTGCAGGTCGCTCAACGCCAATTGGCAGCCGGCGCGTCTGGAATCTGCGTATCTACCTTGGGCGAAGCCTGCCTGATGGCACAAGCCGGAATCACTGGATTATTGTTGACGTCTCCAGTAGCCGATCCCCTTAAAATCGCGAAGATCGCGGAAACCGGCGCCATGGTCGTCGTCGATCACGTTCAGCAGATCGCCTGGTATGAGGAAGCTGCGCGAAACGCGAACCGCACCATTCATGTCCTGGTCGACCTCGATGTCGGCGATCATCGCACCGGCGCAATCCCCGGTGCCCACGCCGTCAGCGTCGCCAGAGCCGTGGACCACGCGAGTCATCTTCAGCTAAGGGGCATTCAAGCGTATTCGGTGAGCGGCTCTCATGCCGGTGATCTTGAAGAACGCCGGCGCATCTCTGGCGAAGCGTTTCGGGTTGCCGCCGAAACCCGTGATGCCATGGCGCTCGAAGGCCTCTGCACAGAAATCCTGACGGGCGGAAGCACGGGCACGTGGGAAGTCGATAGCAGTCTCCCCGAAGTGACCGAACTGCAAGCCGGTTCCTATGTCTTGATGGATCTTGCATACCGCCGGCTGGGCCTTGATTTCCTGCATGCCCTCACCGTGCAGGCCACGGTTATTAGCGCGAATCACGACAAGTTTGTCACGGTCGACGGTGGATTCAAAGCCTTCTCCACCGACCGCGGCTACGGCCCGGAGGCCGTGAATGTCCCTGCATCCATCTACCGCTGGGGCGGCGACGAGTTCGGCTATCTTGACATCGGGCAATGCGGCCGCAAGCCGAAGCTGGGAGATCGAATCGAGTTCGTCCCTCCGCATTGCGACCCCACGGTGAATCTCTACGACCGGATCTATGCATGCCGCGGAGAGCGGATTGAAGACGTCTGGTCCGTCATGGGGCGAATGCGATGAACCTTGCCTACTGGTCGCTCGGCGCTTTGATCCTGACCATCGTGGTCAGTTGCTTCACTGAGATCAACGTCGGAGTTTTGGCCATAGCATTAGCCTGGATCGTTGGAGTTGTCCTGGGCGGCATGAAAGCCGATCAGATCACCGCCGGTTTTCCCGCCTCCCTGTTTCTCACACTCGCCGGTGTGACGCTCCTCTTCACACAAGCACAGGTGAACGGCACTCTTGAACGGATTGCACACCGGGCCGTCCGGCTCTGCCGCGGCAATGCCGGCCTGATCCCCCTCATGTTCTTCTGCGTGGCCGCCGGCCTTGCCACCATCGGACCGGGCAACATCGCAACCTGCGCATTGCTCGCCCCGATCGCGATGGAGGTTGCGGGCCGGTCCAAGATCCCGGCATTCCTGATGGCCATCATGGTAGGGAACGGCGCCAATGCCGGAGCACTGTCGCCATTAGCTCCCACTGGAATCATCGCTGCCAATCTGATGAGCCGCATTGGCCTCAGCGGCTTCGAGTGGACAACCTATCGCAATAACTTGCTCGCACATGCACTGGTCGCATTTGGCGGTTACTTCCTGCTCGGCGGTTGGAAACTGTTTCGCTTCTCCTATTCTGGCGAAGGGCCGGGAGCGGCCGTTCAACCGTTTGAATCGCGGCATCGGATCACACTTGCCGTAATTGTTGCTCTGGTGGCAGGTGTGGTCTTTTTCAAAATCAACGTGGGCATGGGAGCATTTGCCGGGGCCATCGTCCTGTGCGCGCTTGGCGCAGCCGATCACAAAGAATCCCCGCGAAGGATGCCATGGGCCGTGATCGTGATGGTCTGCGGCGTCACTGTTCTCATCGCGCTGCTTGAAAAAACCAGCGGAATGGATCTGTTCACAGCGATGCTGGCGAAATTCTCCACCCGCCAGACCGTCACGGGCATAGTGGCGTTTGTCACTGGATTGGTTTCCGTGTACGCCAGTACTTCCGGCGTCATTCTACCGGCATTTCTCCCCACCGTGCCAGGGTTGGTGGAACGATTGGGAGGCGCTGACGCCATGGCCATTGCCTCTTCTATTAATGTGGGCGGGCACCTAGTGGATGTGTCGCCGCTCTCGACAATCGGCGCATTATGTTTGGCCGCCGCCCCTACCTGGGAGAATAGCCGCTTGCTGTTCAATAAGCTTTTGGCGTGGGGTCTATCCATGGCTGTTGTCGGCGCTGTTGTGTGTTATTTGATGTTCTGAAGCGGTATGAACCTGACCGGCCTCTTCGATCTTTCCTTCATCGGCCGCCGCAACCGGCCGGCACTTGAGTTTTTAGGAGTCACCTACACCTTCGGTGAACTCGATGAGCGGAGTAACCGCCTCGCGCATCTGTCTCAAACGCGGCCTGAAGAAAGGCGATCGGCTTTGCGTGTATCTCGCCAACTGCGTCGAGATGATCGACATCTATCTCGCATGTGTCAAAACCGGCATCATCTTTGTGCCGATTAATATTCTCTATCGCGACCGTGAGATCACGCATATTCTTTCCGATGCGGAACTTTCCATCTTCATCACGGACGCGGAGATCGCCGATCTCACTGCAGCTTCGGCTGCCTTCTCTTCCGAGAGGCCTGCAATCGCGCTCGATGGCGACGATCCGGCCGGCATTATCTACACATCAGGCACCACTGGTGCATCGAAAGGGGCGGTCTTAACCCACAACAACTTCGCAGCGAATGCGATTAATCTGCTCACTTGCTGGCAGATCACGGAAGCCGATCGTTTTCTGCTGGGGCTTTCGCTGTTTCACGTTCACGCACTAGGCAATGGACTCCACTGTTGGTTGATGAGCGGTTGCCTCATGCGGCTGCTGGAACGATTTGAGCATCAGAAGGCCGCGGACACAATGCTCGAATTTAGACCGACGCTATTCTTCGGTGTCCCCACTATCTATGTCCGTTTGCTCGATGTTCCGGAGGACACCGCGCAGCGCATCGGCCGGAGCATGCGCTTGTTCGTGTCGGGCTCGGCCCCGCTCCCAGCGCAAGTACTGGAAGACTTCCGCGGCCGGTTCGGACACACCATCCTGGAGCGCTACGGCATGAGTGAAACGCTAATGAACATAAGCAATCCGTACACAGGAGAGCGCCGCCCCGGCAGCATTGGTTTATCGCTTCCTGGCGTGTCCGTGAAACTCCTCGACCCCGATGGAAAGGCCGTGCCGGACGGTGAGACCGGCGAGGTCTACCTGCGCGGACCGAACGTGTTCGCCGGATATTGGAAGCGTGACGAAGCCACCCATGCCGCTTTCCTCGATGGTTACTTTCAAACCGGCGATCTGGCCGTTCGTTCCCCGGATGGTTACTACACGCTATGCGACCGCAAGAGCGATCTCATCATCTCCGGCGGATTCAATATCTACCCGCGTGAGATTGAGGAGTTCCTACAGGAGCACGAAGGTGTAGCGGAAGCCGCCGTCGTTGGCGTTGCGGACCGCCTCCGCGGCGAAGTCCCTGTGGCGTACATCGTGCCAAGAGAATCGTTCGACGTAGCGGTGCTCGAAGCACATTGCCGCAACAAATTGGCGTCGTTCAAAGTGCCCCGGCAATTTCTCACCGTCGATCAATTGCCAAGAAATGCAATGGGAAAAGTTCAGAAGCACTTGCTGCCAACATACAGGAGTACTCTCATATGAGTACCGTATTTCAGATTTAAGGAGCCGAGGCGTTTAGATGAAACAGGTAGGAATTTATTTAATGGCCGCAGGATTAGCTGTCAGTGTCCTGCATTCGGAAGAAACAGGTTTTGTGCGGGCGCGAGGGAAGCCAGGCGACGCCGGGGTCTTCATCAATGGCACTTACGCCGGGCCAGCCACGCGATTCACCGTACCAGAGAAGTACGCCGCTCCCGCCGGCGAAGTGGAAGTCACCATCAAAGACCCGCGGTATGAGGACTACACAACCAAAGTAAGTGTACGCCCAAAGAAGACGACCAAGCTGAAGTACTCCATGAAGATGCTAGAGCCAGCCAAGCCGCCATTCGGGCGTTTCCGGCTCGGCGGTGGTGAACCGGAATCGTACATGTCCATCGCCGCGGGCGACGTAGGCGCGGTGTATCTCAACGACCGGTTCTACGGTTACGTCGATGAGATCAACAACAAGGGGAGCGGGATTCTGTTGAACCCCGGCACCTACGATCTCCACATTGCTTCACCGCTGTTCGGAGAGATCCGTCAGAAGATCACCATCGAAGCGAACAAGCTTACTATCGTCCCACTGCCCAAAAAGCAGGAACTTCAGAGACCCTGACCGTAGACGGGAATCACAGCGCCGGTCACCTGGGCTGCGCTACGGGAGCCGAGATAGAGCAACAGGCTTGCGATCTGCTCTGGTAGAACCCACTGGGTTGAGTCAGCGGCCGGCATCGCAGTCCGGTTAGCCGGCGTATCAATGGTGCCGGGCAGTATTATGTTCGCCGTAATACCGAACTTCTTGTTTTCCAGAGCGGCCGTTTTCACAAGTGCAATCAACGCGGCCTTGGACGCGCTGTAGGCCCCAGCATTGGCCTGGGCGTCCACCGCCATTCGGCTGCCGATGGCGAGAATTCGCCCATAGCCCGCCTTGCGCATCGGCGGAACTACGGAGCGAAGCAGATAGAAAGCCGACCGCAGATTCATATCGATCATACGGTTGAAGGCCGCGTCGTCTGTTTCATCCACCAGCGCACCACCGGCGAATCCGCCCATCAGATGTACCGCGACATCGATTCTGGCTAAATCATTCACAACCGCCTGCATCGCCTTCGGGTCTGTAAGATCGGCCGGGATCGCCACAAAACGATCACTGGCGAATTCCGATTGCCGAATGGAGCGCGCGACCCCCACCACGGTTGCGCCGGACGATAGGAACGCCCGCGTGACGGCATTTCCAAGCCCTCCATTCGCGCCGGTAATCAACACCACCTGGCCGTTTGTCATCGCGTAATGAAGTAACCCTTTCGGGCTCTTACCTCAGCTTTTGGATGCCGAAGATGCGCGGCAGGGCTGAGTTCCACGCGAATATTGCGGAAACCGGTGGTGGCATTTTCGGGAACACGATATTGCAGGCTGTACCGGGTGCGGATTCGCTCGATCATTTCCTGGAACGCGGCGCCCGCGCGAGCCGCCTTCACTGTTTCGCCGCCAGTCTCATCCCCGATATGAAAGACATCCGGCGGGGTGAAATCGGGGTTAGTGTAATGTCCTGGACGGACCGGCGCGGGCCTTTCGCCACGGCCCACCACCATCGCATTCAGTACCGTATCGGACTGGTACAAGCTCTGAATCACCTTCTCATCCGGGCTCCTATAATTCAAACCCAGATTGTCAGTCAGGATCAAGATAGATCTTCGGCCGGTTTCGCCCGCTTTGTCCTGAATATATTTTGACGCGCCGAGCAGCGCCTCGTTGATCGCGGTTCCGCTGCCGAGCCGCTCGTCCCAAACGGCATTCTTGATGCCGCGAGCCACCGCATCCGGGTCAGCGGTGAAATCGTGTTTCAGCAGCGTGCCTTTGCTGAATATCATTACCGCGACACGGTCACCGGGTTTCAAGTACCGCAGTGATTGACGGGCCACACTCGCAACCTGCTCGACGTATTTCCGCATGCTGCCGCTTACGTCCAATAGCAGAAGCAGCGAAACCGGCTCGGCGTCCCGGCCAAAATAAAGAATGTCCTGCCGCCGCCCTTCATCGGAGACGACGAAATCTTGTTGAGTGAGATCCTTGATCAGATCGGAGCCTTCCACCACCTGGGCATCCACGCGCACGTTTGAGACACCAGAGCGAAATGTGACAGTGGGCTCGATCGCGGCAGCGGTCTGCGCCAGTGCGATGGTGGAACCGGTAGATAGTAGGATGAGGGACGCCGCTATGAAGAACATTATCGCGGGCACGGCCGGCCATATCGACCACGGTAAGACCGCGCTGGTCCGCGCGTTGACTGGCATTGACACCGATCGCCTAAAGGAAGAAAAACAGCGCGGGATATCCATCGATCTTGGCTTCGCACATCTCAACCTTACGGAAAGCGTGCGCATCGCTCTAGTAGACGTCCCAGGCCACGAAAGGTTCATCAAAAATATGCTCGCCGGTGTTGGCGGGATCGATGTGGTTTTGTTCGTGATAGCCGCGGATGAGTCGATCAAACCACAAACCCGCGAGCATTTCGAGATTTGCCGGCTCTTGAATATCAAGAAGGGCATCGTGGTGCTAACCAAGGCCGATCTTGTCGACAGTGACATTCTCGACTTAGTCAGACTGGAAGTGGAAGAGTTCGTGGCGGGATCGTTTCTTGACGGAGCACCGATGATCGCTGTAAGTTCCACCACTGGCGCTGGGTTGGATGAGCTCCGGCGAGTTCTAAGAGAGACCGCATCGACGGTAACTCCCAAAGACGACTCGCAGTACTTCCGGCTGCCGATTGACCGCGTCTTCACCATGCGTGGATTCGGCACCGTTGTGACCGGGACACTGCTTTCCGGTTCGGTGGCGCTGGAACAGGAAGTGGAGACCCACCCAGGGGCAGCGCGTCTTCGAGTTCGCGGCGTGCAGGTGCATGGCAAGTCCGCGAAGACAGCCCAGGCTGGCCAGCGCACGGCGCTGAATCTTACAGGCGCGGAGCAATCGGACTTGCATCGAGGGATCGTGCTTGCGGAACTGGGCCGGTTCCGCAGCACCAAGGTGATCGATTGCTCGTTCGAACTGCTGCCGTCGGCGAAGCCGCTGAAGAGCCGCGCGCCGGTCCATCTCCATGCAGGGACCTCCGAGGTGATTGCCGAAATCCGGAATCTCGGGTCACCGGAGTACGCGAGGCTGCGGCTGCGGGAGCCGGTTCTGCTGCTACCGGGGGACCGCTTTATCGTGCGGATGTTCTCACCGGTTGTGACCATCGGAGGCGGAGTGGTTCTGGACATTGCGCCGCCTCGCAAGGATATGCCGGAACGGCTGAAAATGCTGGCGCAAGGCACGGTGGAAGAGCGGGTGGCTTTGTTGATCCGAGAATCTAAGTACGGCCTGACTACGGCGGATTTGATTGCCCGGACGGGGCTGCTCGCCGCAGTGATCGAAAAGGCCGCCGGCTCAGTTGCGGCATTGCTTGCGCAATCCTGGTTCGTAGACAAAGACTGGTTGAAGGCCACTGCCGCGAAATGGAAGGTACTGCTCGCGGATTTCCACCGGCAGTATCCGCTGGTGCCCGGACTTGGCAAAGAGGAGATGAGGAGCCGCGAGGCTCCCAATGCGCCGCCGGCTCTGTTTGATGCGATGCTGGCAGCCGATACGCAGATCCTGATCACCGGCGACGTGGTACACCTCGCTACGCATAAGCTGGCGCTGAAGCAAGATGAAGAACAGGCGCTTGAAAAGATCGAGGCCGCCTTTGCGCGGGCCGGTCTGACGGCGCCGGCGTTGGCCGAAGTGTTAAAGACCTCTGGTGTTGAGGCCGCGCGGGCGCGGAATCTGCTGCAAATCCTGATCCGGAATAAGAAGCTGGTTCGGATCGGCGACGATTTGGTTTTCCACCATTCGGCGCTGGCGGCACTCCGGCAATTGCTCGCGGGGCACAAAGGCGAGCGGTTCGCCGTTGGAGACTTCAAAGACTGGACGGGCATCAGCCGCAAGTACGCTATCCCGTTACTTGAACATCTCGACCGCGAACACGTGACGGTTCGGGAGGGAGATTCGCGGCTGGTGTTATAACTTGTCAATCTGAGACCTCAATTCATCAAGGCTCAGGTTCCCTGGGTGGAACATTCTGACGATGCCGTGCCGGTCGATCAACACGAGTGTCGGGGTGGTGCTGGCGCCGTAGTTCTTGAAGTTCTCTTCACTTACCGGGGCGGGCACGCCGAGGAGCGGTGCGTAAAACTCGTGCCGGACTTTCTCGATATAGGCCAGCTCTTCCGCGGGTCCGACGTCACGGCCGCGATCGGCATAGCCGTAGCGCTGCGTTGGACCGATCACCACCAGTCCTTTCGGTCCGTACTCTTTTCTGAGCTGCGCAATGATTGGAATTTCCCGCTTACAGTCGGCGCACCAGTGCGCCCAAAAATAAAGGAGGACCGGCTTGCCCTTGAGCGAGGCGAGCGTGGGGGACTTGGGGCCGAGCGCCGTTTTCAATTCGAGCGCCGGGGCTGGCTTGCCTTCCAGGCTAAGCAGATTGATGTTCTTTTGAATGCGTGTGCCTATGGAGGTGTCCCGGTAAAGGGCCAACTCTTTGCGCAGGTATTCCACCGCTTCCCCGCGTTCCCCACGGGCCGCGAGGGACTGGCCCTCCACTTCGACCGCGGCGCCGAGAGCGAGGGGCAGAGGTGCATCCGGATCTTTGTCCAGCTTCCGACGCTTCAATTGTTCGAGGGCCAGCCGCTTCGTGGTGGCGGCGTACTTCTCCGCATCATCCAGCTTTTTGGCAGCGAGAGCGGCGCGGCCCATCCAAGAGTAAGCCAGGATCATCTCGGGTGTAACGCCTTGCCCGGAGCGGTATTTCTCGATCTGTGCTTCGGCCTGGGCAAAGTTATTTTTTGCAAGGGACTCGCGCACATCGGAGACAATGCCTGCCGATGCGATGGACGCCAGTAAGGCGAAGGGAATGAGGCGGTTTAGCATAGAAGTCTGCCTCCGTCGATTACAACTACCTGGCCGGTGATGTAAGACGAAGCATCACTCACCAGGTGCAGGGCCGTTTCGGCGATCTCTTGCGGTTGCCCCAAGTGGCGGACGGGTTGCCGATCGAGGAAATCTTTTCGACGCTCCTCGTCCTTCCAGTAATATTCGCTCAGGGCGGTTTGGATCAGGCCGGGGGCAATCGCGTTTACACGAACGCCTTTTGGGCCGAGTTCCAGAGCATACGACTGGGTCATCATGATCAGCGCGGCCTTGGTCATGCTGTAAAGCAGACCGTGGAACTGCGGCCGGAGGCCGGCCACAGAGGCGATGTTAACAATAGCACCGCTGCCCCGCTCACACATTTTCGGAGCGATTTGCTTCATCAACCGGTAGGTGCTTTTAAGATTGACTTCGATCATTTTGTCGAATTGCGCTTCGTCCATATCGAGGCACGGACCTTGTGCTACGTTTGTGCCGGCGTTGTTGATGAGGATGTCGATTGGTCCCAGTTCCTTCTCCGTGCGCTCCACCATGCGGGCGATGTCGCCAGGTTTTCCAACGTGGCAGGCGATGGGGATCAGTTTGCCGCCGCTGGCTGACGCTACCTCGTCCAAGGTCTCCTGCTTGCGCCCGCAGATGACAACGGTTGCGCCTTCACGGGCGAAGGTCTCGGCGATTGCACGGCCGATTCCGCGGCTTGCGCCGGTGACGATGGCGATTTTTCCGGCGAGCTGATTCATAAGTTCAGCAACTTCCTTGTGTATTGCATGCTCGCCTCCAGATCTTCGCGCTCCTGCTGGGCAGCGCGCTCTTTCGGGACAGGGGGAAGGGCTGGGCGCGCCGTGCCTTTATCCACCAATGCGAGAAAGCGTGAGAATTCCCAGGCGGGGGTGTGGCGGTAGCCGTCCCAGAACCTCGGCTGCAGATACGGAAAGATGCGGGGTTGCGTGACGATGATTTCAAGCGACAGAGCCTTGCCTGCGCATAGTTGCGCGTATTTGCGCACGTAGCCGGCGATGTCAATGTTGCCATCGCCCATCCTGACCCATTGCACGGCTGCGCCTTCAGGCACGCGCCAGACCGCGGTGTCGCGGATGTGACTGGTGAGGACGTAGGGCGCGAGAATTTCGAGAGTGAGGTGCGGATCTTCGATGGCCCAGAGAGGATTTCCGGAGTCCAGGCAAGCGCCGACGAAATCCTTGCCCGATTCATCGATCAACATTTTCAGTTCGCGGCCCTGCATGTCGCCGGCGTGATTTTCGATGGCGATTTTGAGATTGTGATCCATCGCTTTGGATCGGACGGCACGTAGAACCTTGGCTGTATTCTCAATGTGGCCTTCCATGGGCATGGCGCCGGTGCGATCGGCAGAGGTTCCGAGAAAGGCGCGGACAATGCGGGAGCCAACCAGGTTCGCGGCTGTGAACATGCGTTCCAGTTGCTGCTCCGCCGTGCCTTGCGATGGATCGAAGGCTTTCGAGGACGGGCAGATGGACCGCATTCCGATCTCGATTTCGATGCCGAGTTTGTCCGCGTGGGCACGGACTTTTTTCAGGTTCGATTCTTCAAGATCTCCGATAAAGCGGATCTCAGAGAAGTGGACCACTTTGGCGCCCTGTTTGGCTGCGTAATCCAGGTACTCGAATGGAGTGTAGTTGGAGGTCCGGATACTGAACAGGTCGATTCCGAGTTTGATTGGCGGCATAGCGGTTTGGGCCATCGCGGCGGCGCCGGTAGCGAGAAAGGTGCGACGTAGCATTTGCATATTATGCCCGCAACTCCGACGCAAGCGAAACAATGTGTTCGGTAATCTCGCGGCGTGCGCCGATTGCGCCGGGGCTGGTCCGAAGGTTAAATCGTCCACCGGTTGCACGGCCGATTTGTTGGAGGATCTGTTCCGGCGCGCCGGCAGGGTGGTCAAAGCTCAGCGTGGCGTTGAACTGCCGGGCTACGGCGGCGAGCTCCGCGATGCGCGATGGCTGGTCCTCCGAATTTCCGAGATTGGGGAGGATCTGTTGCGCGGCGCGGCCTCTGGCTCTGAGCGATTGCAGGCAGTAGGCGAGATCATCCGGAGTGGTGGGCGTTTGCGATCCAGCGAGCGACAATTCGAAGTCGAAATGTTTCCAGGAGGCTTGCTCCGATTTGGTTTTCTGGATGAAGCCGAAGATTTCTTCCGTGGCCAGGAGGGCCTTGCCGAACTTGTGATTGCCGTCGCCGGACTGCTGGAAGAGAGGGGAGGGGTCGATGGTGAACCGGGTGTAGCCGGAGGCTTCCTCGATGGTCTGTTTCACGGCTTCAAGGCCGCCGCGTAGAACCAAGCCATCGAGTCCGAGATTATAGCCGCCGCGCCATCCGGCCCGGATTGCGGCCCAGAGGCAGGTGCAGTAGACCCGATCCAGCGAGGCACGGTCTACAGTGGAGAAGGACGCTAGGTTTGCGCTGTATTTGTGGTTGATGGCGCGGAATGCGTCGAAGGCAGCGGGAACGATTGTCTCCGGCTGGGCGATTGCGAGTGTAATGGCGGATTGCGCGGCTTGTGGCCTGGGCAGGAAGGTACTATCGATCTGCGCGGCGAAGGTTCGGATGTTCCGGCAATCAGTGGAGGCGAAGGGGATCGCATCGACCACGATCTCGCGCTCACCGCCTGGACGCATGCGTCCGATCAAGATTGGATCGGGGAAGAGTGCGTTGGCGGGCGCTGAGGCTAGGGCCGTGCGGAGCAACAGAGGGTTGGGTCCAGATTCGGAGATGGCATCCACGGCGATGTAGTAAGCGGAAGAGTGAACGGGATCTTTCTGCAGAGATCCCATGAACGGCGCGATGCTGGTGAACTCAAGCGCGAGGAGACGGCCGTTGAGGCGGTTGCGAAGCTCGTCGTTGAGCGGACGGTTTTCCGCAAACTGAAAAACGACGTCGGCCAGGGCGGCGGCTTCGCTTGGCTTGAGAGGCAGCTCGATGGGAACCATGGCTAGGGATTACAGTTTCAATCCTTTCAAATATTCGCGGAAAGGCGCTCCGAGGTCGTAGCGTTTTAGGGCGAACTCTACGGTGGCCTTTAGGAAGCCAAGTTTGTCGCCTGCGTCGTAGCGAGTGCCTTCGAATTTGTAGCCGTAGATGGGGCGGTTCCGGAGAAGATGCCTCAGCCCGTCAGTAAGTTGAATTTCGCCGCCGGAGCCAGGCTGTACCGATTCGATGGACGAAAAGATTTCCGGAGTGAGGACATAGCGGCCGATGATGGCGAGGTTCGAGGGAGCTTCCGACGCCTTCGGCTTTTCCACCATATTGCAGATGCGGTAGAGGCGGTCCCTGGCTCCGTCGTAGGCGACCGGTTCGGCGTCGACGACACCGTAGGCGGAAATATTTTCGGGGGGAACTTCCATCAGTGCGACTACGGATGCGCCGAAATATTCGTATATGTCGAGCAATTGGCGCATGCAGGGAATTTCGGCGTCGATCACATCATCGGAGAGGACAACGGCGAATGGTTCGGGGCCGATCAGCTCCTTTGCGCGGAGCACCGCATGCCCGAGGCCAAGGGCCTCTTTCTGACGCACGTAAGATACATCGATCATGTCCGAAACACTTCGGACGGAGGCGAGCAGGTCTTTCTTGCCGCGGGATTCGAGCAGGTGCTCCAGCTCAAAACTGACATCGAAATGATCTTCAATGGCCGATTTTCCACGGCCGGTCACGATAATTATATTCTGAATTCCGGAATGAATTACCTCTTCCACACCGTACTGTATGAGAGGTTTATCCACGAGAGGCAGCATCTCTTTTGGCTGAGCTTTCGTTGCAGGGAGAAAGCGTGTTCCTAATCCCGCGGCGGGGAAAACTGCTTTGCGCACCTTCGGTATCATCTGTTCCATTGTATGGGACAACATACGTGCGATACCTTATTTGCATGGCCGCAGAACGAAAGCAGCTTGCAGTGGAGCTGTTCCAGAAAGCCTATCTGTTGCAGATGCAAGGGGAGCTGGACCAGGCGGTGGAGATCTATAAGGAGTCGATTGAGCTTTGCCCAACGGCTGAGGCGCATACGTTTCTGGGCTGGACGTACCGCTTTCAGGGCAAGCTGAACGATGCGATCGCCGAGTGCATGAAGGCGATTGCGGTGGATCCGACTTTTGGAAATCCATACAACGATATTGGCGCGTACCTGATTGAACAGGGCAAGCACGAAGACGCGATTCCGTGGCTGGAGAGGGCGACCGGGAGCGAGCGGTACGAATCGTATCACTATGCCTGGTATAACCTGGGCCGTGCGCATATGGCGTTGGAATCGTACAACCGCGCGCGCAACTGCTTTGGGAAGGCGCTGGAGATTCAGCCGGATTACCGGCTGGCGGAAGAGGCGCTGGAGAAGGTGCGGCGGCTGGTGCAGTGATCCGCATCTTTCGATGGCGCGAGGGCGATGGAATGACGCCATGCGGTTAGTTCTCCGTTGAATCCGGCGTGTGCGAAACGCAGCGAATCCCATTTTCGGATATTGGAATGTAGCCGGCTGCGGCTGATTTGGGTTCGTTCGTGCAATTTCCAGCGGAGGCTTTAAACTCGGAGGGGCCAAGCCTCGGCTCGGATATTACAGACGGCTGAAGATGCTCGGAGGGGCCAAGCCTCGGCTCGGATATTACAGACGGCTGAAGATGCTCGGAGGGGCCAAGCCTCGGCTCGGATATTACAGACGGCTGAAGATGCTCGGAGGGGCTAAGCCTCGGCTCGGGTATTATAGACGGCTGAAGATGCTCGGAGGCTTCGGTTGGCGCGTGCGAAACGCAGCCAATCCCATTTTCGGACAGTGGAGCGTGCCCGGCGGCAGCGACGGCCAATTTGGGTTCGTTCGTGCAATTTCCAGCGGAGGCGTTGCGGACGCGGTCCTTTTGTATGGTCTTGAGTTCGTGGATGGCGCGGTACCAGGCGCGCTCGATGGCGGATTCGTAACGGCGCAGGGTATCGAAATCGCGTGCATCGTTCGACATACAGATGGAGAGGCCCTGGTCATTATCAATTTCAGCGGCGGGATCGATTTCGAGCCGGCGCTTGAGAGTGGCGAGGCGATTTTCGAAGGTTGCGGTTTCGACGCGGCGGGCGCGGAGGAGACGCCAGTAGTTCTGAGCGATCTGTTCGACGAGCCGGGTTTCATGAGCAGTGGCAGGGGCGAACTCGGCCATGTTGCTGGCGAGGAGTTCGAGCCAGTCCTGCTGGTCCTCATGGGACAGGACGATTTGCCGGGCGGTGAGGCCGTGCTTGAGACTGTTCTCTCTGGTAGCTGACCGGGCCGCATCGCTCATCGGGCCACGGGAGAGTTGGGCGTTCTTAGTGTTCGCCAGAATCTGTCGTTCGGAAGCCATTTTTGGGCTCCTCCTTTTCGAGTTCAGGGTAGCTTGCGGGTGGGAGGGTTGAACGTCAATTTCGAAAGCGGCGGTTGTAAGTGGCTGGAGTGATAAGGGTTGGGTGGAAGCTATTTATTTTTGGCGGCTGTGACCGAAGAATTTTCTCATACGCACTCCGACAAAGAGGACTGAATATTTTAGCGTAAGCTTCGCGGCGATCCCGGCGCGGTGGACGGCGGTGGCGCCGGCGGCCTCGTCGAAGCGCACGCGGTAGTTGCCAGAACGGAGCCGGAGCAATCCCTGGAACTCGCCGTCAAGACGTTTCACGTTGCCTTGCCGCTTTCGGCGTAAGAATGGAGGGCTGTGAGAATGCGCAGGGCGGCGCGCCGGCCGATGGCTTTTAGCCGCCTTTGTGGTTGCCGACTTCTTCCACTCGTGACGCCGAGTTCGGCGACAACCTGCTCGAATGGGATGCCTCCTTTTGGGTTCAGGCGGGAAGTACTCGCGCGAGGCAGCGACGGCGCGGCGGTCTTTCTCACTGAGGGTATCGTCATCGGAATCGACCACGATTTCGAGCAGGTCGACGACGGTGTCCAGCGGGCCGGGTCCGAGTTGGTCCACCAAATGATGGGCGTGCTGTTTGGTTTCGAGTGTATTAAGGGCCATAGCGTTCTCCTTGTGGGCCGATCCTGCGAACCGAGCCACGGCGACTAAGGAATCAATCCGCCGGATAACGGTGCTCCTTTCCGGGCATCGCATCCTCGATTTTAGAGGACATGCCCGAATCCTACCCAATCGACAGGTCTTCGAGGAGTCCGTTTTCATGGCGCGAATCCACACGAAGAGATCGGCCCAAAAGAGAAATGAGTTTGGACGGTTTGGTCCCGGGCTTCGGGATCGAGTTGCGGTGGGGCGGACTTACTGGGACGGTGAAACGTTTGTGTTATTTCAAAGTGTGCGGCATTCGTGGAAATAGCGATGGCCGATCTCAGGCAAGAACGGCAACATGCGCACGCCCTGCTTGACCGGTTGCCGCCAGAGCAACTGACGGCTGTGCGAAGTCTGCTTGAAACCATGCTTGACCCCATAGACCGAAAGCTGGCGCTGGCTCCGATTGATAATGAACCGGAAACCGAAGCAGAACATCTATGCCGCCGCCGAGGCTGTGGAATCGCTGCGGCGCAACGGCGGCGTTCCCATGGAAGTTGTGCTCGCCGATTTTGGGCTTACCATGGAAGACTTTCGCCGCATGGCCGGGGATGATTCGTCCGAAAGCAATCGGACCTGATGGCGAAGCAGATTGTTTGGTCCGCTGAGGCTCGCGCCGATGTACGGGCGATTGATCGCGGCACGGCGCTCCGGCCCCTAAACGGCTTGGCACGGTTTGCGTTCACTGAAAGCGGGGATATTAACCTAAATCCGGCAGTTAACCAAAGCGGTCAAGGGCAAATGGGCTGGGTCGGGCGACTGGGATTTGAGCCAATCGCGAAAAATGAAGCGCAGGAGCCAGCGCCAGCGTTGATTGACGGTGAAGCGCTCCGCGGTTCGCCC
>JBBPYD010000209.1:0-8460 GCA_038200305.1 Bryobacterales bacterium
ATCAGCAGAGCATAGAAGCCGTAATCGTTGAGCCGGAAGACCAAGCCCGCCGCAGGCAACACCGTCATCGCAGCACTCCGGGCAGGCGCGAACGAGGGTTTCACGGCAATGGATGCGCGAAAATCATCATTTGTCCAATCGAAAGCGGACTCCGGGGTCGGCGGTGCTGAAGCCATGCCGCGCCTGCACTTTGAAGCGCCGGCCCGGTAACTGGACCTCGATTCGCCGAAACGGTTTGTCGGAGGCCTCGGGGTAGTAACCGAGTGTGTACTGCGTCTCAAGCTCCTTTGCGACCGCTTCCACGGCGCGTTTCAATTGCGCCGGGGTGACGGGAAAATAGCTTTGCGCGCCGGACTCATGGGCCAGACGCTCAAAGGCCACGACCGGGTTATCGATCGACCGCCCGCTCACGAGCGTCACCGATTCATGCCGGAGTCCGTAGATTTCGTTTTCTTCCGCCGTGAAGTCGCCGACGATGTAGACTTGGGCATCGGAAGCGCGGATGAGACGAATCAACTGCTCCAACCTGAGGCGGCTGTGCTGATCCGCTCCATCGGTGAGTATGATGAGCGCGCGGCGAGGGTGTTGGGCGTTACGCAGGCGGCACAGAGCGACCGCTACTGCATCGTAGAGCGCGGTGCCCGAACGCGTGGCAACTGCCTGCGATACGGCGGCGGGCAGTTGCCTATGGTTCGCGGGAAGTTCGATCGGGGCGCCGATTTTGTCGCCGAATTCCATGAAGAAGATGTCGTTTCCCGGGTGACCCGACGCGACCAGAGCGCTCAAAGCAGCCTTGGCGTGCGCCAACTTGTCTCCAGCGCGCATGCTGCGGCTGGTATCCAGCAAAACGCCCAGACTCACGGGCTGGGCTTCCGCCTCGAACACGGCGATGCGATGCTGCTGGCCGTCTTCGAGTAACAGGAAGCTCGACCTGTCGAGCGCGGTCACATCGCGCCCATGACTGTCGGTGACGCGCACGTTGACGGACATAAGATTCACGTCGGTTTTGAACGTGGTCTGCGAGCCGGCGAGGGTAGCGAACAACCATCCGGCGTAGCTCGCGTAGCGAAACATCGCGCCATCCAGAATACTGATATTCTATTCTGTTGGTCATGTGGCGCGCCGGTGTGCTCTCGGTGTTCTTGCTGCTGTCCATTTGGGGCGGGCCGAAGCCGCGGTTCTGGCAGGAGGCCCAAGTGGTCAGGATCGAAAGCTCAACCTTGGAAACCGAAGAGGCAAATCGCGCTCTTTCTACGGGGGATGGAGGTTCTTTTCCTCCCGTTAACGGCATCATCAGACGGCGCACAAGGACGTGGACCTATGCGCTGAGAACAGCCGGCCGAATGTACACGTTCAAGGTCACGCGCAAGCCTCTGGAAGGGATTCAGGAGGGTGACCCGGTCCGTGTTTTCGTGAAAGGCAACGATCTGTATCTGCTCGGCCGCGGAGGAAAGGAGCGGAAGCTCGAACTGTTGAGCCAGGAGTGAGTCCGCGGTCACCAACGGCTAGATCCGGTTGGTTCGAAAACTTTATCTGGCCGCGGAAGCCTTTTCGAGCAGTCCGCGCATGAAGTCGTCCTCGGGAAACAGTTTGACATAAAGCCGCATTGCTTCCAGAGCCTGCGGGTATTTCTGCTGCTTGATCAGACGCATCGCCAGCGTTTTATGCAATACCGGATCGTAAGGCTCGATCTGCAGCGCAGCCCGGAGATGCTCCACGGACTCGTCGAGGCGGTTAAGCCTGGCCAAGGCCTCGGCAATGTCCTGCTCTACGACGGCTGTGCCCGCGCCTAGCCTCGCGGCCTTTTCCAGATGCTCCAGAGCCTCGGCATTCGCGGCATCCGACGGGGCGCCGTACAGCAATTTCCGCCCCAGCGCCCCTTGCACAAAGGCGTTGTCTGGCATTGTCAGAGCGAGTTGGTCCAATAGCGAAAAGTAGCGGGAGCGGAACTCCGGCTGTTTATCCATTAGTTCGCCATAGGCTTTAAGCAACGTGAGCGGAGGAGCGCTGGGCGGGTGGCCCAGCGGGGGATTCACCCAGTCGAGTTCCGGCTCAAGCTCCTTCTGACTCGGGTTCGTCGCGGCATCGGCGGCAACTCGCCTGACAATGCGATGGTTGGTGAGCGCGGTGTGCGATATCACTGCGGCATCGCGCTTCGGCATATGACAGCCAGCGCAATCATTCAGGGGTTCCCGAGCCTTGAGCGCCAGGCGGCAAGTCTGGACGGTGTGGCAAGTCAGGCATCTCTGGCGATAATAGGGCACTGCCTTTTCCGGTTGGATGCTCGCGTGGGGATCGTGGCACGTCATACAGCTCATCTTGCCAGCGCTGGCCGTGAAGCAGCGGCTCGCCGCCATCGCGGCGTGGTGTTCCAGCAAGTCCCGGCCGGTGTCGGCCGTTCGAATCTTAAATATCGCCAGCGTATCTCCCAGCCACGTGCCCGGGCGGAAGTCAACGAAGTTTTTGCCGGGTTGGAGCACGCGAGCGTCGCCGCCTTGGTGGCAGTTCATGCAGATGTTCTCGGCCAAGCGCGCTGGCAGACGGGCCGGATTCACAATCGATCCTGGCGACCGCTGCTTTACATGCGCCTCGCCGGGACCGTGGCAGTTTTCGCAACCTATCGGCAATTCCAGAAAAGGGGGATCGCGAAATAGTCCATTGCGGTCCGAGACCGCCTGCGGGCGGCCGCTGTGGCAGGCGATGCAGCCAGCCTGTATGGGACGGTTGAATCCGTAATCGGCATGCTCGTAGCCGGGTGACAGTTCCCAGGTCCTCTTCCGCGAATACCAGGAGAGCGGCGCCTGAAACAAGTGCCCGTCCCGGCGGGTGATGAACGTGAATCCGTGCTCGCCCGAGCCCACCACGAAATCCAGCGGGTAGGTGGTCTGAAAGAGGATCTTCTCTCCCTCGGCCTTGTATTCACTTTGGTAGAGTTTGCCGTCTTTTGCGAAGACCTCGAAGGTTCGGTCAAGTTTGTCGTTCCGGATCCGCCGCCTTTCGCGCGCGAGTTCCAGCATGGCCGGGTGTTGCACCGGAGCCATCGAGCGGCCCATCCCGGTCTGACGGTAACTGGCGGCAATCTTCGGATGGCAGCCTGCGCAGATCTGCGATCCCACGTAAGCGGACGGAGATCGTTGGCACAGCGCGCAACTGATCCAAAGGCAGGTTGCCGCCAGTCGGCGCAAGATCGTCACTCCGAGTAGAATCTCCGCTGGACTTGTGTCTTGAAACTGATTATAGTTGTTTCGGAAAACCAACATGAAAAGACGTGTATTCAACGGCTACCTGAGTACGGCCCTCGGCTCCGGCTTGCTAACCCGCAACGGACTCGGATGGGCGAACACGTTCGAGCCGACGTGGGAATCGATCGAAACACACCGCGTGCCCGAGTGGTTTGATGACGCCAAACTGGGAATCTTTATTCACTGGGGATTGTACTCGGTCCCCGGATGGGCCACCCCCACCGGCGAACTGGGGAAAGTTGACTGGAACAAATGGTTTTATCAAAACCCCTACGCCGAATGGTACTTAAATTCTTTGCGCCTGAAAGACACCCCGACTTACCGCCATCACACGGAAACGTACGGCGAGAACTTCGATTACTACAGTTTCTCCAAAAACTTCAATGCGGGAGTCAAGAAGTGGGACCCATCGCAATGGGCCCGCCTGTTCCATGACGCAGGCGCGCGATACGTAGTGTTGACCACCAAGCATCACGATGGCTTCGCGCTCTGGCCGAGTAACGTTCCCAACCCCAACCGTCCGGCCAACATGGTCCCGGTCGGCAGGGACCTGGTTGGCGATCTGACGGCCGCGGTTCGGGAGCAGCGCATGCACATGGGCCTGTATTACTCGGGAGGCCTGGACTGGACCTTCGAAAAGCAACCCATAGCAAAGCGGGGCGATCTGAAGTCGACCGCGCCGCAGTCCGAGGCGTATGCGCGCTACGCGGACGCGCATTGGAACGAGCTGATCACACGGTATCAAGCTTCCGTGCTATGGAACGACATCGGCTATCCTACGCTGGGCAAAGTGAAGGAAATGTTCGCTGGGTACTACAATCGGGTACCGGAGGGCGTGATCAACGATCGTTTCTCGCAGAAGTTCTCCGACTTCACCACGCCCGAGTACGCGAAGTACGACAAGATCACGCCTAAGAAATGGGAGTCTTGCCGGGGACTTGGTTTCAGCTTTGGCTACAATCGCGCGGAGGGGCCGGAACACGTGCTGTCAGGAGACAAGCTGATCGAGCTATTTGTCGATATCGTGAGCAAGAACGGAAATTTGCTGCTGAACATTGGGCCTCGCCACGACGGCACCATTTCCGAGTTGCAGGTCAGCCGACTGAAGACGCTCGGAGAATGGCTCCAAGTAAATGGTGAGGGTATCTTTGAGAGTCGCCCCTGGACCCGTCCGTCGGCGAAGACGGAAGACGGAGCAGACCTCCGATTTACGCGTAAGCGAGATTCACTTTACGTGTTCATGCTGGCCAGACCGAAAGGTGAAACGCTGGTCATTCCGGACACCAAGGTAGCGGCAAACGCGAAGGTCATCCAACTGGGCGGTCGCGGCGATTTGAAATGGGTGCAGAGGCAAGGAGCGCTGGAAGTGAGCCTCCCGAAGACCGAAGCAGGCTATGCCAGCGTGCTGAAAGTCACACCGGCTCCCGTTTCGGCGGCGTAAGTTCTCGCTCGAAAAGCCAAGCCCCGTCAGCGAGAATTCTCCCACTGACGGGGCCTTATTTCTATCGCTTTCTGAGATACTCAGAACCTGATTTTCAATCCAAATTGCAGCGAGCGCGCCCCGTTCGCTGTACCCGTGATGGTGCCGAAGGTCGCCGGATCGCTTAGGTTGGATCTTGGATTACCCAAAATGACCGTATTCGCCGTGTTGAAAGATTCTACGCGGAACTCCACCGCCCTGGACTCCATGAACGGAAACTCCCGGAAAATGGAGGCGTCTACATTCCAAACGGCCGAGCCGCGGAGCCGGTAACGCCCGAGATTCCCGAAGGTGAATGGCGCCGGAGCCGCAAACGCCGCGGTGTTGAGTCCCACTTGCCTGGTCGGATTGGATACGTTCGGGTTCCCGACGAGGTTCGCTCGTAGATACCCGGTGTTGCCGGTATTCGCGCTATCACCGGTCACCGTGACATTATATGGAAGTCCCGAGCGAGCGGTGCCGATGGCGTTCCCCTGCCAGCCGCCGATGACATAGTCTACGAACTTGTTGCCCGTGGCAAACTTCTTGCCCCTTCCGACAGGTAGTTCATAGACCGCATTCACGCTCAGCACCTGCGTCAGGTCGAACCCCGAAACACTCCGGTCGTTGTTGTAGTGATACGGATCCTGAATTGATTGCCCTTCCACTCCATACCAGCCGGACGATCCGATATCGATTGACTTCGAGTACGTATAGGCAACCTGGTAGGCCATGCCGCTCGAAAATCGCTTGCTGAGCAGGAATTGCAGGGCATGGTAGTTTCCGCGTCCGATACTGCGGTCATAGTAGGTCGGGTGAATGTACGGGTACGGCTGGCGCAGCCGCGGGTCGCCCGGGCCGGGTGTAAGCGCGACGTTGTAATAGCCACCCACGTCCAGGCGACGACTGCCCGATCCAGCGTAGTCCACTGTGACAGTCGTCGAATTGTTCAGCTGCTTCGCGACGCCGAAGTTCCACTGCATGGAGTATGGGTTCTTGGCGTATGGATCCATGTACCACTGGACCTGCTCGAACGGCGTAGGCGCGGGGAAAGCTCCGCCCCCCGCCGCGAACGGGCTTTGTCCCTTAATCGTCGGGGTAAGCGCGGTGGGAGTGGGAACGTTCAGATTATTGGCGAGTTGCTGCCCTATGTCCGGCCACGTCCCCTCGTAGTTCTGCGACGTCTGAGTTACAGCGGCCCAGTTATCGTAGAAGATGCCAAATCCACCGCGAATGGCGGTGGTGTTCGTGAGGCGGTAGGCGAGGCCAAGACGAGGCCCCCAGTTGGTCGTCGTGTCGTGATAAATCTTCCCGGTGTCGGATACCACCACATGAGCCGGCAAAGTCCCGTCCCCTGGAATACAGGGAGCGTGGCCCCTGTCCTTGCAGGAAGGCGGCAGCTTCTGAACAACATAGGTTCCGTCATTGAAGTTGATGGAACCGGCTTCAATACCGCCGTTGATACCCACCGTTTCCGGCAGGCCGTAGGGAGGAATGAAGGTCCGGTCATAGCGCAGGCCGAGGTTGAGCGTCAAGGCGGGCGTCACCTTCCAGGAATCTGAGAAGTAGTAACCCATCACGCCGCCCCAACGCGTCGTCTCATGCACGTTGCGTCGTCCGGCGCTATCAGGCACGTTTAACAGGAACGAAGCCAGCGCATTTCCGCCCAAGGCATCCAACGGATTGTTGGTTTGCTGAGTGGCATAGCCGGAATTGGCGTTGTTGTACAGCGATTCGAAGGTGCTGCTGTTGATCTCGCCGCCCCAACGCAGCGTATGGCTACCCCAGATCTTCGACATGCTCGCTTTCCACTGGTGCACGTTGGTCTCATTGGGATTTAACGACTTGCTGCTTCCCGGAATACCGGTGAAATTGGCGATACCGATGGCGGGCATCACGGATGCTCCCCCGATGAAGTTGCCGAAGAAATTGGGGTCGAATCCCAGGCCCGAGATGGCGCTATCCGGCAGATTCTTGTACACGGTGAAGGCGTTCGTTTCCTGGTGCGAACGTCCGTATTGAGCCTGCAGTACCAGGCTAGGGCTGAACGTGTGAACCCAACTGCCGCCGTAGTTCTGGCCGGGGTTATCGGTGATCCTATTCAGGACGTTTTGAATGCCGCCCGAACCCGATGTGTCGTAGTAGATCGCGCTATAGCGGAACCATAAGAAATCCTTCGTGCCGACAGTCTGATCGATTCGGCCAGTGAACTCCGTCTGGTTCTGGATAAACGGCGTGTCATCCTCGGCGTTGTTGTTGGCCACACCGGTGTTGAACAGCGGCGGACGGATCGACTTGAAAAAACTGACCAGCCGCTGGTCGATCAAGTTTGCTGGGATCTGGTTTCCAGGGAACGGATCGCGGATAAAGCGCGGTTTCGTAGGGTCCGGGCTCGCGGGATCGATGCGAGTCGAAAACGGATTGTACGCCTGGGCTTGCCCCGCGAGGTTACCAGCCAACTCCGCATCAGTCGGAAAGTGTTGAAACGAGTTTGCTGCTTGTGAATACTTGAAACCCTGATAGGCGCCAAAGAAGAACGTCTTGTTCTTCCCGTTGTAAAGCTTCGGGAAGACCACCGGACCGCCTGCGGCGACGCCGAACTGGTTCTGCCGGAAAACTGTCACGCTCTTTTGAAAGGTGTTACGGGCGTTGAAGGCATTGTTCCGCAGGAATTCCCACAGTGAACCGTGCAGGTCGTTAGTACCCGACTTCGTCGCCACGTTGATGATGCCACCCAGCGCCATGCCGAATTCCGCCTGGTCATTGTGCGAGTTCACCTTGAATTCCGCCAGAGCATCAATGATCGGGGGCACGGCGTAGGTACTGGAAAACGCGCCCTGATTGTTGATCCCGTCCGTCATAAAAAAGTTGCTGCGGTTGGTCTGGCCGTTGATGGCAGGGAAGACGAACGTGGTGCCCGACGCGACGTTGCCGAAACCACCCGCGTTCTGCGACACGCTCACCGGTGCCACACCCGGCGTCAGCGCGAGGAGCTGGGTGAAATTGCGGCCGTTCAAGGGCAGATCGACAACCTGCTTGGACGTAACCGCGGCGCCCAGTTCGGCTGTTGCGCTCTGGACTAATTCGCCCGCCGCTTCCACGGTCACCGTCTGTTGGATAGCGCCAACCTGCATGGTGATGTCAGCCGTGGCGGTCTGATTCACCTCAAGGGTGAGATTGGCGATCTTAGTGGTCTGGAGCCCGGCGGACGTTGCCTCAAGGGTGTACGCGCCGGGTGGAATGCTCAAAAACACATAGTTTCCAGCATTGTTCGATGCCGCCGTACGCTCGGTGGTTGTACCGACATCCCGCAGTACGATCTTGACGCCTGGGATCACGCTCCCGCTAGAATCCCGGACAATACCCGTCACGGTCGCGGAGGAAAGTTGTGCGTCAATTTTAAACGGCGCCAGCGCCAGCAGCATCGCTGCAAAAGAATACAACAGTCGTAGTCGCGAGGTTTCGAACATAGATCCCTTAAATCACATGGAGGGCAGACAACGCCCATGATCCTTAGAAACGCCAGGCACTTTGAACGGACCCATACACCGGAACAGGCCAAACTCGGTCGTCGCCATCGACATTCTATTCATCATGCCGGTTTTCAGAACTATTGCACAGATGAGATCGCAAGTCAAGACTACTAAGACTCCCCGAATCCGCCGGTAAGGACGTCTGGTTGGGGAAAGTCCGCCGAGTGGTTGTGAATGAAAGGCGGGCCTGGCGTGGGATGAAGTGTGGCGAGTAAAAGAAGGAAAT
>JBBPYD010000210.1:0-9810 GCA_038200305.1 Bryobacterales bacterium
CAATGTGGCAGTCGGTCGGTTTGAACATTACCCACGTAGATCATCTGTCGATCTCGAATTTAGACGCCGGGACTCGCCTTTCCAGTTATGACGGGATGGTTCTTTCGGGGCCTCTCTGTTTGTCGGTCGACGGTTCTGGCTTGACGGGTTAAGAATACTTAAGCCAACTTCTCAAATGTACATTTAAACGAGTACACCCTGCGCACCTTAGCGTGTCCTAAATATTTGAGAACTACGCCTCGTCAACCGTATAGACTTCGACTGTTTTTGTTGAAACGCCTATTCCCAACTCCTTCAGTTTTTCAGCAAAATCGTCGCCGTCGAGCATGTCAATAGGGGGAGCGCCATCTCGCGTTGCTTCTTTTACTGCGGCGGGGGTGAATGTTCCTGTTGTGATAAAAAGGCCCTTGTCGGCGCGGCCCATCATCGCGCCGCGAAAATCTCTTATTTCGCCTGCGCTGACAGACCCCTTATAGCGTTTGCATTGGAAGAGTACATGGAAGCTCATCAGTCCATGAATGCGGGCTATCCCACGTCCATCGATTCCGCCGTCACCACTGCGGCCTGTAACCTCAACCTGTGTAAAACCTGATTCCCTCAACACACGTTGAACAAGCCTCTCGAACGCTGCTGGATTCAAATTTTGCGTCAGGACGACATGTAATTTCCGCTTCCATTCCGGCTCTTCTGAAATCTCGGCGATAGGAGCATCTTCGCCAGTAGTCACGCTGTTGGTCTTACTCCCTTTTTCTTTTTTATCGAGAGCACGCACGAACTGAACAACTTTTTGAGGGTCTAACTTGTCTGCATCTTTGGCCTTCTGGTTTAGCGACCATATGCCGCGAGCCGAGTTTTCTAATAGGCCGTACTTCTTCAGGTAAGTACGCGCCCATGCAAGGCGATATGCAACCTCTGTTTGGTTGCTTTTATCAGGCTCGTGCAATGGTGCGAGCACATCATCCGGGAACTGTTCCAACTCGACAACTTTGTCGTAGATTTCTTGAATCGAACCAGACCCCCCAAGCACCTGCAACGCTCGCGTTAGAGGCTTCATAAGCTGATCGAAGGTCGTTAATTAGTTGGCATGTCCTAGCGCGCTTTACTGTTTAATTTCATGAAATCATCAAACAGTAAGCATCAATAGCCGTGCGCGGCCGTAGAGCCGGCCAACGTATCCCCGGAAACCGGCCTTCCTTCCCATGACAGCCGCTGCGCAGAGTGTTGAGAAGACCGCGCCCTCGAGCGAATAAGCGGCGTCACCACCAGCAAGTTGCCTCATCCGGCGTATTCAGAAGCCGGTAGACCTGCGCCCGGTCGGTCTTGGCTCCGCTTGCCGCTTCCTCGAAGATTTTTGCGGCTCCGGTGTCGGTCAGCGCCGCGACACTCTGCCCTTCTGTAGATACCGGTGCATAGCCGTAATCATCGCCCATTATGCACACAAATTATGCACAAAAAAGTCACAATCGAATGAGAGGGTTAGGTTTCTGTGCATAAATCTTGAGTTTTCCACAAGTCTGCTTTGGGTCACGCGCTGCCCTCCGCTTCCATCTCGCCTGGCGCGAGGCTGAAGAACTCGTCTGCATCAAACCCGATTCGTTTCGCAGTCGCCCTTCAACGAGGGAAATAGTCTCCTCGTCCGAAATTTCGAGATCCTGAATTTCCTTGATGCTTTGGGGGAGCTTGCTCATCTCTTTCTCCGGAGGCCTACTAGCGTGGCCATACTTTTACAACACCTAATGCCGCTGCGATAAGAGCGAGAATGACGGCGAGAGCCTTTATCAGCCATTCCCATTCGGTCCACCACGGTTTCATGGCAGCCAACCCGGTTGCAATTCGAGACGGCTTTGGAAATTTCGCCGGGGTATCGACCCACCCCTTACGAGCAAGTCCCTTGCATTGTTCCGCCGATTGAAAAATTTTCCCTTTTGGGGCATGCTTCGCGTGATAGAGCCACGTTGGATATTTTTGATGCTCGTAAGCCATGTTTCCAGCCGTCACAGTACTGAAATGTGGGTTTGGATTATCTTACCATTGTATGTTTTCCCAAGCGCCGCCCGGGCAGCCAGTTTTGGCATGTAAGGTTTCGTCTCATAGCCGCCACCGCCTCATCGTGTTAGCATCGAAAATACGGTCACTGCAATATGGCGCGGATTCCCGGCAAACATTTCCTACGCAACCTGATTCAAGGCCGTACGCTCCTGTTCCAACTGGTGCGCCGCGATTTTCAACAGCGCTTCGTAGGCTCCGCCGCCGGCTGGCTTTGGGGCATTGTCAATCCACTGGTACAACTGGCCATTTACACCTTCGTGTTTCAGTACTGCATGAAACAAAAACCGCCCGCCGGGGAAGTCACTGACAACTACACTGTATTTCTCTTCACGGGCTTTCTCCCCTGGCTGCTCTTCCAAGAGACCGTGCTGCGCAGTTCATCGTGTCTGATTGAACACTCCAATCTGATCACGAAAACGGTGTTCCCATCCGAGATCGTGCCCGTCTCCATCTTCCTGTCTTCGTTGATGAGTCACCTGCTGGCGTTGTTGCTGGCCATCGCAGTGATCGGCATCTGGGTGGGGCACATCAGTGTCATGGCCCTGCTCTTACCTTTCTACATGGTGATGCTTGGCTTTTTGGCGATTGGCGTCGGGTGGGTGGTCTCCAGTTTGCAAGTATACCTTCGGGATACGGTGCAGGTGGTCGCGGTGGTCATGCAGCTCTGGTTTTGGATCACGCCGATTTTCATTAGTGAGGAAATGGTTCCAGCGCCGTTTCGTTTTCTGGTGCAACTAAATCCGCTCGCATACGTCGTTCGTGCTTACCGGGAACGTCTGTTGTCCATGCGTCCTCCCAGCTTCACTGAATTCGCCGTGCTTTGCGCCTATGCGGTGACCGCTTTCGTGCTGGGCGGCCTTTTCTTCCGCCACCTGAAGCGCGGCTTCGCAGATGTCTTATAGAAAGAGAAAGGATTGTGCAATTGAATCGTAGACAGTTTTTGATCGGCGCCTCCAGCGCCTCCGCATTTGCAGCTAAAAAGCCCGTAGAGCGGCCGAACATTCTATTCATCCTCGCCGACGATCTCGCCGCCTGGATGTTGGGATGCTACGGCAACAAGGAAATCAAGACACCGAACATAGACACTCTGGCGCGCGGCGGAATGCGGTTCGCAAACCATTTCTGCTGCACGCCGATCTGTTCGCCCAGCCGCGCCACTCTATTCACCGGCCGCGTTCCCCAGCAGCATGGCATCCAGGATTTTCTAACGCCCAAGCCTATTGCAAATCCGCCGCAGGGCCAGGAATCCGCGCCCGCATCTTTTGCGCAGGAGATCATGATCTCCGACATTCTGGCGCAACAAGGGTACAACTGCGGCTACGTGGGCAAATGGCACATGGGGGACGACCTGCAACCCAAGCACGGTTTCGAGTACACCTACACGATGCCGGGTGGTTCCGGGCCTTATCGCGATCCCGAGATGAGTACTGATGGCAAGCTGGCGAAAGAGCAGGGTTACTCCACCGATCTGATGACCCAGCATGCGTGTTCTTTTCTAGACCGGCAGAAAGTGGACAAGCCTTTTTTTCTCACGGTCGGCTATCAAAACCCGCACACTCCCTATAACGGACATCCGCAAAAATATTACGACATGTACTCGAAGGCGATCTTCGACACCTTCGGTTGGGAACACGCCGCGCCCAACGCGCTTCGCGAGAAAGAGATGTTGACCGATATCGTCGGCAACATTCGCAAGTGTGCTGCGGCGGCCACCGCGCTGGACGATCAGCTCCCCGTGCTGCTGCAAAAGCTACAGGAGCGCGGATTCCGCGACAATACCCTCATCGTCTTCGCCGGTGACAACGGATACCTGCTCGGCCGCCATGGCCTGTGGAGCAAAGGGCTCGCTTCAGACCCCATCAATATGTATGACGAAGTGATGCGCGTGCCGATGATCTGGAACTGGCCGGGCAAGATTCCCACCGAAGCAGTTGCACCGGATATGGTCAGCTTCTACGATCTGCTGCCCAGCCTGTGTGAGGTGACCGGTGCGCCGTTGCCGGCTGGCCGCAACCTTTGCGGCAGAAGTTACGCGCCCATCGCATTGCGCCGGCCGCTGCCCAAAAAGCATCCCTGGAAAGACATGGTGTTTGGCCATTTCCGGAACACGGAGATGGCCAGGGACACGCGCTTCAAACTGGTGATCCGGAACGAGGGCAAGGGGCCAAACGAGTTCTACGACCTGATCGCGGACCCACGGGAGACTTCGAACCAGTACGGCAACGCGCAATTTATCACCATCCGGGACGCGCTGAATCGCGAACTGTCCGGCTGGCGGCAGCGGACTTCTTAAGATCGCGGTGGCTATACCCGGCGATCCATAATCAACAGCACCAGGATGACGATGACGACGATCCCCAATCCCCCGCTCGGATAATAGCCCCAGTTTGCGCTATACGGCCAAGACGGGAGCACGGCCAGCAGGATAAAAATCAGAATAATCAGCAGCAGGGTTCGGCTCATCGGTTACCTGCCCTCTGCAAAATGCATCGCGCTGGAGGGTGGATCGCTGGCTGGAAATGATCCACCCTCCAGCTCGTCTTGCAACGGAGCGTGTCTGTCCAACCGGCTCCACGGACCATGTTGATAGGTTTTGCGTCCCGCGTTTCGGAAATAACATGCGGCGCCAACGGCGACCGCCGAGGCGAAAAACAGTACCTGCTGCTGCATTCGGTACAACGGGATAGGAACGATCATTACACCCTCCTTGGAAAGCGATACCGGTATAGCAGTTAATCTACCAAATGATTAACACGAGGTTCGTCGGTTTGTCTTGATCGAATGCCTTGTTACAGTTACAACAGCGTCGGCCAAGCTGCGCGAAGTTACCGTGATCGAAAGCCGCCACTCCCTGCGAGTAGTTTCTACATCACGTGGTCAAAGAAGCTTTTAAGCAGTAGCAGGCGCAGCCGGCTGCGCCAATCGCGCCGACAATTCCTTTCCTGGCTTAAACCCAGCGTCCCGCTTCGCGGCGATAGAAATGGTTTCCCCAGTCCGTGGATTCCGGCCTTGACGCGCCTTCTTGTCTTTCACCACGAAGCTGCCAAATCCGCGTAGATCCACACGCTCATTGGACCCCAAGGTCTCGGCGATCGCGTCGAATACCGATTCGACTACCGACTCAACTTCCGCCTTTCCTCGTCCCGTCTTCGTAGATACCGTATCGATCAGTTGCTGTTTGGTCATTTAGACAGTGTAAATGAATACGCCGGCTCGTGCAGCCTCTTCTCGCACCTGAAAAATCTATAGCAGCCGTTTCAATCGAAAGGTCTGCGGCGCGTTGGTCTTAAACGTAACCGCTCCGCCATTCCCGGCAATGGTGGCGCCCTCGCGTTCCCTGGTCAGTTCCACCTCACCGTCTTTCATACTCCCAGTGAAGCGGAGCTTGGTGTCGTTGATCTGGTTCCCACTCTGTTCCGGCGCGATCACCAAAAACGTAATCCGATCCCCAGCTATCTTTCCCTCGGTAATCGGGCTGCTTTGATAATCGCCGTATAGCTTGCCCTCAAGCGCGGTTCCTTTCTGTGTGAACTGGAAAGCAACGTCCTGGAAGTCGCCCTTATTACCCGGTATCCGTCCCACCCAGATACCAGCCACGTCAGCCCCAAGCAATGTCCAACCGCAGAGCAGGCCGCCAATCGTCAAACGACAAAGTCTTTGCATAATGCAATCTTACGATCGCAACAATCCGGGCAGCGCGCCCGTGCTGTCGGCAAAGCGTTCCACCGGCGCGCCAAACGCCTCCAGCATGGAAACGTAAAGATTCGCGGCCGGCGCGTCGTCACCATAAACCAGGTGCTGCCCGCTATCGATGCGGCCCCCCGCGCGGCCTCCCAGAACCAAAGGCAGCTTATGAGGATCGTGACTATTGCCATCGCTCAACGCCGATGCGAACAACACCATCGAGTTATCCAGCACCGTGGACTCCCCTTCTTTCATGCCCTGCAGCTTGCGCAAAAGATAGGCGTATTGCTCAACATGCCAGCGGTTGACCAATTGGTATTGGCGCAGCTTATCGGCGTCCTTTTGATGATGCGACACATCGTGATGGCCCGCGCTCACTCCTTCCAGAAACCGGAAACTCACATTGCTCACGGCATTGCCAAACATGAACGTGCAGACTCGCGTAGTGTCGCTTTGAAATGCGGCCGCCACCATGTCCAGCATCAGCCGGACGTGTTCCGCATGATCGTTTGGCCGGTCCGTGGGAAGCGCTTTTGGATCCATTCGCACCCGCGGCTTCCATGCCACTTGCGCCGGACTCGCGGCGCGCTGCACCCGCTCTTCCAGCAAACGCATCAAGGTCAAATACTCATCCACCCGCGCCCGGTCTTCAGACCCAACCTGGGCCCGCAGCCGCTTCGCATCCCCCAGCACCCGGTCCAGCAACAGCGTGTCCATTTTCGCGGAGTTGCCCTGCGGACTGGAAGACGCCCGGAACAGCCGCTCATACACGGACCGCGGATTGATTTCTCTCGCCAGAGGAGTTGCCGGATCGCTCCACGCAATGTGAGATCCGTAAATTCGCGTATATCCCACCACCGCGTCTACGCCGATCGCGACCGGCGTCACTCCTAATTCCAGGGACGGCAGTGGAGTCTGACTGGCCACCCGCTGCGCCGCTACCTGATCCATGGAAATCCCGTTGCCCAAATCGGCCCCAGGCGTTTTCTTGATCGTCGTGCAAGTCAGGATCGCTGCTTCCTTCACGTAATGCCCGTCACCGCCCTTTGACGCCGCATTCCAGAGATTGCTCATCACAACCACCTGGTCCTTCAAATCCTCCAACGGCTGCAGCGTGGGTGACAACGTGAAATCCCGGCCCGTGCCCTGCGGCGCCCACGCGCTCGTGTTCACGCCGTTCGGCATATAGAGCACAGCCATCCGGACCGGATCTTTCGGCGCCTCTGACGCCGCGAACGCCCGGGAGGGAGTCATCGCCTCCAGCCATGGCAGGCCCAGGCTGACCCCTGCTCCTCGAAGGATCGTCCTGCGTGAAATGGAATTTCTCATGGTTGGTGCTCCTCACTCCTTGGCGCCGCCCGTGGCCCCGCCGCTTGCTGATAACGGAACGGCACGCTCAACACAATCGCCTCAATCAGTGTCTGGGCCCGGTAATCGTTTTGCTTTAGTTGAGCCACAATGTTGTCCACTGTACAGGAATCCTTCAGCGTCAGCCCGCGCCCCAGCGCATAGCCCAGCATCTTGTTCGCCAAATTGCGAATGAATAGATCCTTGCGTTCCAGCAGAATCGTCCTCAGCTCATCCGGACCCGCAAACTTCGTCCCATCCGCCAATTCGCTCGAAGTATCCACCGGCTTGCCGCCATCCTCATCTCTCCAGCGGCCAATCGCATCGAAGTTCTCCAGCGCGAAGCCCAGCGGATCGATCCGGGCGTGGCAACTGGCGCAGACCGGGTTCGCCCGATGCTGCGTCAGCCGCTCTCGAACCGACTTCGGCGCTGCCCCTTCGTGCGCCTCCTCCAAAGCCGGCACATTCGGCGGAGGCGGAGGCGGCGGTGTCCCCAGAATGGAATCGAGAATCCAGGTGCCCCGCAACACAGGGCTCGTACGGTATGGATACGAGGATACTTCCAGCACAGCCGGCATTCCCAGCAAACCTCCGCGATGCGATCCCTCCGGCAGTTCCACCCACTGAGGCTGCTTCAGCGCATTCTTCAACAGCGGCAGCTTCAGGCCATAATGTTTGGCAAGACTACTGGTGCCAATCGTGTACTTAGAATCCAAAAGGTTTAATAAAGGTAAATCTCTGAGAAAAAGCTCTCGAAGAAACAAAACCGGCTGCAGCCGGATATCCGATCGAAGTTCCTCATCGCTGGCGTAAGCGGGAAACAACTTGACGTCCGGTGCTTTGTCCGTGCTCAACTCGCGCGTGCGCAGCCACTGCTCCACAAAACGCTGAACGAATCCAAGTGATTTATCATTGCGGAGCATGCGTGGAAGCAACTGCTTCAGCACCTCCGGGTCATGCAGCTTCCCAGCCGCCGCGATATCGAACAGCAACTCGTCGGGCATGCTGCCCCACAGGAAATACGAGAGCCGGGAAGCCAGTGCATACTCATCAATCGCCCTTGGCTCGGAACTGTTGTTCGCCGGTTCCGAACGGAACAGGAACAGAGGAGAAACCAGCGCGCCGCGCAGAGCGAAGGAAATCGAAGATTCAAACGGCTCGCCCTGCTTGCGCGCAGCCTGGAACAGATCCATATACGGGGCAATACCGCTCTCGTCCACCGGACGCCGGAACGCTCGCGGTAAAAACGCCTTTAGAATCGCATGCGCCGCCTGATCTTGCGATACCGTAGGGCCGGGCTTCGCCACCAAAAGTTTCGCGCGCGATTTGTATTCCTTAAACGCGAAGTCCATCGCGAACTTGGCCAGATCCATGTACTTTTCGGAATGCAACGGCGAGAGGAACAACGTCTCCGCCGCATTATCGAATCCCTCACCGCCCGCGCCATCCGCCGGCAGCGCATGGCCGATATCCATTTGGATGTCCAGCAGATCGCGAACGGTAGCCGTGTACTCATCGCGATTCAACCGGCGAATCAGGGCAGGTCCGGGAGTAATGCCCGCCGCACACGCCCCGGCCTGCAAAGCGGAGTTGACCCACTTGGTAAACTGCTCGCGCTGATCTAGAGAAGGAACTGGAGCGCCCCTGGGCGGCATCTCTCCATTCGTGACCCGTCTGGTCAAAGAACTCCATTTCTGCGTATCCGTCTGCAGGCTCGCCCGCGTGCCGACCCTCTGCAAGGGAAATCCACCTGCCGCGGACTTCCCTTGATGGCAGGCTTGGCAATACGTTTTTAGAAAGGTCTGGGCGCCCTCAAATGAGTAGGCTTCTGGTTGTGCCCGAAGACTCGTACAGCAAGCGGCAAAACAGAGGACCGCGGCCAGCCAGCGTGCGGGTTGGGCAACCATACTTATCCGAACTTAGTTTATCATCGAACCACTGAAATGGCCCAGCCAAACCGGAGTGGTGGTTTTCAACTACGGCGATTGCTCCAGTGGGCGTGGAAACTGCCGTGTTATCAATAGAATCTATTTGGACCTCAGTGTGCCTCATATAAATCGTACATTGGAGGTCTTCCATGAAGCGAGGTGGATAGTGTTGTGTAGGAAGTACGCTTTATCCGCATTGGTCGCCGGTTCACTACTGAGCTTTCTAAGCCCGGCCGCCCTGATGGCGAGAGACAGAGACGGTGGAGGACGCGGCCAATCCGGTGGCCGTGGCTATTCCGGCCGGTCGTATTCTGGCGGCGGTCAGCGCTACTCCGGCGGACAGTCTTATTCTGGTGGTGGTCAACGCTACTCCGGCGGACAACGGTATTCAGAGGGACACAACTACTACGGCGGGCAAGCCTATTCAGGACGCAACTACTATGGCGGACGGGGCTATTACGGCGGCCGCGACCGATACTATCGCGGAGGTGGTTCGTTCGGCTATTACATCCCCCCGTATACTTACGGCCCTGGCTACTACACCGATCCCGCCTATTGCAACCCAGCCGGCTACTACGATCAGTGGGGTAATTGGCATATCTATCCTGGCTGCTACGTCGATCCCCAGGGCTACTGATATCCTGCAACGCCGCTAATACCGGGAGCTTGGACTCCCGGTATTGTTGAGCTACGGCTGAATCCTCTTTCCTTTACCGTATTGAATCCACCCAGCGAGCATTTTCTAATCGAACCGTGAGCCTGGAGGAGGAGCGAAGCTCCGCCGCCGGGCCTCCTTTCTGAA
>JBBPYD010000211.1:0-12044 GCA_038200305.1 Bryobacterales bacterium
TCCCGGTGCCGGCTCAAATAGAAATCCACTGTCTTGCCAACCTTATCAACCGCCCGATACAAATAGACCCACTCGCCGCGCACCTTAACATACGTTTCGTCCATCCGCCACCATCCGCCCACCGGCTGGGCATAACGTTTCCATCGCTTCTCGAATTCCGGCGTATAGTGCTGCACCCACCTCAATATTGTTGTGTGCGCCATCGTAATGCCGCCTTCACCCATCATGCTGACCAGATCCCGATAGCTGAGCTTGAAACTCAAGTACCAACGGACGCACAACACCACGATTTCCGTATCGAAGTGCCGACCATTGAACAACTGCTCTACGGGTACCAATGGCGGCATCTGTCCATCATCGCTGACGGCGGCCTGTCTTTGCACCAGAGCCCCTTCGTGCCCGTGAGGAACCCCATCCCGAGAGGGCTCCACGGCACGAAACCGATGCCGAGTTCTTCACAGGTCGGAATGACTGCGGGCTCGGGGTCTCGCGTCCACAGTGAATATTCGTTCTGCACCGCCGTGACAGGCTGAACGGCGTGTGCCCGGCGAATCGTTCGAGGTACCGCTTCCTACAGCCCGAAGTACTTGACCTTGCCTTCCTTGATCAGGTCCTTCACCGCACCCGGTACCTCTTCGATCGGTACGTTCGGGTCCACCCGGTGCTGGTACAGCAGGTCGATACGGTCTGTCCGCAAAACGCTTGAGCGACCCTCAGCAGCCTTCTTGATGTAGTCCGGGCGGCTGTTCAAGCCTCGCCGTTGCCCCTCCGGAGTAACGTCGAAGCCGAACTTCGTTGCGATCATGACTCTGTCGCGAACGGGTGCAAGAGCTTCTCCGACGTATTCCTCGGAGGTGAAGGGGCCATAGACTTCGGCCGTGTCGAAGAACGTCACCCCCTGGTTATAACCCGCGCGGATGAGCGAAATCGCAACTTTCTTGTCCACAGGGGGACCGGATGCGTAGACAACGTTCATGCAGCCCAGCCCGAGGCCCGAGACCTCCAACAGACCGAGCTTGCGTCGCTCGTTCAGAGTAGATTTTGATGTGTTCGTTTGATTCGCTGCCAACGAAGAATCCGCGGCCAGGCTGGCGCCTATCGCGGCCGTCCTGGGTATGAACTCACGCCGGCTAATGCAGTCAAGTTCTCGAATCCCGGATTCGTTCACTCGTGTTCTTTTCCATTTCTTTTCCATGCGTCCTGCTTTATTCCATCTGGAGGCAGTGCCACGTCGGCACGGCCTAATCTTTACCTTTTTCGCAGCCGGGGCATGAGTCGCCGGCATGTAGCTGCGGATGCGGAACGGGAACTTTCTTCGCGCCGGTGTAAGACGAAGCTCCGTTGCGCCCATGGCCCTTCGCCGACTTCGAATCATTTTCAGGCGCGGGCGCTTCCAGCTGTTCCAAAACGTTCTTGGTCTTTTCTGTGGTGCGTGGTGCAGGCAGCATTCCCGCCAGCGCATGCAGTACGCGTTTCAGCTTCTCGCCTTCCGATTCGCTTAACGGCACGTGCGTCCCGCGATTGATGATCTGGTCCAGCTCTTCCAGATTCACATCCATCCGAGGACGTTTTATGCGCTGAGCAACTCCCGGAACTTGCAATGAAGTGGCAAGCCCAGCATCTGTTTCGCCGGCCGTGTCTGCTCGAAGGTCGGTGCGCGATGTCCGCGGCCCTCCGTTGTGCCGATCACCTGCCAGTTGGCTGCGCGGTAACACGTCCCGCGAAAACGCGAGGTGTCCACGAAGGTTTCCAGCCAATAGATCGGATGCACGTAGAGCCGCTGCCAGACTTGCGGAACAAGCTTCGCCATGCGCCCCAGAATGTGGGATGCCAGATGATCCACTTTCACCCACGGCAGAATCAGAAGGCGCGTGTTGTGAGCCAGCAAGTGCACGTTGCGCTCACGTGCTTCGTCGCTCCATTCCAGGAACCGGTCGCGCACTTTCAGGTGGCGTGGCGCACTTTGCCAGGCGAGGCATGCGATCACTTGGCCGTCGGCTTTCACCAGATATTTAAAATGCTCCCCGATCGGTTGTTCGTAGCCCAGTTAGTGATACTGCTCCATTAGGCTGTTGAACCATGCTTCTTCCGGCGTGCGCCGCACTTGCATAAACTCAAGCGGAGTGATGCTGAGAAGTGGTCCGCGCGGACCGGACGGTTGTCGGGGATCATGGGCTCGGGGCGTTGCCGCTGTTCTAATCGATTCCGCACGGCGCGCCGCACCTGCGGCAACTGGATCTCTCCGGCGCGATCGAGTGCCAGCAGCAAGCCGCGACACACCATGTCGCGCAACTCGCCGTTGGCCTGCTTCCACTGCCACGCTTCACAGAACAGGCGCGACAGTTTCCAGCGCTCAGTTCGGAATGATCGGTGATGGATGGACGGATGAATGCAATCTGTTCACCGCTGATGCTCTGGCCCCGATAGCACCACGCCACGCTCATGGCAGCAGTGTGACAGAAAGAGTTTCAGAACGCGTTTGCGAGCCCGGCGCAAGCGAGCGCTTTGACGCGTGTCACGCTGAACTCTTGGGACCACACGAGCGACGTACCCGGGCCGAGTTCAGCGGGACTGCAAGTGCAAACCCCTTTCGCTGAGCCTGAGCCGGCCTAGAATCTCAATTTGGCGTTCAGCTGGATGCTGCGCATTCCGCCGGCGCTGTTGATCTCGCCAAAAGTCGCGGAGCTGAGGTTAGCGTTCGGACCATTGTAATTGACATGGTTGGTAGCGTTGAACATGTCGGTCCGGAACTGCAGACTCATCTGCTCGCGCAGCTTGAAATTCTTAGCGATCGACAAATCCGTGCTCCAGGTCGCAGGGTTTCGCAGCGAGCCGTTCCCGAGATTGCCGGGGCGAACCGCAATTCGCGACACGGGGTTCACCGGCACCAGCGCGAAAGCCGCCGGATTCAGATATTGAACCGTACAGCGGGCTCCCACGGTGCAACGTCCAGTGGACGTCTCTTTCCAATTGGCGATCGACGTCACTCCGCCAACATAATCCGGCCGGCAATACTGATCGGAGGCACATGTCTGGGTGGCAGTAACGCGCTCGCCGCTGCGCGTGCTGAAAATACCGCTGATTTCCCAACCACCAATGGTGTGGCGGACTAGCGGATTTGCGTTCGCGAAGCGGGGTAATTCGTAAACCCAATCACCGACGAACCGGTGCCTGGCATCGCCGGGGTTGGGACCCCGGTCGGCCCGGGGGTTGTTGAAGTCCTGGATGTTGTTGCTGTCGTTGTCGGAGCCATAGTAGGCGCCAATATCTCCGCCCGAAATTCCCAGGCTTTTGCTGAAAGTATAATGAGCGTCGAACGACAGGCCGTGAGAGAAGCGCTTCCGCAACGAGGTCTGCCACGCGTTATAGCTGGTGGTTTGTGAGTTATCCACGTAATATCCCCCAAACACCAGGCCCGGATTTGGCCGCACGCCGGTCAGGCGATCCGGCAGGTTTACCCGGCGGTGCAACAGGAACTTGACGCCGTGCGACCCCACGTAGCCGGTTTCGAGCATCAACGAGGAGGTTAGCGACCGCTGGATATTGAACTGGTAATGCATGGCATAAGGATTTTCTAAACCCGGGTTCATAGCCGAGAACGGAAAGCGAGTCCCGGTTCTTGCCACCTGATTTTCCACCACGGTTCGTAAATCTTCCGTATAACGCGGGTAGGTGAGGCCAAGGTCGCGCGCTTCGGCCAGACTCCAGCTGACCCGGAACGGGACAATGGGATTCGCGACGGCTTGGCGAACGACTCCAGGCATCTGGGGACTAAACAGGATTCCGAAACCGCCGCGGACGACCGTCTTGCTCTTTCCATCCACGTCGTAGGCAAAGCCGAGGCGAGGCCCGAAATTTACCGGATCGTCATTGTAGGGATCCTTCGGATCGCGAACGGGGCCGAAGTTGAATTTGCTCCAATCCGTGGGAGGCGCGGGATTGTAAAAGCCGACGGCGATGTTGGTAGTCGGCTCGGAAATGTTTTTAGAATAGAAATCATAACGCAGTCCGAGATTGAACACCAGTTTGGAAGTAGCCCGCCAGTCATCCTGCAAAAAAAGACCCAACTCATGCATTCGCGATTTGTAAGGCGGAGAGCCAAAGGTGGGCACAACGCTGCTGGGTATATTTGCCAGAAAGTCAGGCTTGCTCTGGAAGGCGAATGACGGGTTCTCTGGATTACTGCGGAAACCGCCATTGAAACCATACTTGCCCCCGAATTTTAAAGCATGTTTCCCCATTTGACGGGAGATCTTCTGATCGACGCTGTAGGTGGTGCCGTTCATGTCCCAAATCTCCGCGCCGCCTACAGCGAAACCGGAGGGTCCGGCAATCGAAATTCTTGGGATGCTGCGGCCCCACTGCTCTTTTTCGCTTGCGCCTCTCGGGTCTCGCTTAGTAAAGAATTGATCGAGCCGCTGCATATCGTTGAAATTCCAGCCAAAACGGCTTTCCGACATCCACGTGGCTTGCCCTGTGGTGAAACTCGCCGTCACACGGTCCTGTACGTAGGCGTAGGTCCGATCGTTCGCACCGCCGATATAATAACTTGGATCGAGGCCGAAAGGACGCATACGAGTGTAGGTGACTGCCAGGTTACTGAGCGAAGTTAAGCGTGCATCACCCTTCGCTACAAAGTGATTTTCGCGACTGAGCGCGTTGCTGATCCCCTCGAATCGTCCAATGTCCTCATTGATCGGACTGTTCGCGAGCGGCAGAACGTCGAGCAAAGCTTTGGTCTCCGGAATAGGTAAAGCCCGTAGGATTTCGCTGCGAAAGGCTGGCGTGGGTACAGTCCCGTTCACGCGCCGCGATGCCGATTCGCGATAGCCCTCATAGGTGGCGAATCCGAACACCCGATCTTTGATAATGGGCGCGCCAAGAGTTCCACCAAACTGATTGAACACCACCCGCGGTTTGCGGATTTCAGCGCCGCTCGCCGTTCTGGCGGCCACAAAAGGATCACGGGCATTCAGAACGTGAGATTGGTAGTTCTCGATGGCCGTTCCGTGCCATTTGTTCGTCCCGGACTTGGATATGAGGTTCACCTGGCCGCCCACCACACTGCCATATTCCGCCGGCAGGATACCGCGGACAAGCTGTACCTCCTGAACAGCGTCGATACTCATCACGTCAATGTAGTTTCTGGCGCCATATTGGGCGATACTTCGCTGCTCGGGATTCGAATTCGCATCGGTGCCGTCAACGCTGATACCGGTGCCGCTCGCTCCAATGCCGTTCAGCCGGGGACTTCGGCCGGAGCCCTGATCCACGCCCGCGGAAAGGCGAAGAATACTGCTAACATTCCGGCGGCCGAGGGGAAGTTCAGTCACCTTCAGCCCTTCGAAGGTTTGGGTCTGCTCGGACGATGCCGTGTTCACCAGGGGCGCTGTGGCTTCTATGTTTACGGATTCACTTACTGAACCGACTTCGAGACTAAAGGTCTGCCGCACGCTCTGCGCTGCTGCCAGGTCGAGACCTTTGAGTTCATATCTTTTGAATCCTTTGGCTTCCACGCGGACCGCGTAGGCGCCCACCCGAAGAAAGGCGAACGTGAAATCGCCTGAGGAATCAGCGGTTCGGGTCGTGGTTGTATTCGTCTCCTCGTGCAGCAACGTCACCACGGCTCCCGGCACCGCCGCGCCCGAAGGATCGGTGACGGTTCCGAAGAGCGTCGCCGTTGTGACCTGCGACCAAGCCAAAGTAGAACTCAGCAACATCGCCACCAATAAAAAACAACATAGTTTCCTATTCATTTCGATCTCCTGGGAAGCGTAATGGCCGCGCGCGTGGTCAAAAAGTGAGCCGTGCGTTTAGCTGGACTTGCCGGGCGCCTGCGTTGCTGGTGAAAGCTCCAAAAATTGCGGAGTTTATGCTCGTGGTAAACCCGGAATATGGGGTATAGTTCAGGGCATTGTAGGCATCCGCGCGGATCTGTACCTTTACACGCTCAAACATGTTGAAGTTCTTTGTCAAAGATAAATCGAAGTTCTGTCCCGATGCGCCTCGTATGGCGCCGACGCCCACGTTGCCAGGTCTTATTGGATTACGGCCCGGCCCCAGCGGTACGAGGGCGAATGCC
Source organism: Bryobacterales bacterium (assembly GCA_038200305.1). Lineage (GTDB taxonomy): Bacteria > Acidobacteriota > Terriglobia > Bryobacterales > Bryobacteraceae > JANXXV01. Next base: position 6,083 of record JBBPYD010000211.1, read on the forward strand.
TGGCGATTCAGGTAAATGCCATCATGTTTCCAATTCGGGTTGATGGGGTTGCCGCCAATATAGTCGGGTCGCGACGTGAGGCCGCTCTGACTCAGAGTTACCGCGCCCCCCGAACGAGCGGTGAATAATCCCGAGACCTGCCACCCTCCCAGCAGAAATCGCGCGATGCTGTTCCCGGATTTTGCCAGCCACGGAAGCTCATAGATAAAATCCCCCACAAATCGGTGCGTAACATCGCCCGCCGAAGGGCCGCGATTCGAACGAATATCGAAGAACTCCTGGACGGTGGAAAAAGCGTCGCCACTGAAGCTCGCTCCCGTGTCGCCGCCTGTATAAGACAATGCTTTGCCCCACGTGTAGTGGGCATCAAAGGAAAGGTTCTTCGAATACCGTTTCCGGAGCGACGTCTGCCACGACGTGTAGAGTGTGTTTTGACAACTGCACAGGTAATTGCCTTGACCCATCTCCGGATTGGGCCTGACGTCTGTCACGCGATCGGGCAAGTTGAAGGTCCGGTATAACCGGAACTTGACACCGCGGTTACCCACGAAAGCGGACTCGATCATTAGCGTGTTCGTGAGGGAATGCTCGACCCCAAAAGACACGTTCATGCTGTAAGGCGACTGGATGTGCGGATCAAAAGTGTCGGCAATTAGTATCCGGTTTCCGCTGCTTGCCACACGCAGGGCGTCCTCGTTGAAGGCAGGGTACTTGATACCTAGCTGCAATAGCTCGGTCCTGCTGGGTGTCAAGCGGAATGGAATGGTAATGGATTTGCCCACCGCATTCGCCATGGTGTCCCACGGCTGAGGCGCAAACAGGATGCCAAATCCGCCGCGTATTACAGTCTTGCTTCGGCCGCCGAAGTTGTAGGCGAAGCCCAGGCGCGGCCCCAAATTCACTCCGGCATCGTTGTCGAAGGGATCCAGCTTGTCGCGAGCCGGCCCAAAGTGGAACTTGTTGTCCAGCAGGCCGTTCAAATTGTAAAGATAGGCGGGTGCGTCAGGATCCGTGGGCCTCACTACGTATTTGCCGAAAAAATCGTACCGGATACCGAGATTGATTACCAGATTCGAAGTGATTCGCCAATCATCCTGGGCGAAGAAGCCGAACTCGTGACTCCGCGATGTGAAGCGATTCGAGCCCAGCGTGAACTGAATCTGCTGGGGAATGTTTGCAAGAAAGTCGGCCTTGTTCGCATAGCTGGCATTCGGATTTTCGATATCGAAGCGGCCCGGTTCGCGGCGTTGGTAAATACCCCCGAACTTCAGCGAATGGGCGCCGGCATGCAGCGCGAACTTTTGTTCCAGACTCCAGACAGGGCCGTAAAAATTAACTGTTTCTCCACCCCCGCCGTTGCCGAATATCCCGGTCACACCAACTGCCGGCAGGCGGCGTCCTCCATAAAATTGTTCCTTAGTCCCCGGGGCGAGCCCGGCCTCCCACCAACCGTCCAATCTGGTAATATCGTTCAAATTGTACCCAAACCTGGTCTCCGAGCTCCATGCCGCTCCACCCGTTACATAGGTGGCCTGCCCGCGCTCCGAGATACCGCTCCATGTCCGGGAGTTTACCGGCTGGGTACGTCCCTCGGGGGACAGACGATAAGGGCGGCTGCGCGAATACGTAAGCGACAGATTACTGGTGTTGGTGATTCGGAAGTCACCCTTGGACGTGATGTGATTATCATGCCGCCGCTGCGACGCGGCCCCAACATACCGCCCGGTGTCCGCGCCTGGAACCAGCGGCTGATTGGGAAGGTACAAAGTGTCCAGAAACGACTTATATGCAGGTTGGGCTTGTATGGCCTCATCACGAAACTTTTGTGTAGGGACATCACCCTGCACGATCGCAAAGGCGCTCTCCTGATATCCCTCGTAAGCCGCGAAAAAGAAGATCTTATCGCGCCGGATGGGACCGCCCACTGATCCGCCGTATTGATTAAATGTGAACGGAGAACGCGTCGTCAATCTTCGCTCTTTGGCATTGAGGTCTTCCGCTCGGAATGCTTCGAACAGGCTGCCGTGGAAAGCATTCGTGCCCGACTTCGTTATGAGATTTACATTTCCGCTCAGTTGATTTCCGTATTCGGCGGCGGTCACTCCTTTGACAGTCTGCACCTCCTGGACGGCTTCGATACTCATGATGTTGATGTAATTGAAGCTCTGATACATGGCGGTACCGGGGTTCTCCGGGTTCGATGTGGCATCCGTGCCGTCCACCGTGATTTTCACGCCGCTGCGTCCCAGCCCGTTCAGCCGCACGCCGCCGCCATCCGATGTGTCGACACCGGTTCCGAGCACAAGGATATTTTGCACATTCCGGCGCGAAAGCGGCAGCTGTTGGAGTTGCAACTCGGTCATACTTTCGCGCTGTTCGGGCGCGACCGTGTTCACCATGGGTGTTTGGGCGCTAACCTCCACGGTCTCGGAACTGGCGCCAACCTCCAGGTGAAACGTCTGGCGGACCAACTGCGATGCCGCGAGTTCAATGCCCATGCTCTCGAAGCTCTTAAAGCCGGACGCCTGGATGTTCAGCGTGTACTTGCCGACCCGCAGGAAATCAAACTGGAATTCCCCCGTGGCATTGGTCGCCTTAGTGTTCACTGTTCCAGTCGCTTCGTGCATCAAGGTTACTTTGGCTCCGGGGATGATCGCGCCGCTCGGGTCTGTTACCAGCCCGAAGAAGGTGGCCGTCGTCACCTGGGCCATCGCCGTGGACACCAGGAGCCATGCAGCACAGACTCCAACCGTGATTACTTTTCCCGTTACACACATAGATCCCCTCCACCCAAACTGTTTAGAGGTTATACCACGTTCGGGCACCTTGCAGGGGGTTACGAACTGCTGCTAAACAGTTCTTCTACTGCCAGCAATGCAAATTACCCGAATTTGATACCCTGCATGATAGAATTCTGCTGTGCGTTCGCGACAGCAGCGGTTCCTGTTCGCCGCTGCAGCGGTGGCAGCAGGCGTTGCATTTTTTCTCTACCAACAGATATATCATTTCAGCAGCGGCGGGGATGCTATCCATCCGGCGGCCCTCCTGGTCACCGGTACAGATGCCGGATATGTCGACGCCACGTCGTGCGCAGGCTGTCACCGCGAAATTTGGGAGAAGTATGCACAGACCGGGATGGCGCGGTCGTTCAAAGTTGCCAAAGCCGGGGTTCCCGTGGATGGGTTGGCCGAACCACGCAGCTTCTATCATGAGTCCTCGGAACGCCACTATTCCTTGTACTGGAAAGACAGTAGGGATTATCTTCGCCGGCACCAGATCGGTTTCGACGGCAAAGAGACGAACGTGCTCGAACGGCAGATCGATTTTGTGCTTGGATCGGGCAACCACGCTCGAACGTATCTGCATCGGACGGCCGCAGGCACTCTTGTAGAACTGCCTGTGGCCTGGTATGCAGAGAACGGCGGCTCCCTAGCCATGAATCCCGGCTACGACCGTCCGGATCATGAGGATTTTCGCCGCGAGGTAGGCTACGAATGCATCTTCTGCCACAGCGGTTATCCGCAGATCAAACCGGGAGGGGATGCGAGCGGCAGCGAACCGGTTTACGCCGGCAGAATTCCAGAAGGGATCGATTGTCAGCGTTGTCACGGCCCCGGGCGCGAGCACATTCAGAGGGCGGCAAAAGGACCCATTGAAGCCACCCGTGCCGCCATCACGAACCCTGCGCGGCTCTCCACCGAAAGACAGCTCGAAGTTTGCATGCAATGCCATCTGGAGACTACAAGTTCCCGGCTGCCGCACTCTATCCTCAAGTATGACCGCGGAGTCTTTTCCTACCGTCCGGGCGAGCCGCTGGCTGATTATCAGCTGCAATTCGATCGCTCAGCAGACGCGGGTTATGAGGACAGGTTCGAAATAGCCCACCAGGCATACCGCCTCAGAAAGTCGGCGTGCTTCTTGAAAAGCGCGGGACAAATGACCTGTACAACGTGTCACGATCCACACGATGTTCCCAGGGGCGATAGGGCGGCAACACGGTACACCAAGGCCTGCCGTACTTGCCATGCTTCACGATTAGACCAACAGATTGCGGCCGCGCGTCACACCGCAGCCAAGGATTGCGCTGGGTGCCATATGCCGAAGAGACGCACGGACGATGTGGTTCATGTGGTGATGACCGACCATTACATCCAGCGCAAAAAACCTGCGCACGATCTCCTGGCGAGCCGCCCCGAGCGCCACGACACGGATCAAACCTCGTATCACGGGCCGGTCGTGCCATACTACCCGGCCACACTGCCGCCTGAGGGCAACAGCGAAATATATATGGGCGTTGCGCAGGCCAAGCACTTCACCAACCTGAAGGACGGCATGGCTCAGCTCCATCGCGCACTGCAGCAGCACGCGCCCCGGCACGCGGAGCCGTACTTGGAATTAGCAGAGGCTTACGTCAAGACAAGTCAGCTTCCGGAAGCAATCCAGTTCTACGAGCAGGCGCTGAAACGCAGAGCGAATTTCCGGCCGGCCGTGCTGGGGTTAACAAAGGCCTTATCGGAGAGCGGACAACAGGATCGTGCGATGGCCGTGCTGGCGCAAGCGCTCCAGGGCGAACCGAATCAACCATTACTCCTGAGCGCGTTGGGCCTTCTCTATGTGCGGCAGGGAAAGCCGGGCGAGGCAATTACGGTCTTCCAGCGGGCTTTGGAGAACGGCAACGACCAGCCCGACATCTACGCCAACCTGGGAAGTGCGCTCGCGCAGGCCGGTAACCACCCTGCCGCTGAGCAGGCGTACAGAAACGCAATCCGGCTACAGCCGGATCTGGCCGGCGCGCACAAAAATCTCGCGAACTTGCTGGGTTCCCGGGGCGCTCTCACCGAAGCCGAATATCATTATCAGAAGGTCATCTACTACAGTCCCGCGCCGGCGACCGGTCACTATGAGTACGGCCTCGCTTTAGCGCGGTCAGAACGGTTTGGTCCGGCTCGCATCCAGTTTGAGAGCGCCGTTCGGCTCAAACCGCAGTTCGCGGAAGCGCACGCCAGCCTCGGCGACATGCTGGCGCTACAGGGCAACCAAACCGGAGCGATGGAACACTACAATCGCGCCCTCACGATAAGACCCGGTCTTTCGAGCGCCCATCTCGGTCTGGGCGCAGCTCTGGCGAGCCGGGGAAAGCTGCGGGAAGCGGCATTTCACTTGCGCATTGCAGCCGGCAGCTCGGATGAATCCATCCGCGAGCCGGCGCAAAGTGCTCTCCAAAACCTGCTATCGCAGCCCAGTTTGCACCCCGGGCCCTGATTCGTAACGCGCCATTTTTTGTGCCTGCCCCCGACGTAATATCGTCTGCGCATATGGGATGGCTCGCCGAGCTTCCTTCGCCCGCGTGACGGTACACTCGAACTGTGAAAGGGATGCTAAAAAAAGGCGATTGCCCGATAAATCCTCTTATCGGCATATGAAGAATTGTGGTTTTCTTCAAGCCGCATGAAGCAACGAACAGTGTCAAAGCACGGCCACCCCGTTACGAAGTTCTATTGGCTTCCCGTTGCGCGATCAATTCCTCCGCCAAGTTGATCAAGGTGCTCGTCGCCGGAGTCGGATGCCATTTGGCATTCTGCTTCTCTTCAAACCTCCAGCGATTCTGAACACGCACGCCAATAAACTCGGCTCCCGTTGACGCTTCCCAGAAATGGAATTCGTAATCGCCCTCGGCGTGCACGGCGTCGCGGCCCGTGTACACTTCACCCCGGATCAGCACGACGTCTCCGACTTTTAGCGAGCGCATCTGTTCCTCGGTGAGCGGCGGGGTGAGCACCACTTCGCGTCCGCTGAGCGGGAAGCCCTCGCAAACCGGCTCCTAGCTACTTTCCGTCGCAAAATAGAAGCCCCCGGACCACGCCAATCGAGGTGTGCGGCTATGAATCGGTGCAAAAACATTAACTTTTGATGTTGTTTGGGACCTCATGCACAATGGGGCATGACACGACGCAAGCAAGGA
>JBBPYD010000212.1:0-8726 GCA_038200305.1 Bryobacterales bacterium
CGGGGCTCCCGCCCCGGACCCCCGGGTGAACAGCACTTTGTAAGGCAAAGCGGACAGATCATGTATTAATAAAACCGGACAGATTGACTAACTACCAACACGGGTTAGAAGAGAACGCATCCAGCTCACCAACCTTTCCAACCGGAGACAACGGTTGCCAAGCTGTCCGTTTTCGATCGCCGGGAAACTTCCAGATCCGCAACGCATTGCCGCCCAGGATCAACTTGCGATCGTCGTCTGAATAGAAATCAAGGATCCTGTCAACGAATTCCAGCTCTTTGTCCATAGGCAGTTCCCATCTGGGACGGGGATAGCCGGTCCCCCAAATCAATTGCCTGCCGCCAAATTCTTCGTATGTTGCTCTGAAAAACGGAACCGTGTCCCGATAGGGAAAAGCTTTTTCCAGGGATAGCTCATACGGCTCAGAGGCACTCACCCAAACCTGCGGAAAATTCTTCAAACGGAACATTTTCCGAAACTCGGGCCACGGATCAGGCGCACGTAGATCGGGTTTTCCCAGGTGGTCGATCACAATCTTTACTCCCGGAAAGCGCCCCGCCATATCTTCCAACATGGGCATTTGATGGGGAAGGATGTAGAAATTGAAAACGGCTTGCAGCTTCTCAGCTTCCTGCCACAACGGATAATGTTCTTTCGAATTCAGCCAGGAGGACTTTGGTGAATAGATCGGGCTGAAGCGCATGCCCTGAAAACCGCGCTCTTTTACCCAGTAGCGCAGCCGCTCCACAATCTTCGGATCCTCCGGATTGAGCAGCCCATGAGCGACGAAACGATTCGGATACCGATGCAGGGAGTAGTCGATGTACGAGTTGTCCCAGCCATAAAATCGCGGATTGATCAGCACCGCATAGCGCAGGCCGAAATCCTTCATCTGTTGAACCTGATTCTCAATGGGCGCTTCCACGGGGACACGCTTCAGTTCGGGACGCTCCGGATGATGAAAGGGAAACCGCGGGTCGAAAGTCCACACCTCCAAATGCGTATCGATAATCAAATGGCCCGGTTGCTTTGCGAGCAGAGCGGCCGTCGTTTGAGCAAAGAAGCTCCTGCGGGTGGAGATCACAATCCCCGCAGATTATCAGATTCGCACTACAGCCGGAGAAATTTTGTATTCTCATGGCTATGGTTAGCCGAAGAGAATTGCTGACGGGATTTGTATCGGCCAGTGCGTTACCGGCAGTTGAGCCGAAGCGGAAGATCGTCGACTCTCACGTCCATGTCTGGAAGCGCGATCCCCGCTTTCCCTGGGCCAGGGAGACCACCAGCCCTCCGGAAAAGGATGCAACACCGGAGATGCTGTTGCAGTTGATGCAGGCAAATGGAGTTGACCGCACCGTCATTATCCAGGTGATCTATTACCGCTGGGACAACAGCTTTCTCGCCAGTGTATTGAAACAGTATCCAAAGCAGTTCCGCGGTGTGGCCCGTGTCAATCCGGAAGATCCCGCCGCGCCCGACCAACTTTCCAGCCTCATCGAACAGGGCTTCCGGGGCATTCGGCTGGGTCCGGCCGCGGATGCTTCGGGAGACTGGATCAAGAGCCCGGCCATGCGGCCATTATGGAAGCGATGCAACGATCTGAAGGCGCCGATGACCATTCTGGCGCCCGTCACGCGGATGCCGGATATTCAACCACCGATCGAGCGGAACCCGGAACTCACGGTCGTGATCGATCACATGGCCGACAGCCCCTTAGATCAGCCTGATCAATTGAAACAACTGCTCGCTCTTTCCAGGTACCCCAAGGTGTTCGTAAAGATTTCGCATATGTGGTCTCTCTCCAACGAGCGTTATCCGTACCGCGACTCCGAACTGCAAGTGAAGAGGCTTTACGACGCCTTCGGACCCAAACGCCTGATGTGGGGTAGCGATTGGCCTCTGGTTGAAAAGTACTGCAGTTATGCGCAGGCTGTTGCGCTTTACCGCGATCATCTCAGCTTCCTAAACGCGAATGATCGAGAATGGATTCTGGGCCGCACCGTGCAACAGGTCTGGCAATTTGACTAAAATCGGCAAATACTTATGCGAACTCTACTTTGTGTTTGTACAATTCTCGTTTCTCTGCAGGCGGCAATCGCGGCGGAAAAGAAAGCGATCGCGCCCGCGAACGGTCCGAAGCCGGTCGGCCCTTACAGTCCAGGTGTGCTGACCGATGAGTTCCTGTATGTTTCGGGGCAAGGCGCAAAGAAAGCGGATGGATCCATCTCTGCTTCGGTAGATGACCAGCTCCGGCAATGTTTTGAAAGCATCCGGACTGTTGTGGAAGCCGCCGGATTAACGATGGAACACGTCGTTATGGCACAGGTCTATCTGACAGACGCCAAGAGTGAAGATGCGCTGAACCGGGTGTGGAAGGAAGTGTTTCCGCGGAATCCACCCGCGCGATCCACCATTGGAGTAGCCGCCCTTCCCGGAACTCCGGTGGAGGTGAACGCGGTTGCGGTGAACGATCTATCCCGCAAGAAACGAGTGGCGCCCGCCGGCTATCCCGCTGCCTCGCCACTTGCGCCAGGCATTCTTGTGGGAGAGCGCTTGTTTCTCTCCGGTTTTCTCGGCCGCGATATTAAGACCGGAAAGATTCCCGACGATCCAGCCGCACAGGTGGAACTCTCGCTTGATCGCATGCGGCAGACTTTACAGGCCGCCGGAATGGACTACGCGAACCTGGTGTTCGTAAATCCGTATCTCACGGAAAAGATGCCCATGGAAGTAATGAACAAAGTCTACGCCAGCCACTTTGAGTTCGGGAATACACCTGCCAGAGCCACCATTCGCGTGAATGATCTGCCGAATGGCGCAAGTATCGAATTCAGTGGCGTGGCTGTGCGGGACCTTGGCCAGCGGCGCTCCGTTCGGCCGAAAAACATGGCGCCCAGCCCTACTGCCAGCCCCTGTGTTTTCGCTGGTGACACCCTGTACTGTTCGGCCAAATCAGGCTTTATCCCCGGACCTAAAAGCGGCATTTATGCATCGTCTGTCGAACACCAACTACGGCAGACGATACGCAATTTACTGGATGGACTGGAAGAAGCCGGAATGGATTTTTCGAACGTGGTGGCAAGCAATGTCTATCTCGACAACCTGAATGATTTCGCGGGCATGAACCGCGTCTACGCGCAATACTTCAAGAGCGGAATCGTTCCGGTCCGCACCACCGTTCAACAGCTCCCGCCCGGCGAACGCAAAGCGGATGCCGAAGATCGCTGGCCAACTCTCGAACAGATTTCGATCGTCGCCGTCAAATAGATGTAGGTACGGTCATCGCCCGCGGAAGGTAACGCGGCCGTACCAGCACGGTATACGAGAAAATCCCCAGCAGCAGAAATCCGAGGATTGCCTGCATCGGCGCCGTATAGCTTCCGGTGATCTGTTTCAGCCAGCCGCTGAGGATCGGGGCCACAATGCCCGATAGATTGGACGCACAGTTTTGAACGCCTGAGATGCGGCCTATCGCGGCGCCAGGCATCAGCGTCTGTGTCAGCGCCCAGAAATTTGCGGTAGCCAGACCCAACCCTGCCAGCGAAAAGATCGCAAAGAACAGCGCCAGTGACTGAGAGTCCGTCAAAGCGCCGATCAGCTCCGTCGACGCCAGCACGAAGCCCATAATCGTGAAGCCCTTTCGCACTCTCACCGGATCGTTGCCGCGCCCGATCAACCAATCTGCAGCCCATCCGGATAAAGTGGCCACAACCGCCATCCCTCCGAAACTGAACATGGTATACATCCCCATCGAATTCAACGAGAGGTGCCGGTACTCGACAAAGTACGCGGGCAGCCAAGTGACACAGAAGAAGAGGAAATAACTATAGGAGAATGTCCCCAGAAGAATTCCCCACATTACGGGACTAGCCATCAACCGCGAAAATGGGATCGCAGGAGTGGTATCGGCTGCCGCCTGGGCTGTCCTCTCCAGGTTCCGGTCATCATCTTTCACAACGAGCATCCAGGCGGCCAGCCACACAAGACCAGCGCCCCCCGTAATCAAAAACATCATCCGCCAACCGAATGAACCGACCATCAGTGCGGTAAGCGGAACACCAATTGCCGGTCCAATCTTGCCGCCCGCCAGGTAGAGGCCTACCGCGAGACCTCGTTCCTGCTCTTTGCAGTTGAATCGAATCCAGCGCAGGCTGGCCGGACCTACAATCGACTCGCCGCAGCCAAGAAGAAATCGCAGACCGATCAGTTGACCGGTCGTTTGAACGAATCCGGTGAGAGTGGAGAAGAGCGTCCAAAACAGGAAGCCAACGGCGTAAGGAACTTTCACTCCATAGCGATCCACTATCCAACCCGCCGGAATCTGAAGCAGAGCATAACTCCAGAAAAACGCAGAGTTCAGCAGCCCGCGGTCCGCATCGGAGAGATGAAAGAACTGGCGGAATTCCTGGAGCGTAAGGACTACCGAAAGGTTTGCCCGATCGACATAGGCGACGATCATTCCAAGGCTGAGTAACCCAACCACCACCCATTTACGGGCGTGCTGTTCATTGGGGTTGGTGGGCATTGAAGATTCCTCAGGGCAGTTCCCTGATCTCTACATTACGGTAGTGAACTTCCCATCCTTCGGATTGAAGACAGACATTTCCTTGCGCGGGCTCGGCTCCATAGCCTTCGTTGACCAGCTTTCCATTCAACACTACGCTCACTTTTCCGTCCTGACTCGTTATCTCGTATTTGTCCCACTCTCCGAACGGGATCCGGTCCTTGACGATTGGACCTCGCCGGGCGCCCTTGATCTTGCCATTCCGCACGCCGAACAGGCTGCCGGCTTCACCAAAATGTCCCTGCACCTCAAGCGACGTGGGCCAGCCGTTTACTATCGGACCTGCATGAATGAAGAAGCCGGCATTCGGCCATCCTTCGTCCTGCGGCCTGGGGACCCAACCTTCTTTCTTGAACCGCCATTCCGCGCGAAGCACGTAGTTTTTGTAAACCTTCTTACTCCTAAGAAAGCCGTTGGGCTTCCCCGTACTAATAATTTCGTCATTCTCGACGCGCCAGGTGGATGCGGGCGTTTCTTCAATGGTCCAGAGCTCTGTAACATCTTTGGCGGGCATCAGCGAAACGAATCCGTCCGGTGCCGCCAGGCAAATTCCCGCGCCCAGCAGTGTCGTCAAAAGCAAAATCATCTGGTTCATGGCATCTCCTTGGCAGAAAAGCGCAATTCTACATCCGCAAAGCGCTGGCGAATGTATTCAGCGCTGCCTATAATGACAGGAACCGGCTACAAAGCCAATAATTTTTTTCGTCCGATAGCCGAAGACTCTGCTAAAAGGAGATCAGATGGAACGACGTAACTTCATGAAGCAAGCGGCCACTGGTGTATACGCTCTTGCAGCCAGCGCGCTGGCCCAACCATCCGGCGCACCGATCCGGACCGCGATGATCGGTACCGGAAACCGTGGCGGTCATGTTTTGAAAGAGGTGATACAGCAGCCGGGCGTGAAAGTGGTGGCCTTATGCGATCTGAAACCCGATCGGCTGGATGCGGCGGCCACTTCGGCGGCTCGTGATAAGCCAGACACGTTTAAAGATTACCGGAAACTGCTGGAACGCAATGATATCGATGCGGTCTTCATCGATACTCCATGTGACTTGCACGTCGAGATGGCGATGGCCGCTATTGCGGCCCATAAGCACGTGTATTGCGAGAAGCCTGTCGGCATTACACCACAATCGATCGCGCGCCTATTACAGGCGGCCCGTGGATCCGACCGCGTCTTTTGTGTCGGCCAGCAAATGCGCTCGTTCAAGTCAGTGCGGGAAAGCATAGAAAAGCTTCACGAAGGGATCGCAGGTGAAATCATCATGGTCAAAGCCCAGCGGCACGCTTCCTGGGACCTGAATCACAGCGGTTCTTCAGCCGAATGGTTTTTCGACGCGAAACGTTCGGGGGATGTCATCGTAGAGATGGCGATTCATAATCTTGATCTCTGCAATTGGGCTATCGGCAGCAGGCCCGAGCGCGCAAGCGGTTTCGGCGGCACGCTTCTTTGGAAGAACGATCCTCCCGGACGCACCAATATGGACGGATACACGCTCAGCTATGAATACGCGAATGGGGTGAAGATGTCCTTCACTCAAACCTTTTTCCACCCTTCAGGGCTTCCGGACGGCGGCCAGTTCACGAATGTGTATGGTACGAAAGGTGCTGTCAGCCTGGACACCTTCAAATTTTATCCGCTCGAAAAGGGCGCGCCACCGGTCACATTGAGCGAAGCGGAAAGGAGCAGGATGGCCCGCATTTGGCTGGGTTCTTTAATGCGATTCGTACCGGCGGCAAACCTCCGGCCGACCTGAAGATTGGCGCAATCGCGGCTCTCACGGCCATCATGGGGCGAGAGGCGATTTATAGCGGCAAAGTTGTCACATGGAAGGATCTCGGCGTAGACGTTGCATAGCGTCAGGCGAGTTGAAGCCCTCGAATCACCACTTCCAAATACTCCCGGGATCGCCGCGCCAACGCGTCGACTCCTTCAGGGGCGGATGGCCGCGGCAAAAGGGGCTCGAAGATGTTTTCGCATACCAGAGGAATCTTGCGCCCGGTATGCATCAGAGCCATCAGCAGTTTGTAGTGATCGATTTCTCCAAACCCCGGGCCGCAGTCCTGGCTCTTGGGCGTGTTCCTGTGATCCTTAATCGCAAAGGCGCGCACGTCTTGCCAGCAAGCTTGAATGTCGGGGATGGGGTCCAGTTTCTCGTAATCGAGCACATTACCCGCGTCATAACACATCTTCACGCCTTCATCGGCCACGTCAGCCAGAATGCGAGAGCAGAGCCGGCCCGTTCCGGTATTGCCACCATGCTGTTTGATGACGACTGTCACGTTGTTCGCGCGAGCTACAGGTCCAAGTTGCTTCAGCGTGGCGATCCAGGGTTCCAAGGCGCCTGCCGTGGTCTTCCCGAACGTGATCAGATACGGGATGCCCGCCGCGCCAGCCTGCTCGATTTTGCGTGTGTGTTTTGCGGCCGAGTCCGCCGCTTCCACGTTGACAGTCGAGAACATCATGACGGGTTCAAGGCCCATCTCGCGGCACCGCGCGGCAAGTATCCGCGCCGCCGAGGGTGGCGCATCGTTATCCATTACCGGTACGCGTTCGTGAGTGGTCCCCCATCCGACATAACGATACCCGGCGCTCTTTATACCCTGAAGCGCGCGATTTAGCGGGAAAGCCGAATACGTAATGGTCATACATCCGATCTGAAATTCGGTGGGGCCGATCTGGGCAAAAAGAGGAGTAGCGGCCGCAGCGAACAGCGCCTCACGCCGGGTCCATTCTGGTCTCATGCCGCTGATGCTAACATGACCTGGAGTAACTATGAAGACCCATCGACGTGAATTCCTTCTAACGTCAGCGGCAGCTTTGGCTGCGCAGGCGGCCACACCCGATCGGGAGATCAGGACCGCCATGATTGGCATCGGCCACCGCGGCAGCACGCTGATGACACAGGTTCTTGCGCAACCAAACGTAAAGATTGCGGCCATTTGCGATATAGACGCGCAGGCCCGCGACAACGCTCAGAGTGCGGCAAAGCGCGATAACCCGCGCTCATTTGCGGATTACCGGCAGGTGTTGGACCTCAAGGAAGTGGATGCTGTGGTGGTTGCAACACCGTGCTATTTGCACGCTCCCATGGCTGCAGCCGCGCTCGAAGCCGGCAAGTACATCTATTGCGAGAAGCCGGTCGGCATCACGCCCGAGCAGGTTGCGGCGGTGCTCGCGGCGTCGCGAAAGGCAAAAACATTTTTGCAAATCGGCCAGCAGCTACGGTACGTCGCGAGCCTCAGGAGCGTTATCCAGCAGGTGCGGGACGGCATCATCGGCCAGCCTTATGTTATTCGCGCGAATCGCGATAGCACGCCGTTATCGCCGCAGGCGGAAAGCGCGCGGCCAGAGTGGTACAAGGACGTGAAGCGCTCCGGGGACCTCATTGTTGAGAATGCCGTACACAATCTGGACGTGTGCAATTGGGTGGCGGACAGCAGACCCACAAGCGCCTACGGACATGGCAAGAAATATTTCCCTACTCCACAGCCCGCGGGCACGCTCATGATGGACGGGTTCTGTGTCGAATATATTTACGACAACGACATGCACCTCGACTATAGCCAGCTGTATATGCACCCGCGCACGTTGAAAGACCTGCCAAGCGGCCAGTGGTATTTCATCATGGGCGAGAAAGGAACCGTTGACCTGACCAAGGGCGTTTTCTATGGACTCGATGGCAGCGAGCCGCGTAGCCTGATCCCCGCGGACCAGCGGGGTGAAAAAGAGGACGCGATGACTCAGTTTTTCGCATGCATTCGCGAAAACCGGCCGCCCGTCGCAGACATAAAAATCGCCGCCACGGCCGCCCTCACGGCCATTCTAGGCCGTGAGGCAATATACCGCCGGAAATCGGTCACGTGGAAAGAACTGGGCGTCGAGGTTTAGCGCGGCGCCTCCAACCGGCGCTACCACTCAAGGCGTAGCGAAAGCTGGATAATTCGGGGCGGATTGCTCTGCAGACTTAGATCCTGCAGGCCCGTCGTAGCGTTAGGAGCAACATCCACCGGATGATTAAACCTAAATCCGGCAGTTAACCAAAGCGGTCAAGGGCAAATGGGCTGGGTCGGGCGACTGGGATTTGAGCCAATCGCGAAAAATGAAGCGCAGGAGCCAGCGCCAGCGTTGATTGACGGTGAAGCGCTCCGCGGTTCGCCC
>JBBPYD010000213.1:0-6313 GCA_038200305.1 Bryobacterales bacterium
GGCCTGAAAACAAGGCTTCTGGTCACATACTCCCCAACGAGGAGCCTCAAAAAGCTCTGCATAGTCTCCCAAAAGCAAGCTCAAGCAGAAAATGAGAGAAGCGACAGCTGAGAATAAGGTTTTTTCAGCATCCTGCTAGTGCTCACCGGATCCAGTAACTTGACCAGCATACGGGATTTCCCATTCGCGCCCACACGCATTGTGGCATCTATCGCCGATCTAGCCCCTGTTTGCACAGCGGCACTGTAACATCACTAATTGCTTGGCATGCCATTCAATATTTGGATTGACCGTTGGATCACCGATAGCCTACTTTAGAAATAGCTGTTTACCACGTCTCCTCTCCCTCTGTTGCTGAGAGCGCAGTAAATAGGCCGGACCAGGGAGTCCCGAATGAAGAAATCCATTCTACGGGAGACTCTCAGGTTTGTTGCTACCGCTAAAAGATCGGGTCAGTGAGGACAATCCTCGCTTCTGCTTGACGCAGCAGCCGACGAAAGCGCGGCTGATTCCCGGGCAGGCGTTGGCTCCCGGTGAGCAGTACCGGTTCCACTTCGACATGACGAAGTGCATCGGGTGTCACTGCTGCGAGGTGGCGTGCAACGAGCAAAACAATAATCCCGCCGATATAAACTGGCGCCGCGTCGGCGAAATTGAAGGCGGCGTTTACCCTTTCACCCAGCGGTTTTATCTCTCCATGGGATGCAACCACTGCCTGGAGCCTTCCTGTTTGAACGGTTGTCCGGTGGATGCGTACACAAAGGATGCCGCAACCGGCATAGTGCAGCACAACGCCGACGCCTGCATCGGCTGCCAATATTGCACCTGGAACTGCCAGTATGGTGTGCCGCAGTACAACCCGGAGCGAGGGGTCGTGGGCAAATGCGACATGTGCTATGGCCGGCTTTCAGAAGGCGGAGAGCCGGCCTGCGTGAATGCCTGCCCCGAACAAGCCATTCAGATTGAAATCGTCGAAATTGCGCAGTGGAAGCAGGACTTTGTCCAGTTGGGGAATGCGCCCGGCATGCCCAAAGCCGACAAGACGGTTTCGACAACGCGTATCACTCTACCTGAAAATCTACCAACAGAAATTCAGAAAGCCGACTACAGCCGGGTTCGTCCGGAACATCCGCATACACCGCTTGTTGTAATGACCGTGCTGACGCAACTTTCGGTAGGGGCATTCGTGGCCGTCTGGCTAATGGCCCTACTGGGTAGAACGGCGATGCTTGGCATCGGAGCGGCGGCGGCATTCGGCGTCGCGAATCTGGCGCTCGGTGCTTCCACGCTGCACCTGGGCCGCCCCATCCACGCCTACCGTGCGCTCAAGATGTGGAAGCGGTCCTGGCTCAGCCGCGAAGTGCTGCTCTTCACGCTTTTCGCTGGTTCGGCTTCGGTCTACGCTGCGGCGCTTTGGTTCGGATTTCCTGGAAACTCAATTCTGGGCGGAGTGACCGGTCTGCTTGGGATAGCGGGCATCACCGCCAGTGCCTTCCTCTATTTGGTCCCTGCCCGGCCCTCCTGGAACAGCAAGCACACGCTAGCGGAATTCGTGCTTGCTGGTGCAATACTCGGGCCGTTATTCCTGGCTGCCATCGCACCCGAAAACGGGCTTCTACTGATGGCCACGGTTGCCGCATCCACCATGCAGTTGCTGAACCAGGGCGCGAAATTCCTGTGGCTCACGCGGTCAGACGAATTCGAGTTGAAGGCTTCCGCGAGGCTGCTCTCAAACGATCTTGCGCGGCTCTTCACCTTGAGATTTGCCTTGCTCGTTCTCGGCGGCATCGTCCTGCCCCTGTTGAGTCAAGCGGTTGCCAGCTTAATGCTCGCGCTCGCCGGCGAACTGCTGGGACGCTATCTTTTCTTCGTCAGCGTGGCGCCTAAGAACATGGCCGCGTCGTTCTTTTCCGGGAGGGCCGCGGCATGAGCATCAAACGAATTCTCGGCATCGATACGCTACAGCAAAAATATTCGTATTCATCCGATCCGCGGTTCGGTTACACGTCCACTGAGAAGATTCCGGATCAATGGGTTCCCACCACCTGCGGCTATTGTTCGGTGGGCTGCGGGATGTTGATCGGCGTGAAAGACGGTAAGGCGATCACCGTCCGCGGCGACGTGAATCACCCGGTAAACCGAGGGAAGCTGTGCCCCAAGGGACTCTCCGAGCACTACATGCTGGAAGGCGACACTCGCGCCAAGTATCCGATGCTGCGCAAGGACGGCAAGCTTGCGCGCGTTACGTGGGATGAGGCGCTCTCCATCATGGTTGCCAAGTTCAGCGGCGTGCAGCAGAAATACGGCAAGGAAGCACTGGGTATCATCAGCACCGGACAGCTTGTGACCGAAGAGTTCTATACACTCGGCAAACTGGCCCACATCGGATTCGGCGCCAAGAATTATTGCGGAAACACCACTCTCTGCATGGCGAGCGCTGTGGCCGGATACAAGCGAAGTTTCGGCGGCGATGGACCTCCGGGCTGTTATGACGATCTGGAGAAGGCCGACGTAATTCTGCTGATGGGAGCGAACATTGCCGACAATCATCCGATCCTATGCCAACGGCTGGAAAAGAACTCGAACAAGACGTTGATTGTGGCCGACCCGCGAGTGACCAAGACGGCGATGATGGCCGACATCTTCCTGCCCATAAAACCGCGATCCGATATCGCTCTGGTGAACGGAATGATGCATATCCTCATTCGCGCAGGGCTGATCAACCACGATTACATCGAAGGGCACACAAACGGATTCGCGGAACTGAAGGTGTCGCTTGAAAAGTACACGCCTGAGTACGTCTGCGAACTCACCGGCCTGAGTCAGGAGTTGATTTATAAAGTGGCCCTGCTGTATGGGCGCGCAAAGGCGGCGTTCATCGGCTGGACCATGGGCGTGAATCATTCCACGCAAGGCGCAGAGACGGTGAACGCGATCAACAATCTGGCGCTGATCACGGGCAACATCGGCAGGGAGGGCGCTTCGCCGTTTTCCATTACCGGTCAGTGTAATGCCATGGGCACGCGCGAGACCGGTTGCACTTCAAGCCTGCCCGGTTATCGAAAGTTTGAAAGCGCGCAAGACCGGCAGGAGATTGCAGATTTCTGGAACGTGGATGTAGAAAAGATCCCGACGTCGCGGGGCCTTGCTTATCCGGACATTATCGAAGGCGCAGTGGGCAAGAAGATCCGCGCGTTGTGGATCATCGCGACCAACCCTGTGGTCTCTTATCCCAACTTCAATGTGCTGAAGCAGGCATTTGAGAATCTTGAATTCCTGGTAGTGCAGGACGGTTTTTGTCCGACGCCGACAACCGATTTCGCAGACCTGGTGCTGCCTGCCGCGATCTGGGGAGAAAAGGAAGGAACCTACACCAATTCCGAACGACGCGTCAGCAAAGTGAACAAAGCGGTGGAGCCGCCGGGTGAGGCAAAACCGGATTTCGATATCTTCCTGGCGATCGCGGAGAAGCTTGGTTGCAAAGATCGTCTTTATCCAGGTTGGACAGGACCACGAGACGCGTTCGATGAATGGCGCCGCGTTTCCAAGGGCCGCCCCTGCGACTATTCCGGCATGACCTACGAACTGCTGGAGGAACATGGCGGCTTGCAGTGGCCGTTTCCGGAGGGCGCCGAGCCGTCGGTGACCCGCCTGTACGAAGACGGGAAGTTTCAAACGGCGGACGGAAAGGCGAATCTGCTCGCCATAGAATGGCAGCCGTTCCCGGATCAGCCGAATAAAAAGTATCCATTCATCTTCAACACAGGGCGAACCGTAGAACACTGGCACACACGCACCAAAACGGCAAAGGTTCCGATTCTGGAAAGGATCTCGCCGCGTGCCTGGCTGGAGATGAACCCGCGCGACGCCAAGCGGCTGGAACTCCGGCCTCACGACAAAGTGGATATCGTCTCGCAGCGGGATCGCGTGAGCGGCGTGGAACTGCGTATCACGGAAATCGTGGCTCCGGGGCAAGTCTTTATGCCGTTTCACTTCATGGAAACCAATTCGAATCTGATCACGCAAAGCGCCTTCGATCCGATCTCGCGCGAGCCCAATTACAAGCAGTGCGCGGTCCGGGTAGAGAAGACGGGAGCAATTCAATGAAACAACTTGTCGTCATTGGAAATGGAATGGCCGGTGTGGCCTGTGTTGAACAGATTCTGAAACATTCGCCGAAACTTGAGATCACGGTGTTCGGCGATGAAACGCATGTCAATTACAACCGCATCCTGCTTTCATCGGTACTGGCCGGTGAAAAGGCCATGGATGACATCACGCTGAACGGCATCGATTGGTATCAGCGGAATGGGATTGGCTTGCAACTCGGCGTCCGTATCATTGACGTTGACGCGGAAGGAATGACTGTCACCGGAGATGATGGCAGTATCACACCGTTCGACAAATTGCTGATCGCAACCGGAAGCACAGCGTTCATTCCATCCATCCCAGGCACTGACAAGAAGAATGTTTTCACATTCCGGAACCTGAAAGACACCAAAGGAATGATGGGACGTTCCAGGCCAGGCATGAAGGCGACCGTCATCGGCGGGGGATTGCTGGGACTGGAAGCGGCGCGCGGTTTGCAAGTGCAGGGATGCGACGTCACCGTGGTTCACCTGACGCCGACCTTGATGGACAAGCAACTCGACGCAACCGCCGGGGCATACCTGAAGAACAAGATGGAGCGGTTGGGCGTTCGCGTCCTATGCGGCAAATCGACTAGCGCTCTTGTCGGCAACGGCAACGTGGAAGGCGTACAGTTCCACGATGGCGAAGCGATCGAATCCGAACTGGTGGTGATTGCCGCGGGCATCCGTCCGAATGTGGAACTGGGGCGCAAGGCTGGTCTGGCCATCCATCGCGGCATTCTGGTGAACGATCACATGGAGACATCTCACCCGGACATCTTCGCGGTGGGGGAATGCGTGGAGCACCGGGGCTTGACGTACGGGCTGGTGGCTCCCCTTTACGAGCAGGGAAAGATTGCCGCGGCGACCATCACCGGCAATAAAGGACCGATGTACGAAGGCTCCGTGCAGGCGGCAAAGCTCAAGATCATGGGCGTCGATGTCTTCTCAGCAGGAGATTATGACGAGCACTCGGAACCCGGAACAGAAGTGGTCCGGTACGAAGACGCGGCACTGGGAATCTACAAGAAACTTACGCTGCGGAATGGAAGGCTGGCGGGAGTGATTCTGGTAGGAGATGTTTCCGACAGCCACCGGTACATGGAGTGGTTGCGGACAGGGACCGATCTGACGGTGATGCGGCGGAGTCTTCTATTCCCGGAACCCACTCTGAGCAGGACCGACGAAGGGCTCGGTGTTGCGGGAATGGCCGATAGCGAGACCATCTGTGGGTGCCTTGGCGTCACCAAGGGCACAATTATTTCGGCGATTCATGAAAAGGGTGTCAACACACTGGCGCAATTAAAGGAATGCACCAGGGCTTCCACGGGCTGCGGAAGCTGCGCCGGCATGTGCCAGTCGCTGTTGAAAGCGGTGGCTTCGGAGTTTACAGAGGAGACCAAGAAAGTTCTTTGCAAGTGTTTGCCCTTCTCACAGGAAAATTTGCGGGAGATCGCGAAAACACAGCGGCTCAAATCCGTCCAGGACATTTTGGACATTTATGGAAACGGGCTTGGCTGCGAGGTCTGCAAGCCCGCACTTAGCTACATGGTGGATATGCTTTGGTGCGGCGATCACGAAGAGGACCGGTCCGCCCGGTTCATCAACGACCGGGTACACGCCAACATCCAAAAAGACGGCACGTTTTCCGTCATTCCAAGAATCCGTGGCGGAGTCACCACGGCTGCCGAGCTGCGAAAGATCGCGGATGTGGCCGACAAATACAACGTGCCGATGGTGAAGATCACTGGCAGCCAGCGCATCGATCTTCTGGGGGTGAAGAAGACCGACTTGCCCAAAATATGGGCCGATCTCGGGATGGCTTCGGGGCAGGCGTACACCAAAGGCGTCCGCATGGTGAAGACTTGCGTCGGCACGGATTTCTGCCGCTTCGGCACGCAGGATTCGACAGCCGCAGGCATCGAACTTGAGACACGCCTGGAAAATCTGTTCACTCCCCACAAGCTGAAAATGGCGACGGTAGGATGCCCGCGCAACTGCGCTGAGGCGACGGTGAAGGATATCGGTATGGTGGGTCAGGAAGGGAGCTGGCAGGTTGTGGTGGGCGGCGCAGCGGGAAAAAGTGTCCGCAAAGCCGATCTGCTGATCACTGTGGAAACCACCGGCGAGGCGTTGGAAGCGTGCGAGCTGTTCTTTCAGTATTACCGCGAAAACGCCAATTA
>JBBPYD010000214.1:0-12477 GCA_038200305.1 Bryobacterales bacterium
AGGAACATTCCACAGCGCCGAGGAGTTGGAGAAGGCCATATATCAGTGGCTGGCAAACTGGAACGGCGATCCCACCCCATTTATCTGGAAAGCCTCTGCCGACGTGATCCTTGATAAGGTCCAGCGTTGTAAAGAATTATCCAAGACAGGAGACTAGGTTGCCGCCGCGAAATAGGGTGGTCGGGATCGTCAGTGTTCCAATCGCCGCCGACTCGCGATCACGCAGACCTTGGTAATCGACGAAAAAGAATGCTTTGTTCTTCCGGATCGGACCTCCGAAAGTAGCGCCGAACAGGTTGTACACCAGCGGCGGCGCCTTTACGGCGAAATAATTCTTAGCAGCCAGCTCCGCTACCTTGTTGAACTCGAACGCGCTGCCGTGCCAGGCATTCGTGCCGGAGCGGAAGATCACGTTGGTGACTGCACCAGTGACGCGGCCGAACTCCGCATCGTAGTTGGCAGTAGTGACATCGACGGTCTGAATGGCTTCGATCGGCGGAACAATAACGGTGACGTTGCCGTTATCCCAGTCGTTGTTGATGCCCTCCAGCAAGTAGCTGCTCGCTTGGCGGAACTGCCCATTCACTTGCGTTGAAAGACTGTCCTGCGAGTTGTAGAAAGAAGAATTGGCGCGAATCGGCCGCGACGCGCCAGGCACCAGTCCAATCAACCCCTGGTAGTTGCGATTGAACGCCAGTGGCATGTTTTGCAGGGTTTGCCGCTCGATCTTCGTCCCGAGATCGGCGCGGTCAGTCTGCAGAATTGCCGACGATGCTGACACGGAAATACTCTCAGCGACATTGCCTACCTGCAACACAAAATCCGTTCGGATGGCGCTATTGGCATTCAATTGAACATTGGTTCGCACCGCTTGCTTAAAGCCCGCGTGGTTAGTCTCCACGGTGTAATTTCCAGAATCGAGGAGAGGAAAGGAGAAGTTGCCGTCAGCATTCGTGCGGGTTGCGCGAATGAGATTGGTGTTGATCTCCCTGACGGTCACCTCGGTGTCCGATACTGCCGCTCCGGAGCTGTCCTGCACGGTGCCCAGGAGGCTTCCTTTGTCGGCTTGGCCAAAGGCTGTGGCGTGAAATACGAGAAGGCCGAACACGACCCCCGGAATGAAACGCGCGAGTACTGTCTTCCGCATCATGGCGAAGACCTCCATAGGTGCAAGGATAATAGCATACTGCCGAACGAAACGTTTCGCATTCCTACTTCGCGGACTACCGGGAAGTCGCGTCCGGCTGGTCCTTCCACCACCATAGCGTTGCGAGCGGCTTCTGCACCGGCCAAACCTGGTCCAGCATGTCGCCGCGTTTAACTCGCCGTCTTTCATCACATACTCGATCCATCGTGTTACGAATGTTTTCGAGGGGATTTTTCTCAGGATCACAAGATCCGCCAGATCCCCTTCTCGATGCTGCCGAGATCCTGTGCCAAGCCGATTGTTTCGGCCCCGTTCAAAGTGGCCGCGCGAAGTGCTTCCATATTGGTCATCTTGCAGGCCTGCAACGACCAGAGCTCCCCATGAAAACTAGCTCCTTGAAACTCGCCGTGCCCCCCACGCAACCCTACCGCCGGCCTCAGAATTGACGCCGTGCTTTCGGCGGCCTTCGGATAAACATATTCATCCGGCCGGTACCCACAATATTCGCGAGACCTTCGTATCCACGATATTGTGAGGAATGAAGCGGCGGATCTTCGTATCGGACCAGGATCGGAGAAGTATTTCTACGAGGCGCTGCTTGCCCGTCAACAATTTTGCTCCGCGCTCGTACCCCGCCGTCGATCGAGAATTGGTTGTGTACCGTGTGCAGCCCGCTAAACGCCAGGTCGGATAAGCTCCGTCGATTGCCGGTTCTCCATCAGGCCGCCGGCGTAACGCCTTTGCAACACACTCGCCTCGCCAACCACTTGTATCGTCTTCGTAAGCTAGCCTGTGGGTACGAAAAGTCGACAGAGATCGCAGCGCCTACGTTGATTTCAACGCTCGTCTTGACCTGCGATTGAAAGCCGGTCTTTTCTGTACGCACGTTGTATCGTCCAATCGGCAAATCCGGAAAGGAGTATCGGCTGGCGCTATCGGTGACCACCTGCCGGTGATCGCCCTTCACGGGGTTGTCGAGCGTCAACGTGGCTCCAGGATCGCCGCTTGGCTTGCATCCGGAGCTTGACCGGACATACGCCGCTTTGCGCCTTCAGCATCTGCGGGAAAAAGGCGAGCGCCAAAGGTAGCGCTATCGCCAGCATCGGCTTACATATGAGTGTTTTCATAGGTCCTCAACCGGTCAATGATAATCGCCAAGCGGCAAACGCGAGGCGGCGTTCCACCCTTTGGACGTCAGGACTTGCGTCCGCTCCAACTAGCTACCGAAACGTTTCGGATTGTTCACCCAAGTCTTCGTTGATTCCAACACTTTCCATTGTGAAGAACGAAACGTTTCGGAAACACTTGTGTTCGAGTGGCATTCTCGCATAAGATTTCCTTTCGGCGCAAAATTTTCGCTCTTGTGGAGAAAAATCAATGACCCGCTTCGTTCCCTTCATCCTGCCTCTACTCCTCTGTAATTCCCTGTTCAGCAAGCCAAGCGATTTCGGCATGTCCGAAGTTCGCCGCGCCTTACAGGAACGCAAGTTGCCACAAACGGAGATTGGAACCGAAATTCGTTCTGGCCCGGCGGAAGCATTCGAGATTTCCCGTGGCAAGGTGACAGGCAGCGATGAGCGCGGATTGATGTATGGATTGCTCGAAGCCGCCGAACAAATCCGATCCCAGGGCCGCCTGCAGGATGTCAAGTCGGCCCCGCGCACGGCAATGCGCGGCATCAGGTTCTTTCTCCACAACGCTCAGCTTGAGAGCGACTGGTATTACTCGCGCGATTACTGGGACGCATACTTTTCAATGCTCGCGCGAGAGCGGTTCAACCGCTTCAACCTGGTCTTCGCGCACCAGACCGGCTACCTGGCGCCGCCCTATCCGTTCTGGGTGGACGTGCCCGAGTTTCCGGACATCAAAGCCCGCAATCTCACCCCCGCTCAACGTGAACGGAATCTGGAAATGCTGCGTTACATCTCACAATCCGCGGTCGGCCACGGTATCGATTTCACACTCGGCGTCTGGGAACACAACATTCAGGATTACCGCAAACCGCCCATGCAGCCGATGACCGAAGGTCTTACCCCTGCCAATATCGGCCCCTACAGCTATGCCGCCCTCAAGAAGGTATTGCAGCTTTGTCCCGGCATCAGCAGCGTACAGATGCGCACTAACGGCGAATCCGGAATTCCCAACGACCGGCAGGTGGACTTCTATCGTAATTTCGTATTTCAGGCCATACACGATGCTGGGCGTCCAGTCATACTCGACCTTCGAGGTTGGATCGTCGCCGGCGGAATGCTCAAAGCAGCGCGCGAAGTGGGCGTCCCGGTGCGGCTCTCGACAAAGTATTGGGCGGAAGATCTGGGCAGGCCCTATCAGCCCGCCGAGACCTATCCGAATTACAGCTATCTGAACTTCCTGGAGAAACCCGCTCTTACGGCTTCTATTGGGAGTTGTGGGGCCTGGGCTCAAATCGCCTTCTGCTTTGGGGCAACCCCGATTACGTTCGCCGCGCAACCGCCACCTTCGATCTGGGCGGCGCGGAAGGGTTCGAAATCGATCCGCCGCTGGCGCAGAAGGGCTTTGGAAACGCGCCTGGCAAGTGGAACGTATTTACGAAAGCCCAAAGCGAGCGCATATTCTGGAAATGGGAGTTCGAGCGTTATTGGCTCTTCTACCGCCTCTGGGGCCGCTTGAGTTACGATCCTGCAACACCCGAGAGCGCCTGGACGGACGAAATGAAAAAACGCTTCGGCGCCGCCGCAGCGGACGTGATGGATGCCTATAACTCAGCCAGTCAGGTGATCAACGAAATTGTTGCCGTACACCTGGCAGACCCCAACATGTATATCTGGCCGGAGATCAATCCCGGAGGGATCGTCGATGCGTATGCCCAGGTGCTGCCTAGTGACTGGCGCTATATAGCCGCCATCCCGGAGGCCGTTCGGAATCGCATTAGCCGGAATGCTTCCGCAAAACAGACGCCTCCGGAAACGGCCGAATGGTTCGACAATATCGGACGCAAGATCGACACCGCGGTGGAGCGGGCGCGATCCAGGATGAAGCCTGGAAATCGCGAATGGCTATCATCGGAACCCGATTTCCGTGTGCTCGCCTACCTGGCGCGCTATCACGCCAGAAAGCAGAACGCGGCTTACGCCCTCACCTTCTTCGATCGGACAGGCGACCCCGCGGCGCTGGAAACGGCAAAGCATGAACTCACCACCGGCGTCGCCATCTGGCAGGACTTAGTGAAATTGACGGATGGTCTGTACCCTGAGGAGATGGCATTTGGGCCTGATGACAACGGCCACTGGAAAGACAAGCTCCCCTACGCCCGATACGATCTGGAACTCGTCAAGGAGCGCGAAGACATTTTCAACAAGTTCGGACGCTTTACCGCCGGATTCGATTTTGGCGGACCAGTGAAAAATCAGCCCTCCTATGGGGCTTACCGGCAGGACAAATACGTGCTGCAGAACAACGTTAGCCCTCGATTTGAGCCGGCCTCGCCGGAGTCCCGCTACAGCGACGATAAAGGTTTCGGTTGGTTGGAGGATGGACAGCGCGAAGCGGTCGCTATTCCCCTTGCTCCGTACCTCGAGGTGCGTGCCGCCGCAAAGAACCCGGGGAATCTTCCCCACGACGTTCTCTTCCGCGATTTCATTAAGGGCCGCGGCAGCCAGAAGTTCGGAATCAAAATACCGGACGGGCCATACGAAGCGCTTCTGCTGCATCCGGACCGCTCGTTCGACACACTGAAACTGGCCGCAAAAAATGGCCGCCTCGAAATACCGTTTCCCGATGGGGACTGGTCGGTCAGCGGTCTCATTGTTCGCGGTGCCGGTGCTCCCGTCACTGCATTTTGGAAAGACGCACCGTCGAAGCCGCTCCGGCCTGCGATACGCCATACCGCCGCTGCCACAGCGGAGCCTGGAAAGCCGCTGACGTTGCTGTTGTCCATCCCCGATGCGTCTCACGTGCGATCGGTAAGGGCGTATTACAGACCTGTAGACCAGTTAGTGCCATTCAAAATGGTGGAAGCGCCACCCGGCGGGGAACTCACCATCCCTGGAGCGGACATTTCAGCCCGATGGGACCTGATGTATTACTTCGAAGTAATCAATGATGCGAATGGCGGCTGGTTCCAGCCCGATCCGCGCGTGGCCAGGCCGTATTACGTGGTCAAAACCAATGCCAAGCCTTAGCTGTCACTCCTCATACGGCTCCTTCGTCCGCGGAGCATTCGGCGCCTGCTCATCGAGACTGCCGGTATTTTACGCAGCCTTGTATGAACTGCGGCCATTCCGGAACTATCGGAATCGGGTCTGTCTTTTCCGGCAATAGCCCCACAGCCAAGGATGGCGCCAACATAGCTCGTGCCGGCTACTGTCGCGGTGCTGACGGATACCTTTCCGCAGTTTCTTGATTTCGGCAACAAGGTTTTCACGCGTCATCTGGTCCAGGTCTGTGTCCATCGATCCTCCTCCCGTCTTCAATCGGAAAGCGCGATCAGGAATGCGAGAGTCGCCAACACGCCAAGCCCCGACCGCACGGCGTGCAGACCACCCCACTTGATGATTAACGCGCGGGACTTCGGACCGGCCGTCGCCGGTTCTGTCTCCATGAGAATCTTATTGGTCGGCATGACGCCGAACAAGGTCCAAGGCACGTTGGCGATCATGAGAAGTCCTCCGCAGGCGAATGCAAGCCGCCCCGTCATCCACCACGCTGCGAGACCGAGAAGACATCCAACGACGGCGAGCGGCGCTTGCATCAGGAAGCCGCGCTTGTAGGAAGGCTTCCACTGTGCCAGCAGCGCTCGATCATCCAACTTCAGCCTTGCTGGATGCTCTGCAAAATTAACGTAGATGGCGGCGCCGCAGAAAAGAGCCGCGGCAACGAGTGCAAGGTTTCCTACGAGCATCATGATTCGACAAGCTGCTTCCGTTCCGGCGCCTGGGCGAGCAGCGGCCGTAGCGCAAGATTCACGGCGATCATCACCAGGCTGGCGACAGGCAGTACGAGAAGCCCGGTTTTCAGAGCCGTCGCATCACCGCCAGCAATCGCGCCAATTAACGGCGAACTGACTGCCAGACCGATAAAGCCAAATGTAATGACAACGCCCATTGCCGTTGTGCTGTTGGGAGACTCATCCGCCACCATGGCCAGCGTGGTTGGAAATACAGGCGCCATCGCAATTCCAACACAGAATACGATGATCCCCGCCAGCGCCGGGTCATTGGTGTTCAGCATTAGAAACGTGGTCACCGCCATGGCTCCCGCCGCGCAAAGCGTAACCGTCGCCGGCGACACCTTCACCAGAATGCGGCAGACAATCAGACGGCCAATCAATAACCCAAGTGCGAAGCCGAACGAAAGAATATTGAGGGCCTGGCTTTGAGAAATGTTCCGCGTCTTCAAGTACACCACCAGCCAATTCCAAATCCCGACTTCGCAGGTGACGTAAAGGAACATGAACGCGCAGAGCAGCCACAACGAGGGTCGAGCCAGCAGGCCACGTGCCTCCGAAAATTGGAACCCGCGCTCCCCGGTTGGCAAGGCCATGGGAGTCGTGACGTGTACGGCGAAAGTAATCACGCAAAGCAGCGTAGCAATGTAACACAGGGTGTTTCCGTTTCCAGCCGCCAGGTAATTCATAATGGCGGGCGTCGCCAGTCCGCCGAGTCCGAAAAACAGGCTCAACAGATTTAGAGCGATAGCGCGCCGGTCCTCGCCGGCATCGCTGGCCAGCGCGTTTGCCGCGGTCAGGATAATCGCCCCGCCCATGCCTTCGATGAACCACCAGAGCATTGCGAATTCAAAGCCGCCCCAAATCGCCAGAGCCACCAGAGAAATTGCAATGAAAGCAAGGCCCAGTAGCAAAGCCGGCTTCTTACCTTTGCTGTCGATAAATGGACCCACGGCAAGCGAGGCAATCACCAGCCCCAAAGCTTGCGCGCCGGCGATCTTCCCATTCTGCGCGGGCGTGAAGCCGAATCCCGGCATCAGAGTGCCCAGCAAGGCGGCAACAATACCATAGAGAAACATTGCCAGGATGGCGGCGGCAATAATTCGACCGGATCTTAACTGAGTCAACGAAACCCTCCGCTAAAGCTAAACAGGCACCGCACTCCTGCGGTCGATGGAATTCACCGCCGCTTCGGCCAGAAGGCGGCCCGCCCGGAACGCCAATTCCGGCGAGACCGCGCCCACGCTCAACCTTACTGCGTCCCTGTGGCCCGGCGGAACGAAAAACGGCTCACCAGAAACCACCAACGCACCCATTGCGGCGACGCGCTCCACCACTTGCGCCGCTTCTAAACCCAAAGGCAGGCGCACCCAAAGATTCACGCCGTCTTCGTTCTTGATGAAGTTGGGCTCTCCGTCACCCAGGTCCAGACTCAAGCCTTCCGCTGCCCTCCGGCGCCGCTCGGCGTATTCTGCCTTCGCAATGGAAAGCGATTCTTTCAGTTCGTCCTCGACAAGCGCCACGGCAAGAACTCGCTGCACCATGCGCGAGGTCCACCCGTCCGCGTATCCTTTTGCGTCAATCAGGATATTCCTCAGCGGCGGTCTGACAACTGCGGCGGCAATCCGCAGATCCGGGCCAAACGACTTCGAGAATGACCGTATATAGACAACCCTGTCTTCAATCCGCGAGTCGGAGAGTAGAGAGCCGGGATGGGTAGAGGCAATGTCGGCAAAATGGTCGTCCTCGATAATTGTCACGCCCGGAAATTTCGCAAGCACTTCGGCCAGCTCCCGCATGCGCCCTGCCGACCAGGAGGCTCCGGTGGGATTGTGAGCGCGAGGAGTGAGCAGAATCGCAGTTACACCTCTCGCGAGCGCTGCCTCAACAGAAGACGGAATGGCCCCGTATTCATCCACGGAAATTCCGACAATCTGGCACAACCGCTCAAATGTATCCAGCCCCGTCGGATACCCGGGTTGTTCCATCGCGATTCTCGGCGTTGAAGATGGGGTAAGAGCGCATGCTACTTCGAACGTGAGAACCATCAGCTGTTGAGCGGAAGACCCGATGAGCAGATCCGAGTCCCGGCAAGGGATGCTGTCAGCCGTTAAACGCGGTACTAGCGCCCGAACGAGCGCATCCACAGGTTCCGGGCCGCCGTACTGCAACTCGGAATGCCCGGTGTGGTTTAGCGTTTCGATCCATTTCCGCTGAAGAACTTTCCAGGGCAGTAAGGATGTGTCCGGACTCCCAGTGGTGCAGTCCGCGGCATCCGGGTAGAGACCTCGCAAACGAGCCGCGGACATGGCCAGAGTTCTACGGCGCCACGGGCTCGAACATGAATTAAGAGGATACATCTTCTTCTGCGTATTCTCCACCAACTTTAGGTTCGCGGCATGGTCGTTCTGTCGAATCGGGTCACGCGGCGCCGTAACAAACGATCCGCGTCCTACCTGGCTTGAAATCCGTCCGCTCGCGCTGAGGATGCGGTAAGCAGACGCTATCGTGGTGACGCTGACATCAACCTCCGCCGCGAGATTTCTCATGGGGGGTAGCTTTTCCCCGTTACGGATGCGTCCGGCAAGAATCGCATGCTCTAAAGCGGCTGCGATTTGCTTCGCGCCCCTGGTGCTGGCAATTTCCGTGACCCAACTTTGCGTCATGTGTACATATTGTACTACATAAATTGGGGAAACGAGGGTAAGATTTTTCGCGATTCGACGCCCTCGGTCATAAATAATTCAATAACATGGAGCCATAAACGTCGATGAAAAGGTTTTAATCTTTATGTTCTTGACGCAATCCCAATTGTACTATATCCTCGCAGATATATTGATTGTACTGCGTACAATTTGTAGTGACTGACCCGATAGGAGAAGGCCATGTTGCGTTCTAAAATCTACCTTATTGGATTGCTGTATGTCCCGGCACTGTTAGCCCAAGCGACCGGCACCATTCACGGGTCTGTCTACGACAATTCCAGGTCCTCCATTCCCGAGGCGAGCATCGTTGTCAAAAATACCGCGACCACCGAATCCCGTACAGTAACGGCCGACAGCACCGGCAAATTTGTCGTCGCCCTGCTGCCGGTCGGACCTTACACGGTCTCCGTGCAGAAAGACGGGTTTAATCCATTTATCCAAAACAATGTCTTGCTGCAGGTGAATACCGATATCCAGGTCGATGCCATCCTTCAGGTGCGCGGCACAACCGAAGTTGTAACGGTCTCGGCGAACGCTTCCATGGTTCAACCCTCTACCACCAATCTGGTCCAGGTGATCGACCAGAAGCGCGTTACCGATCTACCGCTCAACGGGCGGAACGTTCTGAGTCTGGTCTCGCTGAGCGCCGGCGTTTCAAACGTCAACGCCAGCGGACGTTCGCTACAGGCCAATACGCTGGGAAACGGTACCTACCAGGCTTCGGTGTCCATCAACGGCGCGCGCGAGAATGGAACCAATTACCTGTTGGACAACGCGGATTTTAACGACAACTATACGAACATCGCGCAGTCGTTTCCCAACCCGGACGCGGTACAGGAGTTCAGCGTCCAGACCAGTACATTCGATGCGCAATACGGCCGGTCAGTCGGCGGAGCGGTGAATGTGGTCACGCGTGGAGGCACCAATGAATTGCACGGAACGGCCTTCGAGTACCTCCGCAATTATGCATTGAACGCCGGCAATTTCTTTACCGGACAGGATTCGCTGAAGCGGAATCAGTTCGGGGTCGCCTTGGGCGGGCCGGTGGTGATCCCTCGAGTGTATGACGGGCGAAACAAGACCTTCGTGTTTGGCTCCTACCAGGGCACGCGGACGAGCATCGCCACGCCATTTCGGGCCGTGGCGCCGAGCGCGGCCATGAAACGGGGGGATCTGTCGGGCTTTCTTGGTTCCAATGGCAGCGGCGCCATTCACGATCCGCTGTCTCCCGGCCAGTATTTCCCCGGAAACGTAATTCCTGCGAACCGCATCGACCCGGTCGTCGCGCGGCTGCTGCAGTTCATGCCCGCCTCCACTTCACCCGACTATCTTTTACAGATCCCCGTTCCCGCGCAGCGGACCTACGACAATCAGGTCCTCCTCCGTCTCGACCAGGAATTGAGTTCGCGGCAGCGGCTTTCTGCCCGCTACTTCGTGCTCGATTACGACCGGCCGTGGGTGGTCAACCCGAACAGCCTTTATTATGTCGGCGTCGGCCAGAATGGACGCGCTCAAACCGCCGCTGTCAACCACACTTTTATCGCCACCCCGCGCCTGGTGAATCAATTGATTCTCAGTTACAACCGCAATGTGTCCCGCGCTCAGCCGCCGAACGAGCTGCCGACGTTCGAAACGCTGGGAGGCCGTGTCCGCACCCTCCCCGGCAATCCGACAATGGTGGTGGGCATTACCAACTGGTCCGGAATTAGCACGGGAGTTCCCTATTATGTCCCCCAGGACACCTACCAGATTGCCGAGAATGCAAGCTACGCCTCCGGCCGGCACAATCTGCGGTTCGGCGCCGATCTGAAGCGGTACAGGATGGATTTCCTGAACCCGTGGCTCACCGGCGGTACCGCAAGCTTCAGCGGGCAACTGTGGAGTGATCCCGGCAAGGTAAACGCCGGCAATGCCTTCGGCGAATTCCTTCTGGGAACCATGTCCGGTTGGCGGCAGCAGTCCAACTCGTATGAACGGGTATGGACCAACTTCATGGCGTTCTACGTTCAAGATGACATCCGCGCCACCAGCAAGCTGACGTTCAATCTTGGCCTTCGCTGGGATCCGAAGTTCGATATAAACGAGATCTATGGACAGCGCACCACTTTCGTTGCCGGGCGGCAGTCCACGCGTTTTCCACTTGCGCTTCCAGGATTGCTGTTTCAGGGTGACAAAGGCTATGAGAACGGAATCATTCCCACCGATTGGAACAATCTGGCGCCACGGTTTGGCGTCGCCTATCAGTTGCGGCCGCGAACCGTCATCCGGGCCGCTTACGGGATTTTCTACGACCAGCTAATGAACATTTTCAACAACCGGTCCATGCAGGCGGAGCCCTTCCTGCGGCAGGCCGTCCTGACGAATCAAGGCATTCTCTCCGACCCCTATCGCGGCGACGCGGTGCTGGATCCCAGCGCTCAGAAACCGGACGCCACCTTCCGCTTTCGCCCCTACAACACATGGGCCATCCCAACCAAGCAGATGATCACTCCGTGGATGCAGAACTGGAATTTCGTGTTAGAGCAGCAACTCACCGGCGACCTGCTGCTGCGCGCCGCCTATGTTGGTTCAAAGGGCGAACATCTGCTGCACTCTCCTGAAGCCAACCCGGCAATCTACGGTCCCGGCGCTACGCCGGGCAACGTCAACCAGCGCCGCATCTATCAGCCCCTGGGCGCGGTGGAACTGGGCCGTACCGATGCCTGGTCTAAATATCACTCCCTGCAGTTGACCGCCCAGAAGAGGTACAGTCACGGCTTCACCATGCTGGTAAATTACACCTGGTCCAAGTCCATCGACATCGCCTCGTATGGCTCTGTGGAGTATGCCACCACGGGCCCCAATCCGTTTAACTACAATGACAATCGTGGGCTGGCGGACTTCAACATTCCACAGCGCTTTGTTGCCTCCGGTATCTGGGTGCATCCGGGGTTCAAAGACACCAATGCGTTTGCCCGCGCCGTCCTGGGCGGCTGGCAAAGCAATTTCATTCTGACCGCTCAGGCCGGCGGCCCCATCACCGTCTTCAGCGGTGTGGATAATGCCTTGATGGGAGTCGGAGGAAATTTCGCGGACCTCACCGGAGTCGACTGGCGCTTCTCCTCCAGCCGGTCCAAACAAGATGAGATCAATCAGTGGTTCAACCCGGCCGCATTCAAAATCAATGCGCTCGGCACCATTGGGACGGGACGCAGAAACCAGTTGCATGCGCCCGGACTGTGGAATCTGGACTATTCCGCATTCAAGGACTTCGCTTTGAAGGAGCAATTAAAGGTGCAACTGCGCGGCGAGCTATTCAACGCGTTCAACCACGCCAACCTCAACGGTCCGAATACCACCGTAACAAGTCCTTTATTCGGTAAGATTACATCAGCGGGAGCCCCGCGCATCGTGCAGCTGGCCTTAAAAGTGATCTTTTGAAAACTATTCAAACTGGAAAGGAATTATGCAAATCAACGATACGAACAACAGGCGGAACTTTCTCAAAACCACGGCGCTGGCAATGCCGGCGCTTCTGCCGGCGCAGCAGCGGAATGATGCCGTCCGCGCCGCTTTGATCGGCTGCGGCGGCCGCGGGACATGGGACGCGAAGCAGTTTCTCAGCGCGAACAATACCGAGATCATTGCCGTCTGTGATGTAGATCAGGCGCAGTTGAAGAAATTCGAGCAGCGTGTTCCCGGCAAGCGCGATACCTACAGCG